>JAGGUF010000001.1 GCA_021158595.1 bacterium | reverse complement strand
TTTCTGATTTATCCAGAAGGGAATTAATCTCTCTGTTTAAAGAGTATGCTATTTGGGGTGGTTATCCTAAGGTTGTTTTTTCAAAAACAAGAGAAAAAAAAGAAGAAGTATTGTCAGAAATTTATACCAGTTATATAGAAAAAGATATCGTTGGATTTTTAGAAATAAAAAATCGACTTGGTTTTTCTAAATTAGTTAAACTTTTAGCCGGTCAAACGGGGCAATTGGTTAATATCAGTGAATTAGCCAATTCTTTGAATTTAGACAGAGGAACAGTAGAAAGATATCTGAAAGCCCTTGAAGAAACCTTTATTATTACCCCTGTTTATCCTTATTTTAAAAATCCCCATCAAGAGATAATAAAACAAAATAAAATTTATTTTAACGATGTAGGGTTAAGAAATTATGCCTTAGGTATTTTTTCTTTATTTGAAGAGAGGACGGATGCCGGTTTTTTGTTAGAAAATGCGGTTTTTAAAGAAATTTTGCTTTCTCTGAAGACCTTTGAAAAAGTTCGTTTTTGGCGAACTAAGCAGGGAGGCGAAATTGATTTTTTAGTTATTAAAGGAGAAACCCTTATCCCAATGGAAGTTAAATCGAAACTGAAAAACCCTAAAATTCCTTTAGGTTTGAGAAATTTTTTGGAGAAATATTCGGCAAAAATGGCTTTAGTGGTTAATATGGATATTTATGAAAAATCAGTTAACAAGGTTTATTTTATTCATCCCTACGAAATAAGAAGATATTTAAGGTAAACCCCGCACCACTTTTGTTATAAAAAAATGGTGTGGGGTAAATCGCCAAAATGCTTACTAATATAGAATACAAATTATTCCTCTTTGGAAATGGTTGTTAAATTAATTAAACTATTGGTTAGATGCGAAAGGAAGTAGGTTTTGGGATTTTTATTTTTGTTTTGGTTTTGTTAAGTGGGCTTCTTTTAATTCCTAAAAAAGAATTTTCAGTGACAGGAAAAAGAGATAAAGAGATCTTCACCATAGAGAAAGGTGCTAATAAACCTCTTTTGAAGGAAGATAGGTCTCAGGATTCTTCTAAAAAACAGGCAAAAGAAGAGTCACTTCCAGTTAGGTTCAAATTAGAAGTTCCCTTTACCCCTCAGGCTCCTTTTGGAGTTTGGGATAAAGATCATAATGATGCCTGTGAAGAGGCTGCTATTTTAATGGTTAATACCTTCCTTAAGAAAGGAAAATTGACGCCGGAAATAGCGGATAAAGAAATCTTAGATATGATCAATTATCAGAACCGAAATTGGGGAGACCACCATAATCTCGAGGCAGAGGAGGTAGCAAGATTGGCTGAAGAATTCTATGATTATAAGAATGTAAAGACAATTTATGACATATCAATTGAAGATATTAAGAAACAGATAAATAAAGGTACCCCAGTAATTTTGCCCACTGCTGGAAGACTCCTTTTTGGACCTCTATCAGAAGGAAAAAATCCCTATTATCGCAGTCCGGGACCTGTTTATCATATGCTGGTAGGGATTGGCTGGGATGATAGAGAGCAAGAACTAATTGTTAATGATCCTGGTACCAGAAGAGGGGAAAACTTTACCTTTAAATACCGAGTATTAGATAATGCTTTACATGTATGGAATAGGGGAGAGGTATTGAAAGGAAGGAAGGTAATGATTGTCATTAGTGAATAATTTTCTTATTTCTTAGAAGATGATGTCTTTTTTAAAATTAACATAAACATTAAGGAGAAAACAGCAGCAAACGGAAAGGTAATGTTTACCTTTGAGGTGAATAAGAAGATTCCGGAAAAAACTAAGAACAAAATAGAACGACTAAGATTAACTATCATCTCTCTTAAAATTATAAATTCATCCATCTCTGAGCCATGATCTTTTGCTTTATCATAAAAAATCGTTTGAAATGGAATCTGGGCCGAGGTTCGAAAAAGTCTATAGATGCTTTGAGCCAAAAAGCCTGAGATTGGGTCAAAGACAAAATACTTTCCTATCCAGGCTCCAGATGTGAGAATGGAGCCGGCTATCAATACTCTTTTCGGTCTTATCTTATCAGTAATTTTTCCCATATAAAGAGTGAAAAGGGCTCCCACCATAAGGGCAACTGAACTTAATCCTCCAATATTTTCAAAGGAAATACCCAAGATTATTAAAAAGAGAGGCCAAAGAAAAAAATTGATTCCTGTTTCACATGATTCTGCAATAAGAGAGAGATTTAAATATCTGTTTTTCTTTTTTCTTATCCTTTCTATAGTTTCTTTATATGAATCGGTATAAATCTGATAAACCTCTCTTGATAAGAATAAAGGGATTGCTGAAGCCATAAGGAGACACAAGATTACTATAAACACAGTGGAATAACCAAACCTCTCAATAATTATTCCTCCAAATAATGGAGCAAGAATTCCGGGAAAGGTGCAAATGAAGTTAAGTTTTCCTACCTCTTTTCCTTCTTCACTTTGTCTTGAGAATTTAGAGAAGTCAGTATGAAAAGCAGGCCAAAAAAAGAGCATTCCTATTGCTCTTAATATTATTGCTAACAGAAATAACCAGAGAACAGAAGATTTAAGAAAAAGAAGACAAATATAAAATCCAATAAAGAAGGGGTGGGAAATCAACATCGATTTTTTGATGCCAATTTTTGTTATTGATATTCCTCCCAGTGGTGATAGAATCCCGTATAATCCATATACAGCGGCGAAAAATAAGAGACTGAAAGGAAGAGAGTGGGTAATCTTGTAGATATAAATCGGTTCGAAGATGGTAATCATTCCAATAGCAAAATAGCGAATGGCTATACTGGCAAAGAACTTGTTGATCTCTCTTTTTAGAAGATAGTTTAAGAAGGAAAGAGGATGTAGAAATGAAAAAATCATATACGTACAGTTTCACCACA
>JAGGUF010000022.1 GCA_021158595.1 bacterium | reverse complement strand
CGGTTTTAATGACCTCTTTTACCACTATTTTTGGTATGATACCTTTAGCCTTGGGAAGAGGTCAGGGAGGAGAAATCTGGCAGGCATTTGGAATTACCGCAATCGGAGGCCTTCTTTTATCAAGTTTAGTTACCTTGGTTTTAGTTCCTATAATCTATTCAATTTTCCATAAAGAAAAATAATGTTTTATAATTATTCTTTTGAAAAGAATTACAGAAAAAAGCTTTTAAAGGAGAATAGAGTTTTTAAAGAATACATAATAGAATTTGAGAGTCCTTTTAAAAAATATCCTGACGAAGCTATTGGTTTTTTATTTCTTCCTCATCAGTTAAAAACAAAAAAAGCTTTAATCTTTCTTCATGGTTCAGGCAATCACCATTTTGGTTTCTTTAAAAATTTTTCCTTATTCTTTTCTCAAAAAGGCATTCCCATATTTTTCATGATTTTACCCTTTCATTATCTGCGAAAAAAAGAAAAGAATAATTTTTTCAGTGATAATCTATTTGAGATCTTTGACAGTTTCCGTCAGGCAGTAATAGATGTAAGAGCTTCTCTTGATTGTTTGGAGGAAGAAGGCTTCTTAGAAGATTTTTCTATTTTGGGAGTAAGTTTGGGAGGTATGATTGCTACTATTGTGTCTGCAGTTGATGAAAGAATTAAAAAAGCAATTTTGATAAATACAGGTGGAGGATTTGTTTATATTATCTGGGAAGGTCTTTTGCCTGTTTTAAGAAAAAATTATAAAAAAACCCATCATCTTTATGGATGTAATAAAGAGAAGTGTCGCCAGATTTACAGTTTTCATAAAGAATTTGTTGAGAAATTAAAAGATATAAGTTTATTAGGAAAAATTAAGCCTGAAAAAGAGTGTTTTTTATTTGATCCTTTAAGTTTTTGCCATCTTTTGAAAGAGAAAGTAGAAGTAATCCTTTTCTTTTCTTCATTTGATGAGATAATCCTTAAGAAAGCACAAAAGATTTTTGAAGAAGCTTTAGGGTATCCACCTAAATACACCCTTTCTGGCGACCATTATTTATCTTTAATTTTAAACAAGAAAAAAATCATAGAAATTTCCTCTCAATTTTTGTTGAATGATAACTTAAAAAACCATATTTCCAACCCTAAGGTGGAAGTAGTAGAAAAGTAGGAGGTAGAAATGAAACTGGTAATTATCTGCTACAATGTTGCTATTCATGAGGAGGTATTAGAGGTTTTAGAAGAGTTGGAGATTAAAAGTTATACAAGGTTTAAAGAGGCACAGGGAGTGGGTAAATTGAGTGGTCCTCATTTAGGTGATCATATCTGGCCAGCCAAAAATTCAGTTTTGATAGTGGCTTTAGAGGAGGACAAGAAGGACAAACTTATTGAGAAAATAAGGGGATTGCGCAAACAACTTGGTAAAGAAGGCGTTA
Organism: bacterium; assembly: GCA_021158595.1. Classification (GTDB taxonomy): domain Bacteria; phylum Patescibacteriota; class Minisyncoccia; order Minisyncoccales; genus JAGGUF01. The sequence goes on along the minus strand of JAGGUF010000022.1, from coordinate 3,378 downwards.
AAGCATTTGTCCTCCCACTTGAGGAGATAACTTAGTATTAGAAAGGAGGAGTGAAAAATGAGACAGATTTTCAAATTCTGGCTGATAATCTTCTTGTTTTCGCTTTTCACATCTTCCTCAGAGGGTTTTTCTCTTGAAAAACCAGAAAGTGTAAAAGAATTCGGCTTTTTTACAGGAGGATTAAGAGATGGGACCCTGTCAGAAAAAGATGATTATGTAACGGTTCCTGTGGGTTTAAGACTTGGGTTTGATATTAAGCCTTTAATAAAGAAATTTAAAGTTGGAGATGCATTTTTAAAGAAGAGAAATATGTTAGAATTCGTAGCAGAACCTTATATAGCAGGAGTTATCTCTCCTGATTCCAATTTTGAAACTGGTTGCGGTTTATTATTGAGGTATGGTTATAAATTTGGCAAATTTTTACCTTTTATAAATGTAGGTACAGGTTTGCAATATACAACCCAGCACACAAGAGAAGAAGCAACCCAATGGTGTTTTCAGGTTCAGGCAGGAGCGGGTTTCTATTATTTTTTTGAAAAAAATAAAGCGGTAAGTTTTGAATACAGATTCAGGCATTTTTCTAATGCTGATACAAAAGAGCCCAATAAAGGAGTTGATCCTTACGGATTCTATATTGGATTTTCTTACTTCTTTAATTAAGTGAAGCATTGGTTAAAGTTTCTCTGGCAGGGAAAAGTTAAATATGAAGTTTAACGTAGTTATTTTTACTTTTATAGTAATACACCTTACTTTGGGTAGAAAGGTCTCTATCCCTTATGGTGTGGCTTCGGGATTAAATGTTTATTTAGTTTTAGGCCTGGCATTGGTTCTGGATACAATTTTTACGAATCTAATATATTTTTTATCCCGGGGGGCTGTATTAAAATTAAAGTTTCTCAGAAAAGCAAAAGAAAAAATTATATCCCTGCAGGATAGGTTAATTAGCTCTAATTCGCGATTAATACATTTTTTCAGTCATCTGGGTAAAGTAGGCATTGTGCTGGCAAACGTAATTCCCTTTACCGGCGGAATAAATGTCTCGATTCCTTTAACTCATGCGCTTAATTTGAGTAAAGGAGAAAGCCTTTTTCTGCTCTTAGTAGGAGATTTTTTGGGCTGTTTATTTATTACCCTGGGAGCAAAAGGAATTCTGGTTTGGTTTTCGTAACGAGAGTGCCTCGATTTTTCTATGTTATTATGAATCGATTTAGCTTATAATAAAATTAAACAAAAGGAGGTGAATTTATGCAGGATTTTTTAAGAAAAGCATTCAACCTGGGTTTAGGGCTGGTTACAGTGACTAAAGAGAAAGCAGAGGAAGTCGTGAATGAATTAATTAAGAAAGGCGAAGTTAGTCAGGAAGAAGGCAAAAAATTAGTCAGTGAATTGCTGGAGAAAGGAGAAAAGAGCAGGAAAGAATTAGAAGCTCAGATTGAGAAGATAGTTAAGGGTGCGATAGAAAGGCTGGATTTACCAACTCGTAAGGAACTAAATGACCTTAAATCTGAAATAGAACAATTAAAGGAAAAATTAAATAAGAAAGAATAATAAAATCTGCTTTTTCTTTTAATATTAAAATATAGAATAGGACAGAGAGTTTAAATTTAATGCTACCAGGTATTACCCAGAAGATTCATAATATCCAGAGGTTACGCCAGATACTTCAGGTTCTTGTTAAATACGGTTTTGGCTATATAGTTGACCGTTTGCATATCGAGCAGAATATTATAGGTAGGAGATTTGTTAAGCTCAAATCTATCAAGAAGTTAGATGTATTCAACCAGCCTGCCCCTGTCAGAGCACGTAAGGTATTAGAGGAGTTGGGTCCTACGTTTATTAAATTGGGTCAGATATTAAGCACACGTCCCGACCTTATTCCATTAGAGTTTTGTAAGGAATTTGAGAAATTGCAGGATGAGGCTCCTGCTATTGAATATGAGAAAGTAAAAGCACAAATTGAAAATGAGTTTAAACAGCCTATTAATAAAATATTTAATAATTTTTCTTCCCAACCTGTAGCTGCAGCTTCCCTGGCAGAGGTGCATTTAGCGGAATTAAAAACAGGCGAAAAAGTTGTTGTAAAGGTTCAGAGGCCCGATATAAGAAGAATGATTACAGCTGACTTAGAGATTTTATATGGGTTGGCTAAACTGGCAGAAAAGCATATTAAGGAAAGCAGAATCTATGACCCAGTAGGAGTGGTAGAGGAGTTTAAAAAAACGATTCTGAAAGAGATAGATTTCAATGTAGAAGCAAATAATATTGAGAGATTCCGAAGAAATTTTAAAGATGACGATATAGTATATGTTCCTGAGGTTTTTCGGGATTTATCAACAGCAAAAATTTTAACTATAGAGAGAATTGAAGGAATAAAGGTATCCGATATAGAAAAGATAGAAGAATCAGGGCTGGATAGGAAACAGATAGCCATAAATGGAGCCAATGCTGTATTAAAGCAGATTTTTATCCATGGATTTTTCCATGCCGACCCTCATCCTGGCAACATATTTGTCCTGGATAATAATAGGATTGCCTTCGTAGACTATGGTATGGTAGGTCGTCTGGATGAGGAGACAAAAGTTCAATTTGCCAGCATCTTAACTGCTGTTGTCGAGCGAGATGTATCTGGAGTAATTGAATCCCTTATCGCAACGGGGGTAGTAGAAGAAGCGGATGTTAAGAGATTAAGTTTAGATTTAGAAGAGCTTATGGACCGTTATTATGGAATTCCATTAAAAGAGTTAGAGATGGGGCAGTTTTTGATGGATGCAATAAATGTTGTTTCGCAAAATAAAATAAAGATACCACCCAGTTTATTTCTTTTAAGTAAAGCACTGATAACCATTGAAGGTGTGGGTAGAAAATTAGACCCTGAGTTTAATGTGGCTATTCACATAAAACCATTTGTGGGGAAATTGGTAAGAGAAAAGTATAGTCCCAAAAGGATAGCAAAAGAATTGAGGGGATTTGCAAAAGAGTTATATGTTTTTGCAAGTTCATTCCCGAAAGATTTAAGCTTAATTTTTAATAAGATAAAGAAAGGAAACTTAAAAGTAGAATTTGAACACAAAGGCCTGGAAAATCTGATATCGCAAATGGATAAAGTGAGCAATCGAATTGCCTTTAGTGTAATTATTGCCGCTTTGATTATAGGTTCTTCTATAATAATGCAGACTAATAAAGGGCCTCTGTTTTTGGGTTTTCCCGTATTGGGTATCTTTGGTTTTCTCATTGCCGGGATCCTGGGTTTATGGTTAGTTATAGCAATATTGCGTTCAGGTAGACTATAAAAATGGGAATTTTTAAAAAGAAAGAATTAAAAATTGGTTTAGCCCTAGGAAGTGGCGCTGCACGAGGGTTGGCTCACATCGGGGTATT
>JAGGUF010000015.1 GCA_021158595.1 bacterium | reverse complement strand
AATATTTCTATGAACCCCTTTCGAAAAATATTTAAGATTCTTGCCTTTTTAATAATTCTTTTTGTTATTATCTCCCTTGTTCTCTGGCTATTGTGGCCCCTATTTCTTTAACTACCATGACTTACCGAATGAAGGTGAGAGGCAAAGCCCCTTGTCCCTTTTTGGACGATCGTCCAAAAAGGGACAAGGGGAGGGGTGAGATCTGAAGGGAGAATGTATTTCCCCTCCCCCACCTTAATCCTCCCCCTCCCTTTGGAAGGAGGAGGACATAGGTGGGGGAGGGAAAATTCCTACTTCTTACTTCTTACTTCACCCCTTAGGTGGGGGTGGGGAATCCCCTTCATTGTAAGAACTATTGTAAACAAGAGGATGAAACTGTGCAAATTACTCCTCCTCGTCCTTTTCTATGGCTCCCATTGGACAAACCTCTATACACTTTCCACATTTTTGACACTTTTCTTTATCAATCTCTGCCTTGCCATCTTCGCCTATTTTTATAGCCCCATAAGGGCAGGCAGCCACACAAGAGCCGCACCCAACACATTTTTCTTTGTTGATCTTGGGCATATTTTTAAAGATAAAAAAATTATAGGTCCGACCTTTAAAAATTATATCCAATTTACTTTGGCAATTAAACCTTCTAAAATCTCAAAATTCAAAGAGAATTCCCTCCCCCACCTTAGTCCTCCCCCTCCCAGAGGGAGGGGGAGGATTACAGGTGGGGGTGGGGAAATACATTCTCCCTTCAGACCTTACCCCTCCCCTTGTCCCTTTTTGGACGATCGTCCAAAAAGGGACAAGGAGTTTTTCCTCTCACCTTCATCCGGTAAGTCATGGTAGTTAAAGAAATAGAGGCCACAATAGCCAGAGAACAAGGGAGATAATAACAAAAAGAATTATTAAAAAGGCAAGAATCTTAAATATTTTTCGAAAAGGGTTCATAGAAATATTGGTTTTTTAAGGGGGAGGAATACAAGGAGGGGGTTAATTGGAGAAGAAAATTCCTATCCCCCACCTTAGTCCTCCCCCTTCCCAAAGGGAAGGGGGAGGATTGGGGGAGGGAGTCCCACCTATATCCTCCCCCTTAGAAAGAAGGAGTCCTATCTCTATCCTTCCCCTTAGAAAAAGGAGAGGATCCCTTCTATATCCTCCCCCTTAGAAAAAGGGGAGGATTACCTCCCCAAAATCCTCCCCCTCCCTCTGGGAGGGGGAGGATTAAGGTGGGGGAGATTGTTAACAAGTGATCAAACTTTACAATTATGCCTATTTACAAATATCAATGCCGGAAATGTGGCTATCAGTTTGAGAGGTTGGTATTTGGAAAAGAAAAGATTAGATGTCCTAAATGTGAGAGTTCTTCCTTGAAAAAATTGATTTCTACTCCCACCGGAATGTTAAACTCCGATAGCAATTCCAGCAGGTGTAGTAATGGTAGTTGCAATTTCAACTGTCCTTATTGCCATTGATTCTAACTCTCTTAGATCACCAAAGGAAGGGAGGGGACTAAGTGGAGGAAAGGAGGAGAGGGGTTGACAGAAATAAAAATGGATGATAAGTTAGAATAGTAGTTCGTCTACATTATCTTTAAAAGCGGAGAGTGTGAAATTAATCCCACCTCCACATATATCCTCCCCCTGCCAGAGGGAGGGGGGAGTAAGGAGGGGAAGGGATTTCACGCTCCACGCTTTACGTTTCACGCTTCACGTTGTATTTTTGAGATTTTGATTTTTCCACGCTCTCCCTCTTGCCTGAAGAGGATACAGGTGAAAAGGGACGTTATCAATACTCCTATTAAAATGGTTGACAATTATAGGTTAATTAAAATCTATTTTGGTTTATTAATACCATCTCCAAAATTGAATTTTCTGGCCAAGAGGGTTTGTTAACTTGGCAACAGAAGAATAAAAATTCAAAACTGCTTTTGTTAGGAGCAGTTCTTTTTGTTGGCTTAGTTTTTAGTCCAAAACCAGGGCTTGCTATTGAAGATCCAGAACCCTCGCTTTATTCTCTTTCTCTCTATCTCTCACCGGCAACAAGAGAAAGCCCAGAGGTTTTGATTGAAAATACCTTAGAGATTAAGGTAAAGGAGGGAGTTTTTGAGGGGTTGCCTATTGATATCGCAGAACTGGAAGAAGATACAGAAGAATCAGGTTCCAACCAAGAAAGAGAACGCAGAGGACTCATAGAATATAAAGTTAAAAAAGGAGATACTGTTTCGGGTATTGCTAAAAGATTTGGCCTTAAAACCCAGACCATTCTCTGGGCAAATGGTCTAAAGGATTGGTCTATTATCAGACCTGGAGACTCTATTACCATTCCTCCAGAAGATGGTATTCTTTACACTGTCAAGCGAGGAGATACCTTAGGAGAGATTGTAAAAAGGTATCAAGCAGATCTTAATGAGGTAATAAAATACAATCAGATTGATGGAGATAGAATTGTTCAGGGACAAAAGATATTTTTACCCAATGCCAAAATGCCAATTTACAGAACTACCAGACCTCGAAACTCTGTTAGAACCCCCTCCGTTACAAGATCTGTTGTTCCTTCCCGACCTGTTAAAATCACTCCTAAGGGTTGTCATCGTTTTCCCTATGGACAGTGTACCTGGTATGTGGCTAAAAGATGGGGATGTATTCCTTGGTCAGGAAATGCCAGGAATTGGCTGGCTAATGCCAGAAAATATGGTTACAAAACCGGATCTCAACCTGTTCCCGGAGCCATAATGGTCACCCGAGAGAGTTGGTATGGTCATGTGGCTCTTGTAGAGAAGGTAATTGGTGATTCTGTTGTTATCTCTGAAATGAACAAATATGGTTGGGGAAGAGTAAATCGAAGAACTCTTAATAAAAACTCTTGGATTATCAGAGGATATATTTATCCAAGGTGATTAATTGAGTATT
>JAGGUF010000037.1 GCA_021158595.1 bacterium | reverse complement strand
GATTACAGGTGGGGCTCCTCCCCTAATCCTCCCCCTTCCCTTTGGGAAGGGGGAGGACTAAGGTGGGGGATAGGAATTTTCCTCCTCAATGTAACCCCCTCCTTGTATTCCTCCCCCTTAAAAAGGGGGAGGAAATTGGGGTAGGTATTCCTTCTAAAAAAGGGAGGATATAGGTGGGGGAGGGGAAAATTCTTTTTTTGAAATTTTAATCCCCCTTATGAAAAGTATTTTTTTACTGTATCTTGCTCTTCTGGTTTTGGTTTCTCTACTTTTGAGGAGACTTTATGAGTTTCCCATGCCTTCTTTTCTTTCTTTTTGGATTGATTCAAAATGGAGAAAGAAACTTCAGCCTCCGGAAGCCATAATTGAGGTTTCTGAAATAAGGAAGGGAATGAGGGTGTTGGATGTAGGATGTGGACCTGGAGGTTATACCTTAGAATTTGCTAAAGTAGTAGGAAAAGAAGGCAAGGTTTATGCCTTAGATTGTCAGTCTGAAATGTTAAAAAGATTAGAGAAAAAACTAAAAAAACCAGAAAACAAAGACATTCAGAACATAGAAACAATCAGAGGGGATGCTCTGAGGTTGCCCTTTGCCGATAACTTTTTTGATTTGGTGTTTTTGATTTCTGTTTTAGGAGAGGTTCGTAATAAAAAGAAAGCCCTCAGGGAGGCCAGAAGGGTTTTAAAGGATTCGAGAAGTTTGGTGATAAGTGAAACCATAGCAGATCCAGATTATGTTTTAAAAAGAGCAGTAGAGAGATGGTGCCAAGAAATAGGATTTGAACCTGTAAGATGCTGGTCGAATTTTTTTAGTTATGTTTATCGATTTAGGAAAAAATGGAATTAGTTTTTATTAACAAAATACTTACAGTTGTGGCTAATGGATTTGGCATTTTATTGGCAGGGCTAATTTATTTTGCAAATCGAAGGTCTAAGGTGAATCTTTTCTTTTCTATTTCTATTATCCTTATAGTTTTCTGGCTTAATTTTGGTTATCTTGCCTTTTCTCCTATTCAAGGTGCTTATGCTTTGCTCTGGCTTAAATTGAATTTTGCTACTGTTTCTCTTTTTTTCATTCCTTTTTATTTTTTTGCTCTATACTTTCCTAAAAAAATACAAAGTTATCCCATTTTTAACAAATTGGTTTTACTTGTTTTTATCATCTTAGGCTATCTCTCCGCTTTTACTGATTTTTTTATTAAAGATATCTGGTTAAAAGATGGAGAGATTAAGGTTCTTTTTGGAGAAGGAATATTTCTATTTTATGGGACAATATCTCTTTTTACTTTCTTAGTAATCTACATTCTGGTGAGAAAATATTTTTTTCTTTCAAAGAAAGAGAGATTGAAGATTCAATATTTTCTGGTCGGAGCAGGAATATTTGCTCTTGCCCAACTTATTTTCTGTGTTTTCTTACCCTTTTTTGGTAGTTTTAAATATCTTCAGACGTTTGGCACTAGTTCGGCAATTGTAGCCGGAGGTTTAATTGGATATGCTATCTTAAAAAAGAAACTATTTGAGGTAAAGGTAATTTTGACTGAACTATATGTGTTTTTTATCAGCATTTTGCTTCTTTTAGATTTTGCTTTTACTCAACAATCTTCTCTTCGACTACTGAAAGGAATTGTCATTATTACCTTTCTATTATTTGGTTATTTACTGATTAAAAGCACATTAGGAGAAATTAGAGAAAAGGAGAGATTTAGAAAACTTAATCAAAAATTAGAAGAGAAGGTTAAAGAAAGAACCAAACAATTAGAAGAGGCTAAGACTGTTTTAGAGATAAAGGTTAGAGCAAGAACCAGACAATTAGAGGAGGAGAAACTCCTTCTTGAAAAAAAGGTTAAGGAGAGAACAAAAGAACTTCAGAAAAGAATTGATCAACTTGAGAAGTTTTATAGGATTACTGTAGGCAGGGAGTTAAAAATGAGAGAATTAAAAAAGAAGATTGAAGAGTTAGAGAAGAAACTGAAGTCAAAAGAGGACTAACCTGAACTTGAGGCTATTTGTAATTTGAGATAGAATGTATTATGTGTACTATCCAAGCACTTTGCTAAGAAACCTTCTCGCCTGTATTCTCTTCAGGCGAGGAAAGGAAGCCCTCAAACCACAATCCTAAATCCTAAAGAAATTCCAATACCCAAAACAAAAAAATTCCAAAGCGTGAAGCGTGGAGCGGGAAATCCCACCTAAGAGGTGAAGTAAGAAGTAAGAAGTAAGAATTTTCCCTCCCCCACCTATGTCCTCCCCCTCCCAGAGGGAGGGGGAGGATTAAGGAGGGGGAGGGAAATACATTCTCCCTTCAGACCTCACCCCTCCCCTTGTCCCTTTTTGAACGATCGTCCAAAAAGGGACAAGGAGTTTTTCCTCTCACCTTCATCCGGTAAGTCATGGTAGTTAAAGAAATAGGGGCCACAATAGCCAGAGAACAAGGGAGATAATAACAAAAAGAATTATTAAAAAGGCAAGAATCTTAAATATTTTTCGAAAGGGGTTCATAGAAATATT
>JAGGUF010000063.1 GCA_021158595.1 bacterium | reverse complement strand
TTAAACTCAGTTTCCTCTCTTATAAAAAATGTCCCCTTGCCTCCCCCTTTGGTTGGATATTGAATAACAAAGGGAAGACCAAATTCTTTTTTAAAATGGTAGAAATGAGAATTTTTTAAAGGAAGGGGAACAATTCTGCCAGAGGGAACAGGAATGCCAATTTTTTGGAGTATCCTTCTGAATCTTATCTTATTCTCAAAAAGACGCTTTCCAAAAAAATAAGGAGCCACAGCAATCCTCCATTTGTTTCTTTTTGCCAATTTCTCCATTGCTTTAAAAGATCTGTAAGCGAGAATAACAGGAGGATAATCAGGACAGTGTTTTTGAATATATCTTTGGGTTTCTGGATGAGAAAGAAGGGTGGAGGAATTTTTAGGGGTTAATCTCTTTCCAATCTTTTCCTCTAAACAAAAAACCGGAAGGTCCTTTTTAATTAGTTCTGTCTCTTTGGAGTGATAAAGGGATAAGATTCTGTAATTGTCTAAAAATCCCTCTGGTCCTAATCTATTAAAGGCATAGACCCCGACTCCAAAGATAGGAAATTTAATTTTTTTGAAAAATCTTCTTAAGGTAAAAAGATCTTTGATAATCATTTATCTGTGCTATCCAATCAATTCGGTAACGAAATAAAAAATAGACCCTCCCCCACCTTTTTCCTCCCCCTCCCAAAGGGAGGGGGAGGATACAGGTGGCGATCCTTCCTCAATGAAGGGAGGGGAAAGAAAGAGGGCTTCCTCCTCCAATCCTCTCCTAAAGGAAAGGGAGGATACAGGTGGGGACTCTCCAAATCCTCCCCCTCCCAAAGGGAGGGGGAGGATATAGGTGGGGGAGGGAGATAATAACAATCAAACCGTTACCGAATTGGTTAGCAATTACAATTTATCTTATTTTGGAAGGATCAATGAGAAAATTTTTTAAATCCCGACGACCAATAATCATCTCATATTTCATCTGGGAGCGGTCGGCTAAAAAGACTTCGGTCTCAATCCTTTCTCCTTTAAGAATGAAAGTCACTGGAGCAAGAACTCTTATTTCCTCTCCCAAAGAGGAACGCACTATTCGAAGTTCAGGAGAGACTTTTAATTTTAACCTCCGGGCAATCTCAAAAGAGATGGAACTTCGCCAGGCGCCGGTATCAACTTTTGCCAATGTCTTGTAAGAAGACCTTTTTCCTGGTTCATTTCCCATAATCTCTACCTCTTCTATCGGTCCTAAAACCTTTCTTCCAAAAATCTCCTCTATCCTTTTTTGAGAAATAGACTGATAAGGTTCCTCTTCGCTTTCTCCAAATAGATCCTGAGCCAGCCTTACCCCTCTTTTTTCTGATTTTGGCCTAATTCCTTTTATTCTTTTTAATCTTTCTTCAAGTCCTGCCAAATTAGCAATCTGAATAGCAAGTCCGGGTCTGAGATTTAACTCCAAAATCACAGGACCCTTTTCTCTATCAATAGTAATATCTACTCCCAAAAATCTTACCTTAACTGCAAACTGTGCCCTGACTGCTAAATTTAAAATCTCTTTAAAATAAGGGATCTTTATTCCTCTTAAAAGATATTTTGTTCCTGGATAATAATCAATAAACTTTTCATGAACAATAGCACTGGTGGTTTTTCCTGTTGAAAGATCTATCCCTACTCCAATAGCGCCCTGATGAAGGTTTGCTCTTCCATTTGATTGAGGAGTAGGTAAACGAAGCATTGCCATTACCGGCACTCCCTCAAACACTATTATCCTAATATCAGGGATTCCCCTCCAGGAATAAGGCTTCAATTCCTTCTCTACCTTTGCTCTCTCTTCAAAAAAGGCAACATCAGGCAAGGAAAATAAAGAGAAGTTTCCATCTAAAATATCCAAAATCCGGGCTTCCATCTCTTTTTTTGTGATAAGACTATTGTCTGCCTTTATCCAGGTAGGTTCTAAGGTTCTTTTTTTTCGGGCATAGACCACTACTATTCCTTCCCCTCCCAGACCTCTGTTTGGCTTTAGAGCAAAGGCACTGGGCAAACAGTCCCAATCAAAGTTAAAAAGTTCCTTTCGGCTTTTTATTACAGCAATGGTGTTAAGAATAGGAAGGCCTGCTTCTTTTAAAACCTCTTTGGTTAATAACTTAGAATCTAAAATTCGATGAGCCCTTCGAGAACAACTTAGGTATTTCTGATTACGAGCATTAATTCCAAGAATTCCGTAAGTAGAGAGAAACATATTTCGTCAACTTTTTACGCCATCGCGTAAAAAGTTGTCACCCCCACCTTAATCCTCCCCCTCCCAGAGGGAGGGGGAGGATTAAGGAGGATTTCCTCAATTTCCTCCCCTCCCTTTGGGAGGGGGAGGATATAGGTGGGGGAGGGATTGTCATAATGAAAAGATTTTTATTTTTTTGAAAGATAGTCTATTAATTCTCTAAATCTGAAATACTCAGTTATTCTAAAACCAGTCCATTTACCTAAAGCAAAATTAAAAAGGAAAATAACACACAAACTGGCAATAGGCCAAGAGAGGAGAACGTTTCGAAGATAGACTGAATTTATTATAAAATAAGAAATAATTGCCAAGACAAGGGTTTCAGAAACCAGAAGAACAGCCATTTTCTGACCCCTTTCAATCTGAACAGCCACAAACCTCTCTGTTAACAAAATCATCATCAAAATAGGAAAGATAGAAATAACCCGTAAGCCCTCAATTTTGAAATATCTTCCCAAAAAAAACATTAAAAAAATAGAAAAAGAGACTCCAGTTAAAACAATGGCCATTCGGGGTAGATATTGAATTCTTGCCTTTTTTATTAGAAAGCGCATAAAGGTTCCTGAGAGAAGAACCACAAAGAAAATAACAATGCCATACTTTATTTGAGTTTCCACAAAAGCAAAGGCAATAAGAGAGGTAATATAAATCCCTAATCCTCGAATACCGATTATCTGGCGACAAAAGGCAATAAAAGTGGCTACCACTGGCAGCATTAAAACCAAAGCAACAGTCTCCTCCGAAACTCCAAATTTCACAATTTCTTCTACAAGAAAAGACATAAAAAATAAATCTCAAATCTCCCCAGCCCCACTTTTGGAACAAAAGTGGGGCTGGAGGACAAAACGTGAAGCGTGGAGCGGGGAGCGGGATTCCCCTCCCCCACCTATATCCTCCCC
>JAGGUF010000021.1 GCA_021158595.1 bacterium | reverse complement strand
TTATTGAGATACTGCATCGTTTCAATATCTATTTCTAATCTATTCTGATTTTTTAGAGTAATGGAAATGGGTTTTCCAACTTCATTGATTTCCCTTACAACCCACATAAGAGGTGATTTTACATTTGTCCATACAATACTGAATCTGATAGGTGAATCATTTTTAAATACGGCAAGGTCAGGAAAATATTTGTAAAATAACTCCAAATAAATATCTATAACTCCTTTTATCTTTCCATTCTCCAACTTCTTTGCAACGAAAAAATCTCTATTTATTTTGATTGTCTCAAGTGATTTCTTTAGCCTCTCATAAAATTCTTCAAGGAATGCATCATATTCATATAAAAATTCGCTAATCCAAGTATATCTCAATTTATACTGCTTTTTTACCTCTTCTGCTAACTCGGGATTATCTTTCAATACACTATTGAGAGAATTGATATATTTTTCATGATTTGTTTTTAATGTTTTGCTCAAGTTACCAATATCTAAGGATATTTTTATCCACAAAGCATCTGGTCGAGGTACTTCTTCTTCCCATTTTGCAAATGGTTTTAGATTGCCGCTCTTTTCATATTCTTTTCTAATATTTATACAATATTTGCAAAGTGATTCAATAATTTTTTTACCATCTTCTTCTTTTGTAACGAGTTTTTTCTCTTCATCTGTAAGCTCATTATAAGGTATCGCTTCGTTTTGCTGGCAAATGTCACATAAATTTTTAATTTCCTCGGGCTTTTGAACTTCATAAATATGATAAAATTTACCATAATTTTCTATGAATGCTCTTTTTTTCTCTTCTTTTTTATTTTCAGGAATCCTCTCATTTTGTAAAATTTTCTTTAACTTTTCATTTTGATCATTTATTTCATTTTTAACAATTTCTTGCGGTAATTTCGCTAATTCGGAAAGTGGTTTGGTGATTTCAGTTGTTTCTAAGCTAAAGCCCAAATCAACAAGTTCTTTAACAAACTTTATCTCTTTTGTTTCCTCGTTTTTACCACAAATAAACAAAAAAGATTCTGGAGAAACAAAAAGGATTTGGTCATCTTGTCTTAACCTATTTAATTGTTCATTTAATATTTCAAAAAAAGATAAATCGTTAACTCGTGCAATAAATTTAGGTATTGGGATAGAAACAAATATAAGTTTAAACGGTACAGTCTTTACAAGATCTTCAATCCCTGTAAAAGATCGTAATTTATCTCCCGAAAATTCGATTTTTCCACCTTCAAAATTTCGCACATGGCTTTTTAAAAATCTGTATACTTTTCCGACAAGCGTTAAGTGTGTTTTTAGAGATATAACATTAAGCAGTGGCATTTTATCCTCAGGGACTATGTCTAATAATTTGCTATATTTTGAAGATAACGGTTCCCAATCATTCTTTGCTACTATGTTCAACATTGCTTCTATGTTTTCTTTGGTACACTTTATAAGCTTATCTTTTATATCTTTCTGTTCACCTTTGTTCCATAATTTGTAGACGCTTTTATCCTCGGCACTTATTTGTTTTTTTACTTTATCCTCAGTTTTTTTATCCAATCGTGAAAAACCACTTGAGAAATGATCTGCCATAATTAAAAGAACAATGTCTAAATCATTCAAAATCTCTTTTTCATCTTTACAATATGGATTCTTTTCCTCACAGTGGTGTTTTTGAATTCCTTCAAAAGTTTTATTTTTAGGCAAGGGTATTTTATCTCTTTCTAATTCCTCTATATTGAAATAATGAGAAATCATATATTTGCAATTTTCGTGCTTTATTAATTTCCCTATATCGTGCATCTCAGGAACGAATCTATCGTTATCACTCACTCTTTTCCTCCTCAATTATTACACCCCAGCCTTTTTCTTCATCAACCCAGCCTTTGCCCCTATATTTTTGAAAATCTTTTACAAGAAACCATGGGCGAGTGCCAATTGCTTTGCGAGGGAAAGTATCAGAAAAATGGGTTGGGAGTGCCTGAATTATTCCATTAAGAGGCCACATCGGAGGGAAAGGGAGAATTATTCCACCAACCATGAAATTTTCTTTTTTTATTAAGTTAACTTTTTTTATTTCCTCAACAAAGGCGAGTTCTGTGCTTCTACCAAGTAACAAAGGGTAATAAGGTTTTCTAAAACAATCAGCAATTTCTTTTTCTTTTGTGTATAAGTATAATTCAGGATTAAGAAAAAATTCTCGCTTTATTACATTTGATTTAGTAATTCCCCCTACTTTCCATTCATAGATAGTTTCAAGATCTACTCCCTTTGAGTCGCTCTTAAACACATATTTTATCTCTATATTATCTGCTGGAGTAACCAACCTGCCACAAGCAGCGGAAATTAATCCGTAGACTGCTGAATATGGAGGAAGTGGAAGCGTTGGTTGATAACCATATACAAAAATAGGGTATCTGAAAGACGCTGTCCATCCTGTAATTTTTATTCTATAGAAAGAACACATTTCATCATTACCTTTATTTAATAAAATCATCCAGAATTTTTGTAAACTCAACCACTGTAGTATTTATTGAATTTTGTTTTACTTGAATGTTCTTTCCATTATATTCCCATTTCTTTTTTGCAAATTCAGATAGCTCTTTGTTCATCTCATCCAGAAATCCTTCCCTCTTACCAATGTATATATCTGAAAGGATAATATCCTTATAATCTTCTATTACCTGCGAAAGGGCATCAAAGTTTATTCCATTTTCATCTGCTACATTCATGAAAAGGTGATTTCCTCCTTCTATTACTGTAAGAATCAGAAATTTAGGTGAGACATCCGTAAGATGTTCTGTAAGTTTTGCCCCACCTGATAGATAGGGGAGGGCCAGAATTATATCTTTTATTCTTCTCTTTCTTATATCAACTGGCATCTTCCAAGACTTTTCTTTCTCGTTGTAAATCAACCCCTTTTCCTTTGTTTTCTTCATCAATGCTGGAGACATATTCTTGTATCCTGCTTTTTCAATCTCATAGAATTTACCTGCCATTTCCAAGTCTATGGAAAATATCCCTTTGAAGATAACAGAGTAAAATTCGTGCTCGTAGGGAACAGGGTCTCCTTCAGTTTGTCTTGCCATTACACCAAAATCATTAGTAGGAGTGTGAGGACAAATTGAGAGTAAGGGAGAATTTTTTAGAGGAGAAATTCTCGTGACAGTAACATCCACATTTTTCTTTTTCCCCTTTTCTTCAATTTCTTCCTTCGCTGCCCTCATATATCCAAACATGTCATCGTCGTCATATTCGATAGGGTCTGCCAGAGTATAAGCAACCTTCTTAACTCTTTCCACGGGAGATAAATTCCAACAAAATTTTTGAGCGAGTGTATCTCTCCACCAATATCTAAGTGCTTGGCCAGAAACATAAGGATACACTTCTCTGCCTTTTCTAATAACTTTTACTTTTACTGCGTTATCGGTTCTTTCCCCTGTGTCCATTCCTGCATTGTTTAATGCGGACCAGGGTGCATCAATCAACATAAAGCCATTTATGGTTTTGCCCATTTTAAGCCTCCTCACTTTCTTTTATTTCTCTAATTGTTTCTTTTTTCTCTTTTAGATAAGGGAATAATTTCTCGTAAATTCTAAACAGCAATATATCTCTTGTTTCCTTCCATGTTAAAGCACCATCAGGAAACAGGTCATTGATAAATTCACCCGTTGTAAACAAAGGGCCTTCCATTCCATTTGCAATCATATCTTTTGTAATCTTTAAGAAAACATTCCGTAACCCTTCATAACTTTTAGCAGTTTCTATTGCAAAAAGCCTTTTTATATTGTCCGTTTTCTTTATGTAATCTGCAATTCTGTCACCAACCTTTTTTAACACATCAATTCTTTTATCATCCATATTTCTAACCTCCTTCAAATAGTAGGAAAAAACTTTCCAATTCCCAACAATACTTCTATCTTTTTCAATAAAAAAACTAATTATGGATTTTCCATTCAGCAAATTTCTATAGACTGTGTTATTCCTCCGTTTATAATCGTCTTCCTTTTTAAAATTTCCGTAGCCTTTTTGCACAATTTTTGCCCAAGATGAGGC
>JAGGUF010000016.1 GCA_021158595.1 bacterium | reverse complement strand
CTTATTCTTTACCTTTTGGAGTGAATGCCCAGAGATTAAGATTTTTAGATATGCTTTCATTAAAAACGATTCAAATTAAAGTAAAAGATATAAAATTAACTCTTCCTCATCCTTCTTGTTTTCTGCTACATAAGATAATTATATTTAAGAGAAGGAAACAAGAAAAGCAAAGTAAGGAGATGGAACAGATCAGGAGATTAATAAGATTTTTAGAAGAAGTAAAGCAAATGAACAGTTTGAAGGAAATCTATTTTAAAATCCATCCTAAATGGCGAAAAAGAATAATAAATAATTTAAAAACACTCAAAGAGGAAAAAATTATTGAAGTCCTCTCTGCCAAGATTTAAATAAATATTTATCCTGAAATCTTTTACTTCCTATGTCTTCAAAACTCTTTTCCAGAGAGAGATATTTTTATTATTCTCAAATTCTTAAGAATATTGGAATGGTTTATTTATAACTTAATAGTAATTTTTGCTTTTTGCAGAAATAGATTTTGTTTCCTTATCTTTCTTAACCAAAAATTAACTTTCCCTTTATACTCCTTTAACATCCATTTTGTATAAATAATAAAATGAAAATGGAAGAGTTATATCAGAATTATTTACCTTTAGTTAAATCAATTGCTTCCAGATACAAAGGCAGGGTTTCTTTTGAAGATTTGGTTCAAGAAGGTTTTTTGGGGCTTCTTGAGGCAGAAAAAAGATTTGATTCCTCTAAAAAGGCAAAATTTTCAACTTATGCATTTTACTGGATAAAGAAGAAAATTTTAGAGGCTATCCGGAAAGAAAAAATTCAATCCCTAGATTCTGTAGAGTTAAATGAAGAAATTTTAGAAAACCCCATTATAGAAAGAACTTATAAAAGCGAAGATCTGGATATATTTCTTAATAAAAGCCTCCCACCCCTTGAACAAAAAATTTTTAAACTCTATTTTCAAGAAGCAAAAACTTTATCTCAAATAGCTAAGGAATTAGGAATTCGCAGGGAAAGGGTAAGGCAAACCAAACAATTGCTTTTAAGGAAGTTAAAAATTAACCAAAAATTAACACAAGATTTATATGCAGTTAATAGATTAAGTGTATAAAAACAAAAAGCGAAAGGAGGTGAAATGAATAATACGGAGAAAGGAGTAAAAACTATATCAGGTTGGCACAGGGATTTTTTCGTTAGTTTCTTACGTTCACAACTTGGTATTTTGCAGAATGTATTGGCTGAGTTTGAAAACTCAGACAGGCTCGAAGGTGGCTATATAGAAGAGTCTTTAAAGCGAGTAGAAAAGGGATTGCACCGATTCAGGAAATTGTACGGAAATATATGTTACAGAAATAATTGAAAGGAGGTGGGAAAATGCGAATAAAAGAAATTGTTTGTTTGGTTTTTGCATGGCTTTTACTTATACCAGGTTTGGCTTACAGTGGTGAGATTGATATTCTGGTAGAAAAATTGGTAGAAAAAGGAATCCTTTCTCCGGGTGAAGCGCGTGCCATTTTAATAGAAACAAAAGAGGAAGTAAAAAAAGATCTGGCTAAGGGAGAGCTGGGAGGTCTACCCAAATGGGTTCAGAATACCAAAATTAAAGGTGATTTAAGATTGCGCTATCAATGGGAAGATAAACACGATGCACCTGATAGACACAGAGGTCGTTACAGGTTCAGATTAGGATTAGAGACAAAAGTGAATGAGGCAGTGAAAGTAGCAGCAGGACTTGCTACGGGTGGTGATGATGCCCGTTCAACTAACCAGACTATGTGTGATGGATTTTCCACACCTGATATCAGGCTGGATTATGCTTATGCAGAATGGATGGCAGCCTCATGGCTGACACTAAAAGCAGGTAAGATAAAAAGTGTCAAGAAAGTAATATTCAGGCCGTCTGATCTTTTGTGGGATTCTGATATAAATCCTGAAGGCATCTCATTTTTGTTAAGTAAGAAGATGAACAACTGCGATTTGTTTATGAACACCGGGTTTTGGGTATTAGATGAGAGTTCTAGCGATACCTCAGATCCGTTTATGTGTGTAATTCAGCCTGGGTTTAAGTACAAATTTGATGAGAAAACTCACATTAAGATGGCTGTTGCCGGTTATATCTTTGATAATGTGGAAGGCGCTACTCTGACTAACGGAGACGATAATAGTGGGAAATACAATACATTAGAAGGGGGGGCGTTAAAATACAATTACAATTCTATTGCTCCCAGTATCGAGGTAGGATTTAAAGAACCTTTTGGTGGTTTGATTCCTTATCTGGCTGTTTTCTGTGATTATGTGTATAATCCAGACCCTTCAGAAGAAAATAATGGATATCTTCTGGGTATTAAATTTGGGGCTGAAAAGGTAAAAGAATGGGGCCAGTGGCAGGCAAAATATATGTATAGACATTTAGAAAAAGATGCCTGGATTGATATATTCCCTGATTCAGATGCTTACAGTGGTCATACTGATGTAGAAGGGCATGAATTTGCACTCACTTATGGGATAGGAAAAAATGTAACTTTAGGCGTTGATTATTATTATATGGAAAGAATTAAAGGGACTGGTAGAAGGCATCTTTTACAACTTGATTGGGAACTTAAATTTTAATGAGGAGGTGAAAGATGAAAAGAGTAATTTTAGTGGGGACGTTAGTAACTTTGGTTCTTGGTTTAATGGTAGCGTCTGTCTATGCAGAGAGTAGGCGACTTGTTATTCAGGGTTCAACCACAGTTTTGCCTATTGCTCAAAAATGTGCGGAAGTATTTATGCAGAAACATCCAGAAGCAAAT
>JAGGUF010000045.1 GCA_021158595.1 bacterium | reverse complement strand
TAGATTTAGAACAGAATGAGCAATCTGTAGAAAGTATAGAAAGACAAGAATTGCTTTTTAAAGTAATTAAAGTAATCGATGGAGATACTATCAAATTAGAGAATGGTGAGGTGGTTCGTTATATTGGAATAGATGCGCCGGAGACATTTCATCCTTCTAAACCTGTTCAATGTTTTGGGAGGGAAGCTTCAAATAAAAATAAAGAATTAGTAGAAGGAAAATTAGTCAGACTTGAAAAAGATATTACAAATAGAGATAAATATGGTCGTCTCCTTCGTTATGTCTGGGTAGGGGACTTATTCGTCAACGATTACCTCGTTAGACAAGGTTATGCTTATGTTTACACTTATCCGCCCGATGTGAAGTATTCCAAGCAGTTTGTCCAAGCCCAACGGGAAGCCAGAGAAAATAACAGAGGACTTTGGGCGGTGTGTCTAAGCCAAAAAGCAGTTGAAAAAAAGCCTTCTCTACTCACAGAGCCTACTTTGCCTAAGGGAGAGATAATTTGTTCTCATAATGTCTATAACTGCTCTGATTTTTCTACTCAGGCAGAGGCTCAAAGTGTCTTTGAGTATTGCGGTGGCGTCGCTAATGATATTCATCGTTTAGATGCAGACAAAGACGGCTTAGCTTGTGAATCTCTGCCGTAAGAGATAAAATAAATTCATGAAAGAAAAAATTAAAACCCAAAAAGGTTTTATTCAAATTCCTTTATTGATAGCAATTGTTGTTTCTATCGTAGTAATTTCAGTAGGAACTTATGGAGGATTTGAGTACTACAAAACTTCAAAAATTATAAAAGAAGCTAGACGATTAGCAGAAGAAGAAAAATATGAAGGAGCGATTAAAAAATTAGAGATTGCGCAAACTAAATGGATTGTTAAAAGTTTAGGATTAAAAAGGCAACAAATAAATGATGAGATAGAAGTAAATAAAAAAAGTCTTGAGGATAAATCAAAATTTACTCAAGCTTTGGGAGAATTTAATAAAGCCAATTGGCAGAAAGCTATAGATTCGTTTTCAGAGATTTCTGAAAATTCTTTTTATTATAAAGACGCTCAATTAAAAATAGAAGAAGCAAAAAGAAAGATGGTCGAAGAACAGCTCAGAGAAACCGAGTCAGCTAAAGAGAAAGCAGAACAAAAAGCTCAAGAGGAAGCGATTAAAAGAGCTCAAGCAGAAATGCAAAGAAAGGCAAAAGAATTGGAATTAGCTAAAAAAGAAGCACAGGAAAGAATGATGAGTGCTGATAACGATGGTGATGGTTTAACTTACAGAGAGGAATTAAAACTTGGTACCTCTGATTGGAATACTGATTCTGACGGTGACGGAATAAAAGATGGGGAGGATGCACATCCTGCAGGGGGTGGGCGATATATTGCTCAGCATTTTGAATGGGAGTATGAAGGAACAGTTTGGACTTGGGACTATTCGATACATGAAGATTGGTATGAGTATTACAAGAACAAGCCAAGAAGTCCCCAGGGCACTGAGTATGTAACTCCAGATGATCCTTTTATTAAAGAGATAGCAAAGGCATTAAAAGAAACTGCAGATAAAGAAAATTATCATTTAACTTCATTTATAGTAAGTTTCATTCAAGGACTGCCTTATGTTGAAGACTACTATACAACTTTTGATGAGTACCCTAAATATCCAATAGAAACATTCGTTGAAAGAAATGGAGATTGCGAAGATACTTCTTATTTATTTGCTTCAATTGTTGAAGCTACAGACATAGGTACGGCTTTAGTCCAATTTCATAACCATATGGGAGTAGGCATCAAGACAGTTCATTCCCAGTCAGGCTATTATTACCCAATAGGAGATGAATGGTATTATTATTACGAAACTACAGGAGAAGGATGGCAAGTAGGTGAGTTGCCAAAAGATTATTTACACGAAAAGGCAAAAATAATAAGAGTATGGGATGATAGTGTCCATTATGCATATCCTGGATACATAAAACCTTGTTACGCTTCATCAGATTTTCCTGGTTATTATTTCGACGGCAAAAATTTTTACTCTGATAGTCAATGCAACCATTTAACAAATTGCCTTCGTTACAAGGAATTTTATGTTAATCCTCAAACATTAGATTTTTATTGGGATGGTAGTTGTAGCCAAATAGTGGTAAAAGGTTGTTATAAATCAGATACTTATCCAGGATATTTTTACGATGATGCTATGGAATATTACCATGATTCTCAATGTATCCAAAAAGCAAGGCTATGCAGGTCTTCTCCTAATTACACTGATACATATTATGATGGATATAATGAATATTGGGATAGTAATTGTACCCAGAAAGTGGTGCCAGGATGTGCTAAATCTGTTTACTATCCGGGATATTTCTTTGATGGAAAAGATTATTATTATGATTCTCGATGTACCCAAAAAGCAAATTTATAAATGTTTAGCGAAAATCTAAAAAATTTTGCTTGGCTATAATTTATATCTTTTAAAAAAACCAAAACCGGGGTGCTCTCTTTATGAGAAATAGTGAGTAGAGGAGTGGGGTAAAATTTGATATAATAAAAACAGGTTTTAAGTTTATCCAAAAAGGTTGGGAACACAGAAAGAATAAATTCTTAATATTTCTATTCACGATAAAACAATTATTATGGTTTACGAGAAAATTTGGCAAAAAATACTAAATCCGGATGAAAAAATAGAATATGAATTTTCTATTGGCAAAAGGTATAGAATGTTTGGTTTGATTTGTTGGGGAATAGTTAGTATTCCATTATTATTTTTGTATGGAATAGGTGTTTTAACCTTCTTAATAGCTCTTTTTTATTATGGATTTTACCTTAAGGTTGCTAACGCTTATGCTTTTACCAATAAAAGAATAGTCATTCATCGAGGTTGGCTTTCCACAAAAGTTATTAGCGTTGACTACGAAAAAATTACTGATATTACTGTGGTTGAACCGTTGTTAGATAGACTTATTACTCATACTGGTCATTTGGCTATTAATACTGCTGGAACAACTTTTCAAGAAGTTATGTTAACACACATTGCTCATCCTTACGAAATTAAGAAAAAATTAGACCACCTTAGAGATCAGTACCAATCAAGGTGAGTGATAGTGTAAAGTAGAAATAATTTTAAGACATAGCAGGTTGTAATAATTCTTTTATATAAGAATTCAAGAGGTTTAATCCCCTCTATCCATTTCAAAATTCTAAAATCGTCCCATTTGGCGAGCCGTAAACCAAAAACCGCCCATTTGGGCGGTTTTGATGTATAACTCTATCTATTGGACGAAATTCAAACCTTTTTCAAAGAAGGTCCTGATGCTGATTTTTGACTCTAAAACTCGCTTTGCGAGCCTCGTTCAATATATTCTTGCTACTTTGTTCTGCGCTGAAGAAGCAAACTAGTATATCTCCAAACTAGTATATCTCCTTGTAGTATGATTCTCTTTTTGTTATCATTAGTTGATGGGAGATATAAAATTTCCTGAAAATTTTTATTGGGGCGCTGCCACCTCTGCTCATCAAGTAGAAGGGAATCAAAATAATGATTGGGCTGATTGGGAGAGAAAAAACGCTAAACGATTAGTCAAGGAAGCTGGAATGTATTGGCAGGAATGGCAACAAGAAAAATTTCCAGAAATGTTTGAAGAGGAAAATTATATTTCTGGCGTGGCTTGTAAGCATTACGAACTTTTTAGAGAGGACTTTGAAACTGCTAAGAATCTTGGGCATAATGCACACCGCTTTTCTATTGAGTGGTCGCGTATAGAACCGAAAGAGGGATGTTTTGACGAAGGGGCGATTAGGCATTATCAGAAAGTAGTAAATGCTCTTTTAGAATTGGGGATGGAACCGTTTGTGACTTTGTATCATTGGACGTTGCCTTTATGGTTTTGTAGAAAAGGAGGTTGGCTTAACAAAAAATCGCCAATATATTTTGAAAGATATGTTAGGAAAGTTTCTTCTGCTTTGAAAGGAATTAGATTTTTTATTACTATTAATGAGCCAAACATTTATGCTTCTCAGTCTTACTTGAAAGGTTCTTGGCCTCCGCAAAAAAAGAACTTTTTTCTTTACAAGAGGGTTCTTAATAATTTAGTTAAAGCTCATTGCCAGGCTTATTCTGTTATAAAAAAAATCAATTCTCAAATACAGGTAGGCATTGCTAAAAATATAGTTTATTTTGAAGCAGTAAATGGCAATTTAGTTAACAGTTCTTTAGAAAAGTTATCTGATTATTTCCACAATCTTTGGTTTTTAAATAAAATAAGAAACTATCAAGATTTTATTGGTCTTAATTACTATTTTCACAGCAGGATTAATTTTGGTTTTAATAAAAACAAAAATAAATTAGTTTCTGATTTAGGATGGGAAATTTACCCTAAAGGTATTTATTTTGCTTTGAAACTTGCTTCTAAGTTTAAAAAACCAATTTTTATAACAGAGAATGGCGTGGCTGATAAGGAAGATAAAATAAGATCTTGGTTTATCGAGAATCATCTTTTGTGGGTAGGTAAAGCAATAGGAGAAGGAATAAATGTAAAAGGTTATTTTTATTGGTCTTTGCTTGATAACTTTGAGTGGGATAAGGGTTTTTGGCCTAGGTTTGGATTAGTTGAAGTTGATTACAAAACACAAAAAAGGAAAATTAGACAAAGTGCCCTAGTTTACAAAAAAATAATTGAACAGAATAGTTTATAAACTTTTTTCAAAATCTCTACAATTTTCTCGGCTGATTTTTTTGGGAATCTTTTAGATTTATTTAGGAAAAGAACCATCTGTCAAAAATGTACTCATCTTATACATGCTATTGATTATTATTCCAAAATAGCTTTAGCTTATATGTACAAGCCAAAAAGTTCTCTAAATGCCAAAGATTTTCTTGAAAAATTGTATTATCTCTTTGATGGCAAAATTGAAAACCTTCAAACAGATAATGGCTCTGAATTTCAAGGAATGTTTGAAAAAGCAGTTAAAGAACTGAATTTAGAACACTATTTTAACAGAGCCAAAACTCCTAAAGACAATCCTGTTAATGAAAGATTTAACCGAACTTTAGAAGAAGAATTTTTACAATTAGGTAATTTCCATCTTGATCCACAGATTTTCAATCCTAAATTAGGCAAATGGCTAGAAGAGTTTAACTTTAGAAGACCTCATGAGGCTTTAGATTATAAAACACCTATTGAATTTGCTTGTGGAAAGAGTCAACTGTCAAAAATGTACTCATCTTATACACTTTGTTTGAAAATAAGAGAGATTATGTTAAAATAAGTGTATGAAGAAACTTCCTCAATTTTTAAAGCGATATTTTTGGGATGTAGATTTTCAGAAATTAGACAAAAAGAACTACTCTTGGTTTATTATTGAGAGAATTTTAGAATATGGCGATGAGAAGGCAGTAAAATGGATGGAAGATAATTTTAGAACAGAGGAAATTAAAAATGTTCTTTTGAAATCTAAAAATCTTTCTTTAAAGTCGGCTAATTTTTGGCAGTTCATTTTTAATTTGGACAAGAATAGAATTCTATGCCTCAAGAAATCCTTTCAAAAAAGACAAAAACTAATCTGGAAACACTAAAAAAGGAAAATGTACTTAGAGGTTTTTATCTCGCTGGAGGCACTGGTTTGGCTTTACAATTAAGACATCGCCTTTCACTTGATTTAGATTTTTTTACTAAAAAAGATATTGATACCAAAATCTTAATTCAGAAGATTAAAAAAATAGGAAAATTTTCAGTAGAAAAGGAAGATGAGAATAGTTTGATTGGCAGATTTAAAGGAACAAGAATAAGCTTTCTCAAATATGACTATCCTTGTCTTTTTTCTTTTAAAAATTTTCAAGGAATTAAGGTTGCTGATAGCAGAGACATCGGCTGTATGAAAATTTCTGCAATTGCTTCTCGTGGGAGTAAAAAAGATTTCATTGATTTATTCTTTATCTGTCAAAAGATAATTTCATTAGAAAAACTTTTAAAGTTGTTTGTTAAAAAATACAAGAGCGTCAATTACAACATAATGCATATTCTAAAAAGCTTGATCTATTTTGAAGATGCTGAGAAAGACCCTATGCCCAAAATGATAATTCCTGTTTCTTGGAAAGAAATAAAAAAATTTTTCAAAAAAGAAGTTAAAGAAATCAAAAATGCTTTATAATAGAGAAGTACAGGTAGGTTTGGTATCAAACCAAGAGGAGAGAAAATCCGAAACCTAGCCCCACTTTTGAAACAAAAGTGGGGCTGGGCGAACAAAATTCTAAATTCCAATGTTTCAAATTCCACCCCCCTTCTTAATCCTCCCCTCCCAAAAGGAGAGGGAGGATTTGATTAAGAAGAGAAAAGCAGGGTGGGGAGTTTGGGAGACTATAAGCAAGGAAGGTAAAATAGAGATATTACAATGACTTGAAAGGTAAGGACGTTTTTTAAAATATTTGACCATCGATTTAGTGAAGGGTAAAATAAAAACTATGAATCAAATATTGTGGCATAATCTATCTTGGGAAGAAGTAGTTAAAAAATTAAATTCAGATCCTAAAAGAGGTTTAAACGAAAAAGAAGTAAAAAGCCGGCAAGAGGAATTCGGCAAAAATTTAATTCCCGAACAAGCACCTTTTTCCTCATTGAAAATATTTTTAGACCAATTCAAGAGCCCTCTAATTTATATTTTAATAATAGCCGGCATTGTTACTTTGGCTTTAAAGGCTTTCACAGATTCCATTGTGATTTTTCTGGCAATTTTTATTAATGCTCTTTTTGGCTTTTGGGAAGAGAAGAAAACCTCAAGAATTTTGGAGAAATTAAAAACCGTTTTAAAAACCAAAGCAATTGTTTTAAGGGATGGCCAAAAAATTGAGATTTTTAAAGAGGAACTTGTTCCCGGAGATATATTCTATCTTAAGGCCGGAGACAAGGTTCCGGCGGATGGAAGATTAATTGAGGTGGAGAATTTGAAAGTTTCAGAAGCAGTTTTGACTGGAGAGTGGATTCCCAGCCAAAAAACAACCAAAACCTTACCAAAAGAAACACCTTTGGCTGACAGAGAAAATATGGTTTATATGGGTTCTTTAGTGGAAGCAGGTTTTGGGAAAGCAATCTGTACTGAAACAGGAACAAGAACTGAAACAGGAAAAATTGCCCTTTTAGTGAAAGAAACAAAGGAGGAGAAGACGCCCCTGCAAAAAAAATTAACTGGATTTGGAAAGGTAATTGGAATTTTGATTGGGGTGATTTGCTTTTTTATTTTTGTGGGCGGCATTTTAAGAGAAGGAAATCTTTTAGAAATGTTTGAGGCTTCAGTAGCCATAGCGGTCGGAGGAATACCCGAGGCTTTACCGATAGTGATGACATTAATATTAACTGTGGGAATGGGGAGGATTTTAAGAAAGAAGGGTTTAGTCAGAAGATTATCTTCGGTTGAAACTTTGGGTTCAACCCAGATTATTTGTTTTGATAAGACAAAAACCCTAACCCAAGGCAAGATGGAATTGGATAGCATAATATCTGAAGATGAAAATTTGGCTTTAAAAATTGCTGTCTTATGCAACGAAGGCTTTATTGAAAACCCTCAAGATCCAAAAGAAAATTGGAAGATTCGAGGTTCTCCCACGGATAAGGCCTTATTAAAAGCGGGAATTGAAAGAGGACTTTTAAAACCAGAATTAGAAAAAAAATCTTTAGAGGTTAATTTCCTTCCCTTTGATCCTTCCAATAAATATTTACTTTCTTTAAGGAAAGAAGGTGAAAAATACTTTCTTTATGTTTCCGGGGCTCCAGAAAGGATATTAGAAAAATCTTTAAATAAGAAGGGTTGGTCAGAAAAACTGGAAAGACTTACTGAAAAGGGATTGAGGGTAATTGGAGTAGGATATAAAGAAATCTCAAATCTCAAATCTCAAATGTCAAATCTGTCAAATCTGTCAAATCTGAATGAGTTGGCAAGTGATTTCAATTTTGTGGGTTTAATTGCTCTAAAGGATCCCCTAAGACCAGAAGTGAAAGAGGCGATTGAGGTTTGTAAACAAGCGGGAATGAAGCCGGTTTTGGTAACCGGAGATCATAAGTTGACGGCAATTGCTGTGGCTAAAGAGGTTGGTTTTGAACTAAAAAAAGAAAGTGTTTTGGAAGGTAAAGATTTAGACAAACTTTCTGACAAAGATTTGGGAAAAATTTTAGAAAAAATTCAAATTTTTGCCAGAGTAGAGCCGAAACATAAAATG
>JAGGUF010000042.1 GCA_021158595.1 bacterium | reverse complement strand
TCAGGAAATCTCCCGTTTATCTTGGCTAAAGCAATTCCTAAATTTTTATTATGAAGCGGGTATTCCCAAACAAAACTATTTTTGGCGATTTGTTTTTCTTTTCTTTGTTCTTTCTTGATTAGCATAATATTATTGAAATTTATATAGATTTAAATGATTTTTCTTTTTTAGATTAAGTTCTTTTTAATTAAAAAATCTTCCACAATTTCAAAAATTTTTTGATGACCTTCTGAATTTGGATGTAATCCATCTTCTAATAATTTTTGATAATCTGCGTCTTTCAATTTCTCGAAGATTTCAATGAAATAAATTTTCTTTTCCCTGCAAACTTCTTTGATTGTTTGGTTATACTGTTCGATATATTCATTCCTATAAGATTTATCAGTATCCCAAGGAATTGGCGTTGTTTTGGTTTCATTAACCGGACTTAAACCAACAAAAATAATTTTTGAGGAAAATTTTTTGGCAGATTTAATTAATTTTTGAATGTTCTCTTTGAATTTCTCTAAAGGTATTCTATTTTTATTCTCACTATGAACAAACTGAGAATCATTAAGGCCAATAGCAAAGATTATAATTGTTTCATCAATCTCTTTTAATCTTTGTTTTGTTTCAAATTCAAATCTTTTTAAAATATCTTCAGTGTTATTTCCCGAAATTCCTAAATTATAAACTTTGCAGTAAAAATCAGAATCTGCTAAATTCTTCTCATCCAAAAACTTTCTTAATCTTTGAACCCATCCACCTTCTTTATCCCAAGCTCCATAAGTTATGCTGTCTCCAAATACCAAGATTCGTGCCATAGAATTAGTTTAATTGTGCTATCCAACCACTTTGGCAACAAACCTTCTCACCTGTATCCTCTTCAGGTGTGGAGCGTGAAACTGATCCCTCCCCCACCTATATCCTCCCCCTCCCAGAGGGAGGGGGAGGACTAAGGAGGGGGAGGGAGAATATCAGAGCGTTACCAAAGTGGTTGGCAATTATAGTTTAATTTAAATAAATTTATAGATTTTTTTGAGCGCCCCGAAAATTGCAACTAACGCATTAGGATTAAGCAAAGTTGCGAAGTAACTTGGTACTGGACGTGACGAAAATTGTGTCTGAAAGAAAAAAAATCCAATTTGGTCTAATGTAAAAAAGTTCGTCCTTGAAACTCCGAGTGGGCAAATTAAATCTCCTCAAACTTTCACCATCATTTTACCAAATTTGATTCACAAATCAAAGAAAAGAAATTTGAAGAAGTGAGATTCAGCAGGCGGGGGCTTTGCCCGTCTGTCTTAAAAATCGTCATCGCTTTCAAAAATTATTTTTGCCGATTTTTTATAAAAGTCGCCATTAATGACGACTTAAAGTATTTCCGTTTAACATATGCCGTTTTACGAAGTTCGCTGAAAGCGAATTTGGGAAAATCAAGCGAAGCGCAGATTTTCCGTAAAACGGCTGTTAAGTGACCTGAACGGAGTGAAGGCAAAACTCGAAGAGTTTTTGAGTCGTCCGGAGCGCGCCCCGGATTATAATTTTGATATTTGTTCATCTTCTGGTATAAAGGCTGGAGAATTAATTAGAATTGCCTTGAATGTTCCTTCAAAATGATATTCGGTATTTTTGGGGATAAATATCACATCTCCAGGCTCGGCAACAAATTCTTTATCATCTTTTTTAACAATCAATTTTCCTTCAAGAACATAATAAACTCTATCGCTTCTAATATTTTTTGTTGTTTCAGAATGATTTGTTGCCTCGCTAACCGCAAGACTCACATTTTCACTTGAATCTTTTGTTAAGAAATTAGTTACTTGATATGTTTCGCTTATTTTTCTTGCTATTCCCTCGTTCTTTTTTATAAGTTTAATTGTCATAAGAATCAATAATTGTTATTTCTTTATATAATTTACCAAAAGGCGCGCGGAGGACGATTCCACTTAACATATCGCGATTAGGCGAAGTTCCAGATAGGGAATTTGGACGAAGTGCGTTAGCACGAAGTCGGCTAATCGCTGTTATATTCCCCGTTAGGGTCCGAGTGATAACGAGGAAGTCGGCGTCGGCGAGCATTATAAATTTTTAATCTTCTCCACTGATAATTCTTTAAAACTTGAAATAACCAAATCAGCTAAATGTTGATCTTTATTTTCTCTTGTTAGCAATATACATTTCATTCCAGCTCTTTTTGCAGCAATTATTCCATTAATTCCATCTTCTATTACTACACATTCTGATGGATCTACACTAAGATTTTTAGAAGCTAAGAGAAATATTTCTGGATTGGGCTTTCCAAATTTAACATCTTCTGCGCTTACAATAACATCAAATTTTCCCTCGAGCTTTAATTCTGACAAAACAAGCTCTATAAAATTATGTGGGGAAGAGGAGGCCACTGCTAACTTAAATCTATTTTCCTTTAGTTGTTTTACAAGCTCTATTATTCCTGGAATAGGAAAAATGTTATTTTTTGCAATATTTATCATTTCCTTCCATTTTTCATTTATTATCTTTTCTACATCAACAGAAACTTTGTAGTCTTTAAAAATTTTTTCAAAAAACTCTTTATCTGGCACTCCAGCATATTTTTCTGTTATCTCATCAGAATTCAGTTCTATTCCATATTTTTTAAGTAATTTTTCTTCTACTGAAGCATGTAGCTTTTGAGTGTCGGAAATTACACCATCCATATCAAATATTACCGCTTTTATTTTTGTCATAATATTTTAATCAATAAGAAGATTTAATAAAATTTACGAGCCGACGCCGATTGAATATAACATATTGCAGTTATGAGAAGTTCCGCTTTACCGAAATTTGGGAAAATCAAACGAAGTGCAGATTTTCCTTATAACCGCTGTTAGGCGTCCCGAAGGGTCGGAGTGAACAAAGCGAACGGAGAAGTTCCGAACGCGCCGACCTATTTTGCATGAATATCAACTACTTCCCCAGATTGAACCACTGATTTTATTACTTCTGATTTGTCTGTGAATACACTTACTCTTCCATCTGGGTGTTTCTTCACTACTATTTCTGCTCTCTTTTCCACGGGGTTGGCAAAGATAGTTCCGTTCGGAAGCTCTATTTTTTCATACCCTTCAAGTTCCAAACTTGGTTCGTTTTTTAATACAATTTCTACGATCATATTATTAATTAACTTTAAAATATTTATAAAGCTTTCGACCTTTTGAGGTGCGTGAGGAATTACGCCTAACATATTGCGGATAAACGAAGCTCACAAAGTGGGTTTGGGTGAAGAGTTTTAGCCCGAAACCGTTTATCCGCTGTTAAGTGACCGAGCGAAGCGAAGTCGGACCGCTTAATCTCCTGTTAGCCGATCGTATGACGCAGGCGATTTTGCTATTTATATAAGAAATTCAGATAATTTTTTAGAAAACTCTTTTTTATCTCAAAGACCTTTTACTCTTTCATAAATATAGTGAGTAATATCGCTTCTACAAGTACGTCCATTGTATTTATTTTAGGAATATTTTCATCTTTCAACATTAAGGCTAATTCAGTACAACCTAAAATTAAAAGTTCAGCGCCCTTATCAAGATACTTTTTAGCAATATTTTTTACGGTTTGAATTTGTTTATTTTTTTCAAACCCTTTATTGAAATTAAATATCGCTTCTGTTAATAATTTTAACTCGTCTTTATCCAAATCAAAATATTTAATGTTTTCAAACTTGTATAATTCTTTTTTTATTGTCATAGGAGTACCTAACACAGTAACAGATTTTATATTTTTCTTCGTAAGAAATTGTTTCATCTCTTTTCTTAAATCTAATATTGGAACTTTAATTTCTTTTTGCAATCTTTCATAAAATAAGTAAATTGTATTGCAAGCCATTACTATAAAATCAGCGCCAAATTTTTCTAATTCTTTTAAACCCATAATATATGGTTCCAAATCTTTATCTGATACTTCTTCATATATTAGTTCTGGTGCAGGAATGCTATTTACTATAATAGGAGGAAAATCTTTGTTTGATTTAATTAAACCCTCTTTCTGAAATTTTGAAACTAAATTTAAATAAAATTCTCCTGTCGCTTCAGGACCGATTCCGCCCAATATACCGATTTTTCTGTTCATAGACATTATAAATTATTAAAATATGTATTTAGCACATTTAGCCTTTCAAAAATTAATCCCGTCCTATTAAGAGAAATTGCTTTATTTCTTCTGGAAAAAGAAGGGGATCGATAAGACGATCCCCTTTTCCACTTTCGTAAAAATCTTTTATTTTAGCCATAACCTCCTTTCCTTCATTCAATTATTACGGACTCAACTTCTTCTCTTACTGCCCCAGCATAGTTACATAAAAGATTTGTAGTCCGTTGAAGTTGGCCTTTTAAGTGCTCTTGGCCGGTAAAGGAGATGATAACTATCATCACCTTCTCGGTATCTAAGGTAATCATCGTCCTCTCGGAGTCACTCGTAGGGCTTCCAAACGGACCTTTTTCATCAACAAAGACTGGTAGGTCTGCGATATTAACTATTTCCTTACCAATACCTTTATATGACTCTCCCGGTTTTCCTATGCGGAAGACTACTGGCGGCTTGAGGTTATCAACATCGTAAGAACCCACCGGATGTAGCGTTTCAAGAGAAATTAGATTGTTTATATCAACAATCGTATTGATTTGATATAAGCCCTTACCTTGCAGTATCCTACGAACCAACGCTTCTTGAGATCCGCGATAACGAGTTGGGTCTTTTCCGAGTGCCCTGTAAGCATCTCTCAACGCTTTAATTTGTGGAATATCATAAAGCGAGGCTAATGTAAGATTTGATTGTAATTCCCTGATGCGTTTATCAATTTCTTTCCAAAGTTGAGGCGAATTTTTCGTCACCTGAATCTTTGATAAAACAACTCCTAAGACTAAATTAGGAACCGTTTTTTTTAGTGATTGGTCAATTAAGATTTGGATCATGCCTTTCCTTTCTTTTCCTTAGGCTTTTTAAAAGTTCAACCTTGGAAACAATTTGAGATCTCCAATCTTGTGGGCATACCTGGATTCGAACCAGGGACCTGTTGTTTATAAGACAACCGCTCTAACCCCTGAGCTATATGCCCATAGATATAACTTATAAATATATTTCCCCTTTTTGTCAAAATTAAGGAGTTGGATTAAAACAATAAATTATATTTTACTTAAATCTTGGCTTCTTCAGTCTTTTTGGATTTAGACCTTTTCCCAAACTTGTTTTTCTCTTCTTCTATCAATTTCTCGAATTCTTCTCTCTCAATTGTCTCCTTCTCGATTAATCGATTAGCAATTTTTTCTAAAAGAGCTCTTTTTGTCTTCAAAATCTTTTCCGCTCTTTTATATGCTTCTTTTACAAATCTCTCCACTTCTTCGTCAATCCTCTCTGCTACCTCCTCTGAAAAATTCCTTTGTTCGGTAATCTCTTTCCCTAAAAATACCAAACTCTCTTTTTTCCCAAAGGTCATTGGTCCCAGACGAGACATCCCGTATTCCATTACCAATTTTCTGGCAAGTTCACTTGCCTTTCTAAGATCATCAGCGGCACCGGTAGTAATTTCTTTAAATTTCAATTTTTCAGCCACATAACCCCCTAATAATGTGGCTAACTCTGATAAAAATTGAGTTTTTGTTTTAAGATATTTCTCTCTTTCTGGTAATCTTAGGGTATAACCAGCGGCTAATCCTCGAGAGATAATAGAAATTTTTCTAATTGGTTCTGTCTCAGGTGAAAATGTTGAAACCAAAGCATGACCTGCTTCATGATAGGCAGCGATTTTTTTCTCTTCCTTAGACAAAATATGGGATTTTCGCTCCGGTCCCAAAAGGACTTTTTCAATTGACTCTAAAAATTCTTTCTGAGAAATCTCTTTTTTGTTTCTTCTTGCTGCTAAAATTGCTGCTTCATTGGCTAAATTTGCCAGATCGGCTCCAGAGAAACCAGGAGTTCTTTCAGCAATCTCTCTTAAATTCACATCTTTTGCTAATGGTTTCTTTCTGGTATGAATCTTTAAAATCTCTTCCCTCCCCTTGGTATCAGGCATATCTAAAACTACTCTTCTATCAAATCTTCCCGGTCGTAAAAGAGCAGGATCTAATATATCAGGTCTATTAGTAGCGGCAAGAACAATAACTCCCGAATTTCTTTCCATTCCATCCATTTCTACCAAAATCTGATTTAAGGTCTGTTCTCTTTCATCATGACCACCTCCAATTCCTGCTCCCCGATGTCTTCCAATAGCATCTAATTCATCAATAAAGACAATACAAGGACTATTTTTTTTAGCAATAGTAAAGAGGTCTCTCACCCGGCTACTTCCAACCCCGACAAACATTTCAACAAATTCTGAACCTGAAACAGAAAAGAAAGGAACTCCTGCTTCACTAGCCACGGCTCGAGCTAATAAGGTCTTCCCTACTCCTGGAGGTCCCAAAAGTAAAACCCCTCTGGGAATTCTTGCTCCTATTTCTGTAAATTTTTTAGGATTTCTTAGAAATTCCACTACCTCCTTTAATTCTGTCTTTGCTTCTTCAAGATCAGCCACATCTTTAAATGTTACCTTCTCTTGAATTCTTCCTCCTACCCCATATCTTCTGGCTCGAATCTTTCCAAAGGAAAGAGCCTGTGCTGCACCTTGTTGACCTTGTTTTAAAATCCACCAAAAAAAGAATCCAATAAGAACAATAGGCAAAACACTGGCTAAGAAAAACCAAAATATATCACTTCTTTCCTTCCTTTCCGAAGTAATGTTGGCTTTTAAAAGTTGCTCCTCGGTCACTCCATACATCTTTAGCATTTCTTCCAGGGAAACACCTGCTTGTTTATAAGTAAATTCCTTTGTTCCATCTTTTAAGAGTATATTTACCTCATCTTCTTTTACAACAATCTTCTCTATCTGGCCTTCTTTTACCTGCTCTACCAATTCAGCAAAACTAATCTCCTCTTTTTTCTCATGAGTAGTAAAAAGTGAAAACAGCGCCGCCAAAAGAAGAAAAATCAAAAAGGCATATGATATATTTTTCACTAAACTCTTCATATTAGACTTCTTTCTGTCATCTCCTTTGGTTTTTTGAGACCCATTAATTTGAGAATGGTAGGGGCTATACTGCCTAACTTTCCTTTCTTAAGTCTTATCTTCTTTCTCTTAAAATCGGGACCAATTAAAATAAAAGGTACAGGATTTTTTGAATGCTTAGTATCCACTTCTCCTGTTTTTAAATTTATCATTTCCTCAATATTACCATGATCAGCAGTAATAATTAAAGAAAAATTGTTCTTTAGTCCTTCTTTTACTACCTCTCCTGTGCATTTGTCCACTACCTCACAACACTTAATCCCTGCCTTTAAATTCCCAGTATGCCCAATCATATCAGGATTGGCAAAGTTTACACAAATAAAATTATACCTTTTTGAATTTATCTTTTCTTTCAATATCTTTGTTACCTCAAATATACTCATTTCAGGCTTTTCATCATAGTGATCGATATTAGGTGATGGAACCCTAATTCTTTCTTCACCTGCTACAGGATGGTCATAACCGCCATTGAAAAAGAAGGTGACATGGGCATACTTCTCAGTTTCTGCAATGTAAAGTTGAGATAAATCTTTTAAAGCAAATGGCAAGGAATTTACCACATCTCTGGAAGGATAAGCAGTCAAAACATGAGGAAGGTCAGGTCCAAAATCAGTCATTGCCACAAATCTTATATTTTTGGGAATCTTCTTTCTTTGAAATGCTCCTTTGTTTTTCTTTTCGAATTCTGGTTGAACGAAGGCTTTGGTTAATTCTCTGGCTCTATCTGATCTTAAGTTAAAGAATATAACAACATCATTATCATCAATAGTCTTTGGTTTTTCTCCTTCTTTTATAATTGTTGTCGGTAAAACAAATTCATCGGTAAGGCCTCGATTATAAGCCCGGCTTATCGCTTCCTCAGCACTTCTTGTCCTTTCTCCTTTACCTAAGGTCAAAAGATCATAAACCTTTTTGATATTAATCCACTTTTTCTTTCTATCCATAGCATAACATCTCCCTACAATACTTCCAATCTGAACTGAAGAGAAATTTCTTAAGTGTTCTTTTAATCTTCTTAGAAACTTTATTGCTCCATGAGGAGAAGAATCTCTTCCATCGGTAAATAAATGTAAGACTACTTCTTTCACATCCTTCCTTCGAGCAAGTTCTAAAAGAGCATAAAGATGCTCTGGAACCATATGAGGACTTTCTTTACCAGAAAGAAGCCCCATTAGGTGGAGTTTGGTTTTATATTTTTTCAAATGTTTTATCCCTTCCAAAAAGGCAGTGTTTTTAAAAAATGTTCCGTCTCTAATACTCTCTGAAATATAAACAGCATCTTGAATAACCACTCTTCCACCTCCAATATTTAAATGTCCTGCCTCTGAATTCCCATCTTGAGCATTTGGCAGACCTACACACTCTCCATGAGCACAAAGGGTGGTTTTTGGATAATGACTCCAATAATAATCAAAATGTGGCGTTTTTGCTAACAAAATAGCATTTCCTCTTTTTTGTTTTGATAATCCCCATCCATCAAGAATAATTAAAATTATGTTTCTCATATTATCCCATTGTATATTATTTATCTTCTTTTTTCAATGAAAAAAATGACCAAAAACAAAATAAAATCTCAAATCTCCCGCCCAGCCCCACTTTTGTTTCAAAGGTGGGATTGAGTTTCGAATTTCGGATTTCCCTCCCCCACCTATATCCTTCCCCTCCCAGAGGGAGGGGAAGGATTAAAGAGGGGAGTAGACAAGTTCTTATGATTGGATAAAATGTATTATCTTAATAAATTCTCTTGACTTCAGCGAGGCTCCACCTATCAAAAGTCCATCAAATCCAACATTAATATACTCCTTTGCATTTTTAGAATTAACGCTTCCACCATATAAAATCTTGATTTTGTTTGGATTTTTCTTTGGATATAGATTAAGGAGTTGCCTTTTAATAAACATTAAACTAGTCATAGCCTCATCAACTGAGCAATTATTCCCTGTTCCAATAGCCCAGACAGGTTCATAAGCAATGACTAAATTACTAACCGACAACTTATAACTTATAACTAATTCTAAAGACTCTCTTAATTGAGTCTTAAGAATATAAGCAGTTTTTTCTTGTTTTCTTTCTTCTAATGTCTCGCCAATACACAAGATGGGTCTTAATCTAAATTTCAGAGCAGCAACTATTTTCTTTGCTATCATCTGATTTGTTTCCTTTAAATACCTTCTTCGCTCCGAATGACCTAAAATAACATAATGACATCCCAATTTTCTCAACATTAAAGGAGAAATTTCTCCGGTAAAAGCGCCCTTTTCCTCCCAAAAACAATCTTGGGCTCCTAAGTAGAAGCGATAGGTGGAAGACTGTAATTCAGACAAATAAATAAATGGCGGACAAATAACAATCTCTGAGTTTAAATTTTTCTTAGAATAGATTTCCTCTATTCTCTTTTTAACTTCATTAAAGAGGCTTTTTGCCTCAGAAAGGGTTGAAGGATTACATTTCCAATTGGCTACAATTAACTTCATAGTAACAAAATTAAAAAAACTAACACTCTTATTTTTCTTTTGTGTCTCGGTCTAAAAGTATCCTCCATAAAATTACCTTTTTATCTTGGATTTTCCTCAGACTTCCTGGTTTACCAAGTAATCTTTGGATGAGAATTAGAACAAGAGCAAGGCCTGAGAATATTATCACTTCTTTTATTTTAAAGTAAAATCCCAAACCTCCAGAGCAAAGATAAAAAAGCATCATTCCAATTGCTGCTCCTTTATCCTTTGAAATAAGTTTTGAGAGGACCCAGATTACTCCTGAGAAAAAAACAATTTTTGGAGAAAGAACTAAAAGGGCACCAACACTTGTTGCTCCCCCTCTGCCTCCCCAAAATCTTAAAAAACAGGGCCACATCTGACCACAGATAGCAAGAAGACCTGATAAAGCCTGAATCTCTCCTGAAAAACCTAACCATTGAGCACCAAAAACTGCTATGGCTCCCTTGAAAGCATCAATTACCCCAGAAAGAAGTCCTGGGAGAAATCCAACATTTTCAATAATATTCGAAGCACTTAATTTTTCTCTTCCAATCCTTCTAATATCTCCTTTACCCCACCATCTTACAATTAAATAACCCTGGGGAATAGAAGCAAATAGATATGAAAAAAGCAACCAAAGAATAACTTCAGACATGCAATTTAAAATAAAATAGTTCCTTCAAACCTCTTTCCTCTTAAAATCTTCCTCAGATTATTTAGATCTCTTCCATTTGCCACAATAACCTTAATATTTTCTTTTTTGGCTAATCTTGCTCCTACAGGATCTACTGGACAATGAAGGCCTGGTGTCCATTTGGGAGGAATAAGTTTTAGATAATCCTTCCATGTTATTTCTTTAATAGGCTTTGCATTTTTGTCTTTTTCAAAATCTGCTGTATAGACATAAGAGGGCTTTCCCAAAATAATTACTTGATCTATATTAAAATCAACAGCAATCTGAATAGCCACAAAATCAGTAGACCACCCCGGCCTCCAACCAGAACCAATTATTATTAAAGACCTCCCAAATTTCTTAATTTTAAAACGTTCATCAAAAACAACAGGGTGAGCAATTTTAGAAAATATTGTTCTTAAAAGATGGGCATTCAGTCGCGTAGCATGAATCCCTATCCAATCCTTGTCCGCATTGGAAACCCGAACAATCTTTGAGGCTGCCTTCTGATATTTTCGAGTAATCCCTCCTCCTCCCGCGACAATAACAAACTTATTACCTCTTTTGACTTCTCTTTTTATAAAGAGACGAAACTTACGAAGAAAAACTGTATCAATCTCTTCAGGAAAAGCAATTGAGCCCCCAAGAGCAATAACAAATCTCTTTAAGGTCTTCATAATTTACTTCCTTTGATAAAGACCCACCAATTCAGTTTGATCCAAAATAAAACCCTCCATTGCCTTCTCTACATCTTCCTTCCTTGAAGAGGGTTCAAGGTCAAGTTTCTTACTCAAGGCGTAAAGTTTAAAATGATAGTGATGCACTCCAGTAGGCGGACAAGGACCACCATAGGAATGTTTTTCAAAATCATTTAAACCCTCTACTGCTCCTTCAGGTACTTCATTTTCCTTTATCTCAGAAATAGAGGGATTTATATTCCACACAATCCAATGATCCCAGGTTCCTCCCGGAGCATCAGGATCATCAACAATTAAAACCAAACTTTTGGCTTCTTCGGGTACTCCGCTTATCTGTAAGGGTGGATTAATATCTTGCCCATCACAGGTATATTTAGAAGGAATAAACTGATTGTTTCCAAAAGCAGGACTCGTTAATTTCATATTCTTTGATAAAATTACTCTTGATGAGGGTAATTCTTTTTCCTCCGACCTTTTTGAATTTAAAAAAAGCAACCCACCAATTAAGACTATCAATATTACAAATATAATAACAAGTTTTCGAATTCCTTCCATACCTTAGGAAGGTTTATAATAACAAAACATCCAAATAAAATTCAAGTTTTAAAAAGAGATTTAAAATTTTTCTTTTTAAGGTATAAATTAAATTATCTAAACTTTACTAACTCTAACCTTGAAAGCAAAAGTTATTTGTCATTAAACGCCAATAGAGTTAAAATAAAAGCAAGGTCAAATTGTAAATATACAAATGCTCAAACCTCAAGATAAAATAAATATGATGATGCTAAAAAAAGGTATTGCTCTGCTGGCTATTATTTCGACTCTGATTCTAATTGGAGGATATATCACGCATATTATATTATCCCCTGAAACCAGTGAAAAACAAACTAAACAACCTGAAGAAGAATATAAAAACCATCTTCCGAAAGATCAGAATAAACCCTCTAAGAAAGGAGTTGAATTTCCTCCAAAGGAAGAAATAAGTGTTAAATTTGTTGATTCAAGTTATGCTATCGCACCAGGAAAAACGTCAGGAACATTTCATACTGGACAAGAAGCAGATATTATGCTTTCAGGTTTTGATTTTAACAGAACAGGAGGAGCGCTTGTATTCAATCATCCCTCTGGAATAGCAAGCGATGGTAAACATTTGTTTCTTGTGGATACATTCAACAACCGTGTTTTGATATGGAATAAACTTCCCGAGGACAACGTCCCACCTGATATTGTTCTTGGACAAAAGAATTTTTATTCCAACGATCCTGGAAAAGAAAGAGATCAGATGAACTGGCCATTCAGTATAACTACAGATGGAAAACATCTTGTAGTAAGTGATGTTAACAATAATAGAATACTAATATGGAATAAGATCCCAACCAAAAACGGAGAACCTGCTGATATTATTCTTAAAGGAGGAGGCTCTTACTGGAAAGCCCCGAATGAGAAAAGACTACCAGGAGCAGCATGGGGGGTTTGGACTGATGGAAATAAACTGGTTATAACAAACACCTGGAGCGATGGAAGTATTCTCATATGGAACAGATTTCCGACAAAAGAGAACCAACCAGCAGATATAGTTCTCAATATTCCGGAGATGGGAACACCCAGACATATCACAAGTAATGGCAAACACTTAATTATTGGAGATCACAACGCAAGAGTACCTGGTAAACCAGAAACCGGAGCATTCTTCTGGAAAGAATTTCCAACATCTCAAAATCAATCCTATGATTTTTATATATCAAGAGGATTCGGGTGGTTGAGAGGAGCATTTTTTGATGATGATAAACTCCTTTTACTGGGCGGAGAGGGTTCCTGGATAAGGATATGGAATAAATTTCCGGAAAGCGAAAATGATAAACCAGATGTAAAACTTAACTTAGAAAGCGCTGGATTAGAACCGGATGATTATATGAGTGTAGCAATTGCTGGGGAAAAAATATATATTTCCCATGGAAATAGGAACAGAGTAATTGGCTATAAATCAATACCCACCCAGTTTAATCAAGAACCCGATTTTGTAATAGGTGCTCCAGACCTTCACACAAATTCCCTGGAAGAGAACTTCTTTATTCAGAATGGAGTACCTGTCTCAAATGGAAAAAATCTCTTTATTGCTTCTGATTTTGACAGGAAGTTATATGTTTGGAAGAATCTGCCAGATGAAAGCGGTGCTTATCCTGATATAGTTTACGAACTACCAATGCAACCGTGGGATATTGCATTGAAGAAAAACATCTTAACCCTTGCCGGGGAAAAAACGGTTTATATATGGAAAAAATTACCCTTGAATGGCAATCTGCCGGATATCACTATAAAAGATGGTATAGGCGATATAAAGTTTGAAGAGTTGAGAGGTGTAGCCATAGATGAGAACTATTTTTACCTTTCTGATAGTAAGGCTGGGAAGATATATGTATGGAAAGGAATACCAAATAAAAAAACAAATCCATCTCCTAACTTTATCCTGAATATAAAGGATCCAATGCGTTTAGACTCTAATGGAAGATATTTGACAGTGGCTTTAAATGGACAACCATTTGTGAAGATTTACGATATAGCCAATCTCTCCCAAAATACTAGTCCAACAGCAACAATTGGTGGTCCGGGAAAGATGAACCTACCTCAGCATGCGATAGTAAAGTATGAAATGCTATTTGTTGGAGATACCTGTAACAATCGCGTGCTTATCTGGAATAAGATAGAAGAGGCTCTGGCCGGAAAATGGCCTCCTGATGCCATCCTCGGTCAATCAAGTTTAGAAGAATCACAACCTGCGATAGGAAAGAAAGGTTTAATCTTTCCAGGAGGTCTTTCTTTCGATGGAAACTATCTGTGGGTTGGAGAGTTCAAATTCTCAAATAGAATATTGAGGTTTAGTCCCTATTAAATAAATATCAGTTAAATTTCCTCTATCTAAAAGTAAACTCTTTTGACCCCAAGTAAACCACTAACCAGAATCTTTCAAAAGGTATCAGTATCTTTGATCCAAGTATAGCCAATTTTCAACTTTTTATCTTAGATGAAATGAAAAC
The DNA here is from genome assembly GCA_021158595.1 of bacterium. Lineage (GTDB taxonomy): Bacteria > Patescibacteriota > Minisyncoccia > Minisyncoccales > JAGGUF01. Next base: position 4,961 of record JAGGUF010000042.1, on the reverse strand, counting down.
CTTATGGATACCTCATTACCTATTAAATCCATTTTTCAAACTTTATCTTAAATCGATTTCTCCTTTTGTGAATAAAGGATACTTTTTCTTCTTCTCAGTAGAATGATGTTAGAACCTACTTTGTAGAATTATTTACTCCAAAAATCTAAAAGTAGAAAGCATTTGGTTTAATATTTTTATATTGGGATCTTTCTCGTCTTTATAACTCAAAGTAATTTGCCCCGAACGTTCCCAATCCTCTTTATTCCAAATTACCACAATTAAATTATTAAACTCTTCTTCGATCTCGGTATTTGGTTCTAAAATCATCTTTGTCAGATATTTTTTACTGCTTTGAATTTTTATTTGTTCAGTTTTTTTAATAACCCAGGATTCATAGCCAATTTCGGGAATTGGATTCTGTATAGTTAAAACGTGTTTTCCTTCCGCATCACTAAAATATATCTTTAATCCAAAATTTTGTGGCTGAGGAATTTCCTCTCTATATTCCCATTCGCCTGGGTATTTAATCTCGTATCCATACTCCTCATTCCTATAAGTTCTCCAATCAGCAGATTTTTTTTGAATAAACTTAAAAGTAGAAACAATTTTTTCTAAAATCTCTGACTCTTTTTCTAAACTTTCCTCTCCTAATTCTGTAAATTGGAAAAATATACCCCGTAGACCAGTCTGTTTAGAAATATCAAAAGCAAATATTGGTCCTTTTGTCCTTTTTGAAGTTACTGTTTTTCCTTTTTGATATCTCTTGGTAACTTCAGTTATATAGATCTTATATCCCTCTATACCCTGGTCATTTATAAATTTTTCTTGACTAATCACATCGGTACAATATATTGAACCCATTGGTCCGTCTGCAGCACAATAGGCTCGTATTCTATCTACCGCAAACTCTATAAAAGACATTTTAGAAGTATCATAAAGCGGATCTATTATATCTCCTTTGACAAAAACCTCGATTAGCCATTCCGTCTCTTTTGCTTCTGTTTTTCTTAATAAAAGTGTGCCGGTTGGAGTTCCCTCTATTCCTAAAACTTCTTTGAGAAAGTATTCTTGCGGATACTTAAATTCATACCCATATTCTTCATTCCTATAGGTCTTCCAATCGACAGTTTGTTTCTTTATTTTAGTTTGTTTCTTTATTTTAGTTTGTTTCTTTATCTCAAAATATTCCTTGCAAGATTCATAGATTGAGCCTCTTTCTATTTTTTCACAAATAGAGGAATCATTTTTAAGAATAGCAAGGGTAGTATAGCAATCTGCCCTTGACTCAAAGGTTTTGATATTTCTACAATAATCCTCCTCTTTTGTTTCCTTAGCTAAATCTATCCAGCATTTATTTTGTTTTCCTAAATCTTGAATCTTTTTGCATTTCATTTCCTTTCCTATTTTATCTTCTTCTCTCTGGAACTCTTCCCTTTTTACTTTAGAGAGATTTTTTACTGCCTCCTCAAAACCTCTTTTTGAGGATTCCATTACTTTTTCAATTCCAGTTTTTGCTTCACCCAAAATCTTTCCATAAATCTCTAGTAAAATCTTTTGATGTTTTAAGGTTTTTTCAGAAATTAGAATTGCCAACTCTTTTACATCTTTTCCTTTTTCCTTTGCCTCTTTTACCTTTTGATTAGCCAATTCTAAATATTTTTGATAATTTTGATTGGCTCTTCCTATTGGTTCCGCTTTGTTTTCCTCAGCCATTTTCTCTATCTCTGCTAATTTCTCATCTGCGTAATATATAGCTTTTTCAGCTTTTTTCTCGGGGCTAAAGGAGAAAAACATTTCTATTTTCTCTGCGAGAGTATCAAAAAAATAAAAAGGACTGTCTGGGGTTAGCCCTGGATCTGGAAGTTCAGATTGCTGGGCAAAAGCCGCTACTCCAAATAAAAGTAAAAAAATAATTATTGAAAATATTAATTTAATATCTTTGTTTAGTTCTCTGTCCATGGACCACCGCCTCCCGCTGTTCTTTGTTCAATTTTGACAAATCTAAAGCCATTTCTTTTAATGTGTGGTTATCCAACCCAGTCCAAAGTTATTTTATCAAAAATTCTTGCTACTCCCTCGCATTTCCTTGAACTTTTGGGGATATGTGAAGTGCCGTAGGCACTTGGGCGTAACGAAGTGAAAGAGTATATCGGCTTCGCCTTAATCTAAAAATAAATTAATTGCTTCCAATATTTTATTCATTAACTCCACTTGAAGTATTTCTTTTTCACGACCTATAAGCGGAACCATTGTTCCACTACTCATTCTTGTTGCTATGTAATTGTTAGAGATATCTATATAATCGAAACCTTTTTCAAAAATAAAATGAATAGCTTGTCGGCGCTCTTGAGTAAAAAAATTCTTATAAGATAAATTAGAAACATCCAGCCTATCTTCAGAGATTTTGTTTTTAGAGCCTAAAAATCCATAGGGAGGAATAGAAACAATGAATTTATTATTTTTATCTGGAAAGATTTGGCAGGAGAAAGGAAAGTGATGATAAAATTTAATTAAAATGCCACAGTCAGATTTATGAGAAGTGAGTTTTATTTCTACTCTTTTGCCCTGCCATTTTCCAGTTAATATTACACCTATAGAAAAAATTGAGGTAGAAATTTCTCCCTCAATTATTGATAAAAGAGGTTTCAATCTTCTCTTTAGATAGTAAACATGGCTCCAAATCGTCCCTCCTACTACCACAAAAAAACTTAATCCTATAAGAATAACCAATGCTAAATTATTCATAAGACTCTACATTTCCTAAGATGACAAGTATTAGATTTATTATCTCGCTCATTTTTTTATTCACTCATTTTTATTTGCATAAAATGGCGTATAACGTTTTGCGGATAAAAGAATCCCGCCCTCTATGTCTTTTGGAATATTTTATCAAAATTTAGTAAACCTATCAAAAATAATTTCTCCAGCCCTGTAAAAATATACTTAGAGGGCTGGGTTTGCGGAAATTTTTAATCTCTCTTTTATCTACCGCTATATTCCCTGAAGATCTTTCAATTCATAATAAACATTTTTTTATTTCTTGGGAAAGCCTTACTCGCCGTCCAATGCCTTTTGATTTATTAAAAGTTCAAGGCGAAGCCGGAAGAAAATCCACTGTGGTCCGCCATTACAAATTACGCTCAATTATTTGCTTTACAGAACTATCAATATCAATCTCAGCAGAACTGCTCGTTAGATCTAATAAAATTTCAAAATCAAAACCTAAATCAAACGCTTCAAAAACAGAAGCTAAAACACAAGCATCTAAATCTAAACCACAAAAAAATAATTTTGAAATTTTATTCTGGCTCAAAAAATTAACGAATTGTTTTGATTTAAATACTGAATAAGTGCTTTTTTCAAAAATATGATTTTCCAATGCTATTTCAGAAAGTTCCGGAACAATATCAGTTTCAGGAGAATGTTTACATTTATTCCAATTTAACTTTTTAACAAAATTTGAGTCTTTAGAATTGATAAATTTTGAGAAAATAATAAAATCATATTTTTGTGTCTCAATATGTTTTTTGATTTTTTGAGGAAGAAACTTAGTTCTCTCTCCAATAAAACAATTCTGTAAATCCAAAACAATAAGGGCAGTTCTACTCATAATATTCACTTTAATTTGCCGTTATGCAACTGTTTAACGCAGGCGATTTTGCTATTTATATAAGATATTTTCTTTTAGTCAATTCCAATCATTGTTTTCCAATAATGTATATTGAGATCCCATTCCTTCTTGCTCTGATTAATCTCTGCACAGGTATTTTGGTCTATAAAATTTGTAGTAACATACCCAACACAAAACCGAATATGTTTACAATAATGACCAGTAGTTATTGTATTTATGCCTTTTACTATTTTTTCACCGAAAAATGTGGAGGAATTTAATCTCTTTAGAGGTATACTATCAATCTTTACAAAACTTCCACAACCAGGGCAACTTGGACAAGTTTTATGGTAGTATTTATATACTCCTACCTCTTGTGGTGTTCCACTTAATAACTCATGAACATTATCTGAAGGTTGATCAGTTTTCACATAAACTCGGATTAAGACTTCATTTCCCTTTAGGTTTTGAGTTGGTGGTGAAGTCTGCAATTGATTATTCAAAATCAACCATCCACAAATTACAATAATTCCTATTACTAATAATAAACCCAACCCATTTTTTAATTTAGTACTCATCATAATCAAATTATATCCCCTCTTTAAATAAATTCTTATACAAATCACCGAGTAATATCTCCTTAACTTTTGTCCAAGTGCGATAGCACCGAGTTACCGATAGGAACAAGAGTTGCGGGGCTTTTAATTTTTGAGTTCAGAGTAACTTTTTTCATAAAAAAATTTTATCAAATTACTCAAAATCCAACAACCACTTCCACAAAGGTACAAACTTAATTTTCTTTCTGCCAATTGTTTCAAGGGCTCCATAATCCCAAGTTATGCAAAGCAAATTTTTGCATTTCAATAAGTCAGAAGCCTTCAGTAAAGATTTAATTTCCCTCTCATTTATTTCATCTCTTTCTGAAGCGAAACTTACTTGAATTAACTGCTTTACTTTCAAACCTTCTTTAATTACAAAATCTACTTCTCTTTGTTGATAATCCTTCCAGTAAAAGATTTCAAAAATGTTGTTGAGTTCTTTTTTCTTTAATTCTAAAAAAACCGAATTTTCCATAAACTTTCCAATGTCAGAAGAAAACCTTACTAAATTTGATGCTAACCCGGTATCGCTAATATAAATTTTAGGCAGAGAAAGTAGAGATTTTTTATGAGAAAAAGAGAACTTTCTAAGGAAAAAAGTAAAAAATATCTCTTCAAGATAAAGAGAGTAATTGTAAATAGTTTTGTTGCTTACCTCTGTTCTCTGCTTTAATTGCTTGAAAATTTTGTTAAGAGAAAATTCCTTTGTAAATGATTGCAAAGCAGAATAGAGTAAAAACCTTGCAACTTCTATGTTTTCTATTTTATAT
>JAGGUF010000051.1 GCA_021158595.1 bacterium | reverse complement strand
CTATTGCTGTCTTTTTTGACCGAGGCGATGGAATTTATGTAGATTACAAGAAATCAGGAGCTGGATGGTCAGGGGCTAAAAAGATTGTAGATTACACAGGGGCTGCTCTTCCGAAAGCAATGCAGGACAGTTCAGGAAAAGTAAGAGTAGTTTGGACTATACCCTCGCAGGGAGTTTATATGAGTATAATGGGCAGTGGTTGGGACGAATGGACGCATATAGGCCCAATTGCTCAGTCAGGTTCAGGAATTCTCGGGGATCCGTATCTTTACCAAGACAGTGATGGAAAATACTGGTTGGCTTATGCTGTGGGTGATGGAGGAGGTAGTGGTAGCACTTGGATAGAATATAAAACCTCTGATGACTGCATAAATTGGTCCCAACCAAAAATTTTAGTGAAGTTTAATGACGGCAGATGGAGTTTCTGGCCAGTAATTACTGAAAACGAAAATCATGACCGAATGATTATCTACGGGTCTGACAATAATTGGCATTCTAATACAAGCAAAAGAGACGGCCAGATTTGGATAGCAAAGACAGGAACTTACTGGGCCACGAACAGATCAATGAAAATTACTGTTCCGGCCAATAGTTGGATAGGAGTAATTGTTTCTAATGTGTTCAAGGATAACACCGGAGCTAGCACTTATAGAACTGTCACTACTGTTAAGAAATAGAAGCGGACTCTGTCAGCCACTTTTTCTTTAAGGTGGCTGTCAGAGGCAAGCTCGTTTGAAAAAGTGAGTTTGCCTCCGATAAATTTATGAGAAAAGAAATATTTATTTTTAGCATTCTTTTAGTTTTAGCAAGCCTTCTAAATAGTGTTTTTGTCTTTGCACAAGGTTGTAATGAAAAATTAGTTTTGGAGCTAATAGGTTCTCCTTGGCAGAATATTACTTCGGGTGAGACGCGGGTTGCCGAGATAGATATTAAGAATAACACTGATTATATTCTTGATGGCATAGCTACCTTGTTTGTTGAATATCAGGGAGTCTGTAGCAATAATCAGAAAGTACGGTTCGAGGGAGAAGGTATTTATCCTTATTTTTCAATGGATAATCAAAATGACTGGATAGAACCTGAAAGTTTTGTCTGGAATAATGGAGAGCTCTTTTTTTCTGATTTTCGGATTCGAAAAGGTGAAACACCCTCCTTTTTAAAGATTAAAACCGATCCTCTCCTTTGTCCGGGTGAATATACTTTCACTCTTAAATTAAAAGGAACTGCTGAGGAAAAAGAATATGTAACTCCACCAGTAGTAATAGGTGGCGGGGGCAGTTATTATATTCCTCCAACTACTTCAGAAGAAGGCGAAGTAATTACTTTAACTAATCCCGACGGTAGTAAAGTTGAATTATTCGTTCCGGCTGGTGCCGCTCCGAAAAATACACATTTTACTATTGAAAGAGTAGATATTAGTTCAACAATACAACCCGATTCAGAAAGTGGAATTTTCCTGATTGCTGGCTTGCTTTGTGAAATTAAGGCCCAAAGAGATGGAGAATTTATTACTACCTTTAACAAACCCTTAACTTTAACCTTCACTTATACTGATGAGCAAATTAAGGAATTAGATGAGGATTCTCTTAAAATTTACTGGCGGAATGATGAGAAGTGGGCGGCTTTAGAAAATAGCGAATTAAATATAGATAATAACACGGTTACTGCTTCAATTAATCATTTTACTCTCTTTTCCTTAATGGGGTTGAAAACTGTACATTCCGAAGGAGAAGAAGAGAAAGAAATTAGAGAAGGTAAAGAGAAGAAAGAAGAGTTTATGATAAGTGAAGAAGAAGAGAAGGAGAAAAAAGAAGAAGAGATTTTGCCCGGAGGAGAGACCGAAAAAGGCAAGGATATAAGTGCTATAAGTAAAGAGAAAGAAGAGAAAGAGAATAAAAAAGAAGAAGGAGTCTCTGCAGGTACGCCTCAAAGAGGTTTATCGTCGATGATGGCATCTATTGGTATGATTTGGAGAAGAGTTAGTAAGTCAACTTTTCTGATACTTGTTGTAGTCTTATGTGTGATGGGATTAATTCTTATTAGTCTTAAAGAGTGGCGGTTGTTTCGAAGAAAGCGGTTGTTTCGAAGAAAGCGGTTGTTTCGGAGAAGGAGGAAAAAATAATGAGTAAAAGAATAGGATATATTTAAAATACTGTATCTTAAACAAAAACTTTGTGTGTTTAACTTATTAACGGATTGAAAGCGGTCAATAGTATCTCCTTTCAGGTCAACGAGGGAGAAATTTTTGGTTTATTGGGACCTAACGGAGCAGGGAAAACAACAACCATTAAAATGCTGACTACTTTGACAAAACCGAGTGGGGGAGAAGCAAAAGTTTGGGATTTTGATATCTTGAAACAGAAAAATGAAGTTAGAAATTCTATCGGCATTGTTTTTCAAGAACCAGCTCTGGATAATCGTTTGACCGGGAAAGAGAATTTAGATTTTCATGCCCGGCTTTATGGCTTAGATAAAAAAACTCGAGAAAAAAGAATTAAAGAAGTTTTGGATTTGGTTGAACTTCGCGACAAGGCAGATGTTTTAGTTAAGGATTATTCCGGGGGAATGCAAAGGAGATTAGAAATTGCCCGGGCTTGATGCATTATCCCAAAATTTTATTTTTAGATGAGCCAAGTTTAGGGCTGGATACTCAAACTAGGCGTCGTATTTGGGACTATATTTTGAGATTAAACAGAGAAGAAAAAACAACAATTGTTTTAACTACCCACTATATGGAAGAAGCCGACTATCTTTGTCAAAGAGTAGCTATTATTGATTTTGGGAAAATTGTTGCCTTGGATACTCCCGCAAATTTAAAGAACATATTAGGCGGAGATGTGATTTCAATAGAGGCAGTGCCTTCCGAAAAGGCTTTTCAAGTTTTTCAAAAAATTTCTTGGGTGAAAAAGATTAATCAACACAATGGAATCATTAATCTAAATTGCGAACAAGGCGAAAAGAAAATTCCGCTCTTAATGAAAATTGACCAAAAAAATCTTGGTTTTGAAATAAAATCCATCAATCTTAGAAAGCCGACACTGGAAGATGTCTTTTTGCATTTCGCAGGGAAAACCATTAGAGAAAGAGAACTCAGTCAAGCCGAAAAAAATAAAGCGGCAATAAAAAGAAGATTTAGACGGTAAAATTATATGAAAGTAAAAAATCTCCAAGTAATATATGTAATGTGGTTGAGAGAAATGAAAAGATTTTTAAGGGCTAAAAGCCGAGTGATTGGCTCCTTGGCTATGCCTTTTTTCTTTCTTTTGTCTATGGGAATGGGATTTAATTCTGGTTTCAATCTTCAGGGAGTGCCTCAAGGGACAAACTATCTTGATTTTTTAGTCCCGGGAATT
>JAGGUF010000025.1 GCA_021158595.1 bacterium | reverse complement strand
AGGGTTTATATGCAAGGTGAAAGTTGACCCCTTTTTACCATCTTACATATTATGGACAAAACTGGAAATATTTCCAATGTTTTTAATAATCCCTCCCCCACCTATATCCTCCCCCTCCCAGAGGGAGGAGGAGGATTTGGGGGAGGTAATCCTCCCCTTTTTCTAAGGGAGAGGATACAGAGGGGATTCTCCCTCTCCTTGTGGGAAGGGGAGGATTAAGGCGGGGGTCCTTCGAAGAAGTAAATCACTCTACCAATCTCATCTGTATTGGAGGGGGAGGATATAGGTGGGGGAGGGATTATTAAAAACATTGGAAATATTTCCAGTTTTGTCCATAATATGTAAGATGGTAAAAAGGTGTCAACTTTCATCTTGCATATAACCCCTAAACTGTAAAGCACATCCTTTCCTTAAGGAAGAGATACAGGTGAGGCTTCACTTTTCCAATTCTCCCTCTTCCTTTGGGAGAAGAATTATCTAAATTATGATTCTTTTAACAATTATTGTTTTTATTTTGGTATTGGGAGCCTTAATCCTTGTTCACGAATTCTCTCATTTTATTTTTGCAAAAAGGACAGGAATGAGGGTGGAAGAGTTTGGATTGGGTTATCCTCCCAGAGTAATAGGATTCTTTAAGGAGAATAATAGATGGAGATTTTTTTGGGGTTCCAAAGAACCAAAGACCAAATCTACTGTCTATTCCCTTAACCTTATTCCCTTTGGTGGCTTTAATAAGATTTATGGAATGGAATCAAGAGAGAAAAAACCTGACTCCTTTTGGAGTAAGAGTATCGGGAAAAGAGCAATGGTAATTTCTGCGGGTGTTTTGGGAAATTTTCTTTTAACAGTAATTTTGCTTTCTATTGGATATTGTTTAGGTCTTCCTCAGATAGTGGAGGGAAAAGTGCCTGTGGAAGCGAAAGAGGTAGGAATTCAGATAATATTGGTAAATAGAAATTCACCGGCAGAATCAGCGGGAATAAAGATAGGGGATAAGATATTAAAAATTAAAACCCAGGATTCAGAGGTTAAGGTTGTAAAAGAGGTTAAAGATGTTCAAGACCTTATTAAGAAAAATCTTGGACAACCCATTATCATAACCCTAAAAAGAGGAAACAAGATTTTGGAGAAAGAGGTAATTCCAAGAAAAAATCCTCCAAAGGGTCAGGGACCAATAGGGATAGCATTAGCAAAAACAGCACGAATTCCTTATCCTTGGTATGAATCTATTTTAAAGGGATTCGAAAATACCTTTTTATTAACTGGAGCCACATTTGAAGCCTTTTTTCAACTCTTAAAGGCGGCAATTATAAAAGAGGTTCCTTCAGGAGTTGAACTTACTGGACCAATAGGCATTGGCTCTCTTATTTTTCAGATGATAGATTTGGGATGGATTTATGTTCTTCAGTTTACTGCAATTTTATCTTTAAATTTAGCCATCTTAAATATTCTTCCTTTTCCTGCTTTAGATGGAGGGAGATTGATATTTCTCTTAATAGAAAAAATAAGAAAGAAACCAGTAAAGATAGAAATAGAAAATTTAGTTAATCAGATAGGTTTTGTCTTGCTAATAATTTTAATGATAGCAGTAACCTTCAAAGATATTCAGAGATTGTGGGGTTGATTATTTTTGAAGTCTTTGGTAATATAACTTTTGATAAATAAAGACAATGGAACGAAAAATACGAGAAGAGGGAAAAGTTATTGAGTGTTTACCTAATACTACCTTCAGGGTAATACTTTCAAACAAAAAAGAAATTTTAGCCCATCTCTCTGGTAAGATGCGGCTAAATTTTATTAGAATCTCCCCAGGAGATAAGGTAATTGTGGAAATTTCTCCTTATGATCAAAGAAGAGGAAGAATTATTTATCGGAAGAAATAAAAATCTGCTCTATGAAGGTAAAGTCATCAGTAAAAAAAATTTGTAAGGATTGCAAGATTGTCAGAAGAAGAGGAAGGATATATGTAATTTGTAAAAAGAATCCCAAACATAAACAGAGACAGGGATAATTTTTAAAATTATGCCTCGAATTGCAGGAGTAAATATTCCTGAGAAAAAACATATTTTATATTCACTTCCATATATTTATGGAATAGGTTTATCATTGGCCAAAAAGATCCTACAAGAGGCAAATATTGATCCCTCCAAAGAGGCAGGAAAGTTAACACAAGAGGAGTTAGATAGATTAAAAAATATTGTAGAAAAGAGATATAAGGTTGAAGGGGAACTCCGTCGAGAGGTGATAATGAATATTAAGAGACTGAAGGAGATTGGTTCCTGGCGAGGGATTAGACACCAGAAGAGACTGCCTGTTCGAGGTCAACGGACAAGATGTAATTCAAGAACAGTCCGAGGGAATATAAGAAGGACAGTAAGTAGTGGTCATAAAAAGCCACCTGCTCCCAAATAAAGTTAAACCTAAATAAAGGTCCCTTAACGAAAAATCCTAAAAAATATTTATGGGAAAAAAACGAGTAGTAAAACCAAGTAAGGAGGCCCTTCTAAAAGAAAGGGAGAAGATTGAGGAAAAAATTGCTAAGGGAAAGGCTGTGGCTATAAAAAAGAAGACTAAAAGGGGCCGACTTTACATCAAATCAACTTATAACAATACAATGATTACCCTTACTGATGAGAAAGGTAATGTCATTTTTTGGAGTAGTGCTGGAAAGATAGGTTTTAAAGGAACAAAAAAGGGAACACCCTTCGCTGCTACCAAGGTGGCAGAGGCTGTAAGCGCCATAATTAATAAAATAGGAATGGAAGAGATAAAGGTTTTTGTTAAAGGAATAGGGAAGGGAAGGGAATCCGCTCTCCGAGGATTAAGCCATCGAGGGGTAAATATTGTTTCAATTAAAGATGTTACTCCCATTCCTCATAATGGAACCAAACCTCCCAAGGTAAGAAGGGTTTGATAATTAAGAAATATCTCAAAATATTTTTTATACTTATGCAAAGTAATGTATGTAAAATTTGTCGAAGAATGGGCGAAAAACTCTTTCTTAAAGGAGAGAAGTGCTTTTCTCAGAAGTGTCCTCTTCTTCGAAAACCTTATCCTCCAGGAAAATCGCCTCAATGGAGAAGAACACGAGAAAGATTATCTGAATATGGGAAAGAGTTAAGAGAGGCTCAAAAATTTAAAAAGATATACGGACTCCGAGATAAGCAGTTTAAAAAGATAATAAAAGAAGTTCTAAAGAGAAGAAAACAAGAAAATGTTTCAGAACTTTTGATTAAAAGAATTGAAAAAACCCTTTCAAATGTAATTTTCAGAGCAGGACTGGCAAAATCAAGAAGACAGGCCAAACAACTGGTTTCTCATGGTCATTTTCTTCTAAATGGGAGAAGGGTGGATGTTCCTTCTATTCAGACCAAGGTAGGAGATGAAATAAAAATAAGAGATGAATCCTTGAAAAAAGCCTACTTTAAAAATATTCTTTCTTTATTAAAAGAAGAGGAGATGCCTTCTTGGCTCTCTTTTGATAAAAAAACACATATCCTAAAGGTCGTAAGAGAACCAAAACCTGAAGAGATAGGAGTAAAAATAGATATACCCTTAATTTTATCATTTTATTCAAGATAAATTAATAAGGTATTAAAAAATATGATTACCCTACCTTCTTCTATAAAGGTTTTAGAAAAGATGCCGAACAAACTTCTCTTTACGATGGAGCCTCTTTATCCTGGTTATGGAGTCACTGTAGGAAATGCCCTTCGACGAGTGCTGTTGTCTTCTATCCCAGGGGCCGCTATTACCCAGGTAAAAATAAAAGGAGTACCTCATGAATTTACTGTGATTCCAGGGGTTCGAGAAGACGTACTTGAGATTACCTTAAATTTAAAACGAGTAAGATTGAAACTTTTTGGAGAAGAAGATCAAAAAATTGAGATAAAAGCAACTGGAAAAAAGGAAATAAAGGCAAAGGATATCAAAACCCCTTCTCAGGTAGAGATTGTAAATAAAGATCTCCATATTGCTTCCCTTACCAGTTCAAAAGTTAAATTAGAGATGGAGATGAAGGTTCAAAAAGGAGTAGGATATAAAAGTTCTTCAGAACTTCAGGAAGGAAAGAGTTCACCTGGAGTGATATATCTTGATGCTATTTTTACCCCCATAGAGAATGTGGCATTTTGGGTAGAAAATATAAGATTTGAGAAAAGAACTGATTTTAATAGGTTGAAAATGGAAATTAAAACTGATGGCACTGTTACTCCCGAAGAAGCATTAAAACAAGCATCTGAAATCTTAATTCAACAGTTCCAGAGGTTAAAGACCTTTTTAGAAAAAAGAGGTTCTTCTCGTCAATCTAGAAAATAAGTGCCAAGGTTTATGAAACACCTTAAGAAAGGACGAAAATTTCATCGAAAAAGAGATCAGCGGAAGGCTCTTCTTAAAAGTTTGGGAGAGGCTTTGATATTGAAAGAAAAGATTATTACTACCGAATCCCGCGCCAAGGAACTAAAAAGGTTTATTGAAAAAAAAATTACAATGGCAAAAAAGAATTCTCTTTCTGCTCACAGAAACCTAAGAAGATTTTTTTCTTCAGAGGCCTCTCGCAAACTGATCAAAGAGATTGTTCCATTAATTAAGAATAGAAAAGGAGGATATACCAGAATTATAAAAATTGCTCCCAGAAAGAGGGATAAAGCGGAAATGGCAAAAATAGAGATAGTTAAATAAATTCATCTAACATCCTAAGATTTTTATTCTTAATTTTTGTTAAAATGGTCTATGCAAATTGATGCTACCAATAAGGTTTTAGGAAGATTAGCAAGTGAGATTGCTAAGATTTTACAAGGAAAACATAAGGTAAATTTTAGACCGGAAAGGAACAGCGATGAGATAGTGGAGGTGAAAAATGTAGATAAGATGAAAATTACGGGAAAGAAACTTAAGACAAAGGTTTATTACCGTCATTCGGGATATCCAGGAGGACTTAAGAGAATCACTCTTGAAGAACTTTTTAACAAAGATCCAGGAGAAGTCTTAAGGAGGGCGGTTTTAGGAATGTTGCCCAAAAATAAATTAAGAAAAAGAAGGATAAAAAGACTTCGAATTATAAGGTAGTATGAAATCTAATCTAAAGAAGAAAACAAAAGAAAAAAAGAAAGAGCCTAAGAAAGTAATTTCCTCTAAGAAAAGAAAACAAAAAAAAGAAGAGGAGGTTTCCAAACCTACCTATATTAGAGCAGTTGGTAGGAGAAAAACTGCAGTGGCAGAGGTAAGGCTTTTTCCAGAAACAAAAGAAAAAGGATTTTTAGTGAATAAGAGAGAAGTGAATACTTATTTTCCGGAGTTTGAACTTCAAAAAATTATCTTTGCCCCTTTAAAAAAGACTAGTCTCAATCTTCTTAAAAAGGCCAAAATAGAAGTTTTGGTTAAGGGAGGAGGAAAACGGGCCCAGGCTGAGGCTTTGATGCTGGGATTATCTCGAGTTTTAGTAAAATTATATCCCGAGACAAGAAAAATGTTAAAGTCTGAAGGTTATCTTACTCGAGATCCTCGAATGAAGGAGAGAAAGAAGTTTGGTCTTAAAAAGGCGCGAAGAGCACCTCAATGGTCTAAACGGTAACTGTAAATTATTAAAAATTGGACCTCAAAATATGAAAGGTTTTTTTTCAATAATTGCCGAAGTAGTTCAGATATTTCTTATTGCCTTAGCGATTGTTATTCCTATCAGATATTTTCTATTTCAACCATTTTTTGTAAGTGGCGCTTCAATGGAACCAAATTTTGACTCAGGAGAGTATCTTCTAATTGATGAAATTTCTTACCGGTTTAGAGAGCCTCAAAGGGGAGAGGTAATAGTTTTTCGGAGTCCCACTGATCCATCGAAGTATTTTATTAAAAGGATTATTGGCCTTCCGGGAGAAACAGTAGAAATAAAAGAAGGGAAGATAAAAATTTATAATTTAGATTTTCCAGAAGGAAAGACCTTGAAAGAGTCTTATATTGAGAACGAAAAAACAGGAGGAAATATTAAGATCTCTCTTAAAAAAAATGAGTATTTTGTGTTGGGCGATAATCGAAATCACTCTTCAGACTCTCGGAGTTGGGGCCCAGTGCCTCGGAAAAATATTATTGGTCGTGCTTGGCTTTCGGTGCATTTTCCAAAAGGGATTCATCTTTTGGCTTCACCACAATATTAGATAAAATGAAAAATCAATTACTTGATATTTTAAAAAAAGCCCAAAAGAAAGGGTTTGCTATACCTCAATTCAATTTTTGTACTATTGCTCAATTAAAAGGAATTATTAGAGCAGCAAAAAGGTTAAGATATCCTTTTATCCTCGGTACATCAGAAGGAGAAAGTAGATACTTAGGATTTAATTTAGCGGTAGAGATAAAAAGGGTAGTGGAAAGAGAATTAGGTCTAAAGGTCTTTTTAAACTTAGATCATGGTAGATCTTTTGAATATCTAAAAAGAGCAATTGATGCCGGATATCAAATGGTTCATTTTGATGGATCCGAACTTAAGATAGAAAAAAATATTGCCATTACAAGGAAGGTAGTTGCTTATGGAAAAAAAAGGGGAGTAGTAGTAGAGGGAGAACTTGGATACATTCCTGGCTCTTCAAAGATTCATAAAGAAACTCTAAAAATAAAACCAGAAAATATGACAAAACCCGAACAGGTAAGAAGGTTTATTAAAGAAACAGGAGTTGATGCCTTAGCAATCGCTATTGGAAACGCTCACGGAATTTTTCCCAAGGGAAGTTTCAACCTTGACCTTAAGCGTCTCTCTATGATAAAAAGAGAGGTAGGGGAGAGGGTTTTCTTGGTGCTCCATGGAGGATCAGGAATTCCTTCTAAACAAATAAAAGAGGCTATCAAAAGAGGAATTGTAAAAATAAATGTCAATACAGAGATTCGTCAGGCCTGGAGATCAGGAATAGAAAGAGGTTTTGATACAAATCCTGGAGAGATTACTCCTTATAAAGTAATGTCTGGGGCAGTAGAAAAGATAGAAAAGGTGGTGGAGAAAAAAATGAAATTATTTTACTCAAATAAATACTAAATTTATATTTTTTTATGTTATCTCTAACTGCTCAAATTCGATCTGAAAAGAAAAGAAGAGTAAAAGAACTGCGAAGAAAAGGCTTATTACCAGGTATTGTTTATGGTAAGGGAATAAAGACCTTGTTGCTTAAAATCCCCTACCAGGATTTTAAAAAGATTTATCAACAACAAGGAGAAGGAATGATTGTAAACCTAAAGGTGAAAAACGAAAAAGAGAAAGAGTTTTTCACTCTTATCAGGGAGGTTCAAAAAGATCCATTATCAGAGGAGTTTATCCATGTTGATTTTTATCAAATTCCAAAGGATGAGGAAGTGGCTACTGTTATTCCTTTAAGGTTTGAGGGAGAGGCTCCAGCAGAAAAGGATTTAGGAGGAGTTTTAATTAAAAATATTCATGAGGTTAAGATTAAGGCTCTACCCAAAGATCTAATTTTCTCAATTAGGGTTGATCTTTCATCGCTAAAGACATTTGAGGATGTGATAAGAATTAAAGACCTTAACACTCCCTCAAATGTAAAGATTTTGGCTAATCCTGAGGAGATTGTAGCCTTGGTAGAAAAACCCCAAGAAAAAGCAGAGACTGTTTCAAAGAAAGAAGAATCAGAGACAAAAGAAACTAAGTAAAAATAGCAAAAACCTTCTTATGGCCAAAGGAAATTATATATTTGGTTTAGATGTGGGTACCTCTAACATCAAAAGTGTGGTTGGAGAGATTCTTCCGAATTTACCTCTTCAAATTATCAGCGCGAACATCTCACCTTCTTCCGGCGTTCGACGAGATCAGGTTTTTGATATAGAGGATGCAGCAGAGAGTATTCAAAAAAATATTGAAGAAGTAGAAGAAAAGATTGGAGAAAAAATTCCAGGATTTATTTGCAGTATTGGAGGTCCTCATATTAAGTCAATAGTCTCAAGAGGAGTAGTAGCCGTTTCTCGAGCAAACGGTGAGGTCTCTGATGAGGATATCGACAGGGTAATAAAAGCAGCAGAAGCAGTTTCTCTTCCTTCTAATAAAGAAATTATTCATACCATTCCCCGAGAATTTGTGGTAGACAAAGAAAGGGGAATAAAAGATCCTAGGGGAATGCACGGAGTGAGACTTGAGGTAGAATGTAATGTAATTTTTGGCTCTTCTGTTTATATTAATAACCTTATAAAAGCAGTGGAGGGTTCTGGAAGCACTGTTGAAAACCTAGTATTCTCTACCTTGGCAGGGGCTACAGCCGTTCTTTCAAAACGCCAAAAAGAGTTAGGAGTTTTAGTTCTTGATTTAAGTGGAGGCTCAACTGGTATGTGCGTATTTGAGGAACAAACCTTATTGTCCTCTTCAGTCTTACCGGTCGGTGCTTCACATATTACAAATGATATTGCTATTGCCTTTCAATTGCCTATTGATATTGCAGAAAAACTGAAAATAAAATATGGAGCCGCTGAGAGTAAAAATATTTTAAATAAGGAAAAGATCCAATTAAAAGAATTAGGAGGAGAGGAAAGAGTAATCTCAAGAAAAAAATTGGTTGAGGTAATAGAGGCTCGGAATCTTGAAATCTTAGAATTGGTAAATAAAGAATTAAGAAAAATTGGAAGAGAAAAACTTTTACCAGCGGGAGTGGTTTTAATTGGAGGAGGAGCGAAAATGCCGGGAATGGAAGAATTAGTAAAAGCAAAACTTCATTTGCCCTGTCAGATTGGATTTCCAAAAGAGGTAGAAGGAATTGTAGATAAGATTGATGATCCTTCTTTTGCTACTGTGGTTGGGCTTTTGCTTTGGCAATTGAAAGAAGAGAGGGAAGAAGGTAGATTTCAAAGAAAGTTTCAGATTGGAAAGAAACTTTCAAAGATTAAGAAGTGGTTTGAAGAATTATTGCCTTGATCTTAATCCAATCTTGTCAAAATAAAATTAATTTGCTAAAATTATCCAATTTTTGGAAGATATATGCCTCAAGTCAAACCAGATATTGAATCTTTTGCCAGAATAAAGGTTATTGGAATTGGTGGAAGTGGCTGCAATGCCGTTTCTCGAATGGTTCGTCAAAAGATAAGAGGAGTGGAGTTTATCGGAATAAATACCGATGCTCAGGCTCTTCATTTTTGTAAAGCCCCAGAGAAGATTTTAATTGGGAAAAATGTTACAAAAGGACTTGGAACAGGAATGAATGTAGAGTTGGGAAGAAAATCTATTGAAGAATCAAGAGAGGAAGTAGAAGAAGCGATCAAAGGGGCTGATATGGTTTTTGCCACCTGTGGTTTAGGGGGTGGCACCGGTACCTCAGGTATTCCTGTTATTACAGAGATTTCAAAAAACTTAGGAGCCCTAACGGTAGGTATTGTAACAAAACCATTCTCTTTTGAAGGAAAGCAGAGGGCAGAGATTGCAGAAGGGGGACTATCTGAGTTAAAAGATAAGGTTGATAGTCTAATTGTCATTCCTAATGACAGGGTATTGGATGTGATTGATGATAAAACAACCTTCCTTAATGCTTTTTCTTTGATTGATAATATCTTATCTCAGGCAGTTCAAGCCATTTCAGATTTAATTGTAAAACCTGGGATTGTTAATGTTGATTTTGCTGATGTGAAAACCATAATGAAAGATTCTGGCTGGGCCTTAATGGGTATAGGAAGAGCTAGGGGAGAGGGAAGAATGGAAACAGCAGCAAAAATGGCAATAAATTCTCCTCTGTTAGAAGTCTCAATTGATG
Organism: bacterium; assembly: GCA_021158595.1. Lineage (GTDB taxonomy): Bacteria > Patescibacteriota > Minisyncoccia > Minisyncoccales > JAGGUF01. The sequence goes on along the minus strand of JAGGUF010000025.1, from coordinate 10,966 downwards.
GAGCAAAAGGAGTGCTTTTTACTATTGCCGGAGGAGAAGACCTAACTATGAAGGAAATAGATCAGGGAGCAAAGTTAATTACAAAGTCTGTAGACCCTGAGGCAAAAATAATTTTTGGAGCCGTAATTGATGAAAGCCTTCGAAAGGGAGAGGTAAAAATAACAGTTATTGCTACCGGTTTTAATCACGTTCCCGAGATAAAAGATAACAATCTTCAACAAGAGAAATCTAAAATAGAAGAAGAATTGGACAATAATGAATGGGATATTCCCGCATTTTTGAGAAAAAAGCAAAAGTAGGCTCCAATATGAAAATTATTAAGGTTAAAAAAAGAGATGGAAGATTGGTGAATTTTAACCCGAAGAAGATTGAAAAGGCTATTTTAAAATCCTTTATTGCTACTGGGGAGGGTGATGGAAAAATAGCAAAGAAACTTACAAAAAAAGTAATCAATCTCCTCCAAAAAAGAGCAACAACAAATGTTTCTTCAGTAGAAGAAATTCAGGATATTGTGGAGGAGGTTTTAATTTTGGAGGGATACTCTAAACCAGCAAGAGCCTATATCTTGTATCGAGATCAGCATCGAAGAATAAGAGAAGCACAGAGCGCAGTAGAGGAGGCAGTAGGAATGGTAGATAAGTATCTTCAAGAAATTGATTGGGAGGTGCATGAGAATAGTAATATGAACTATTCTCTTCAAGGCCTTAATAATTATGTTACTTCACATATTATCAAAAGATATTGGTTAAATAAAATTTATCCTCCAGAAATAAGAAGGACCAATGAAGAAGGAGACTTCCATATTCACGATCTTCAGGTATTAGGACCTTACTGTGTAGGTTGGGATTTGTATGATCTTTTAAGACGAGGGTTTGGAGGTGTAACAGGGAAAGTTGAATCAGCCCCTCCCAAGCACCTCTCAAGTGCTTTAGGGCAAATAGTTAATTTCTTTTACACCTTACAGGGAGAAGCGGCTGGGGCTATCGCCTTATCATCCTTTGATACATTAATAGCACCTTTTATTTACTATGATCAATTGTCCTATCCTGAGGTAAAACAGAGAATGCAGGAATTTCTGTTTAATTGCAATGTTCCTACCAGGGTAGGATTTCAAACGCCCTTTGAAAACCTAACCTTAGATTTAAAAGTTCCAGAATACTATAAGTCTCAACCTGTAATAATCGGTGGAGAACCTCAAGAGAAAACCTATGGAGAATTTCAGGATCAGATGGATATGATAAACAGGGCCTTTGCTGAAATAATGATGGAAGGAGATGCAAAGGGAAGACCATTTACCTTTCCTATTCCTACCTACAATATAACCAAAGACTTTGATTGGGACAATCCTGTATATGAACCCATCTGGAAGATGACAGCAAAGTATGGAATTCCGTATTTTTCAAATTTTATAAATTCAGATATGAAGCCTGAGGATGTGAGAAGTATGTGTCCTTTAGCAAGAGAAGAAAAAGTTTTAATTAAATCTAAAAGAAGAAGAGGATTAGAATATTCTAGTATTGGATATATTTACGAAGGAAATGCCAAAGAAAATGAATACGAAATTTATAGTGATGGACGGTTTGTAAAAGGTAGATTTAACAAATTTCCAAATCAGAAAATGATTAAAGTCACTCTCCAAAATGGACACGAAATTAAAATGAGTGAAGAACATTTAAACTATGTAATGGAGAATCCTGATAGCGAAATTAAGGAATTAAAAGGAAGAGAACTAAAAAGAGGTATGTACCTTCCTTATTCATTGAATGCCTATTCAGGAGAAGGTGGTAATAAAGACTTAGGATATTTTGTTGGGGCTTATGCTGGTGACGGTTCATTTGATGGAGAGACCACAGTTATTTTCTCTTTAGAAAACAAAAGAAAGAAAAATGTAGTAAAGAAATTAAAAGATATTGCCAAGAGATATTTTGGGGCTCATTGCACAACAAAGGAATATCCAGATACTCAATTATTTACTTTAAAAGTTCATTCACGAGCAGCAGTAGGTTTATGTAAAGATTTTGTAGAGGGGAAGAAAAGAGATAAATACTATAAAGCAAAAATATTTGGCACAAGTATTGATTTCAGAAAAGGAGTTTTAGAGGGTCATTATGCAACTGATGGAGGAAATAGAATTTATACTTCTTCCAAAAAAATGGTTGAAACATTAAATATGTTGGCTGCAAGTTTAGGGACTACTACCAGTGTATATAAAGATGACCGAGAAGGAAGATTAGGAAAAGAACCAAATTATGTTGTCCGAATTTACAAATTTGATAAGGATAGATATAAAGATATCTGGTTTAAACATCAAAATAAAGTATGGATACAGATTAAGAGTATTGAAAGAATTGGTAATAATGATGCCTATTGTTTTGAAGTTAAGAATGGAGAACCAATGTTCACTGTAGGTACTACTGGAATTTTAACTCATAATTGCCGATTAAGACTCGATAATAGACAACTTTATAAACGTGGAGGAGGACTGTTTGGAAGTAATCCCTTAACCGGAAGTATTGGAGTAGTAACCATTAATATGCCGAGAATTGGGTATTTGGCAAAAACAAAGAAAGAATTCTTTGAGAGATTAGAGAAACTGATGGATCTTGCCAAAGAGAGTTTAAAAATTAAAAGAAAAACCTTAGAAAGATTTACAGAGAAGGGTCTCTATCCTTATTCCAAGCATTATTTGGATAATATTAAGAAAATGAGAGGAAGTTATTGGGCTAATCACTTCTCAACTATTGGACTTGTAGGAATGAACGAGGCTTTGTTAAACTTCAAGCAAATAAGAACCCATATTGGAACAAAATCTGGTCAAGAATTTGCTATAAGGGTTTTAGACTTTATGAGAGAAAAAATGATTGAATATCAAAAAGAAACCGGAGATCTCTTCAATCTTGAAGCCACTCCAGCCGAGGGAACAAGTTATCGGTTGGCAAAGATTGACAAAGAAAAATATCCAGATATTATTACCGCTGGTAAAGAAAAACCCTATTATACCAATAGTTCCCAATTGCCTGTTGATCTTACTGATGATTTATTTGAGGCTTTAAGACTTCAAGATAATCTCCAGACAAAATATACTGGAGGCTGTATTGAAAAAGGAAATAAAGTTCTTACTAATAAAGGCTTATTAAATATAGAATATATAGTAAAGAATTTTGAAAGACTTAAACCAATCAAAGTATTAAGTTATAATCCAGAAAAAGAAATTAGCGAATGGGATGAAATTGTTGAAGCGGTTTCCATTAATGTTGAGAAACACAATAAGATTAGAGTAAAAGGGGAAAGAAATTTAGATATTGTTACCTCAGATTGGCACCCTTTCTTTGTTTTAGAAAGAATTAAACCAAATCCGGCCTGTCCTATTTGTGGAGAAAAAGTTAAAAATATAAAGGCTTTCGCTACTCATATAAGATGGAATCCAACCTGCCAAGAAAAATATAAGATTTTTCCTAAATATCGAGTAATAGAAAAAAGGGCTGATAAATTAAAAGTGGGAGATTATATTTTACAGAATTCTTATAATCTCTACCCAGAAAAGGAAACAGAATTAAATAACGATTTAATGTGGCTGATAGGATTTTTTATCGGTGATGGATGTATTTCAGAATATATTGATAATCGAGGAGGAAACAATTTAAAGAAGTATAAAATCCGCTTTCATAGTAGTAGTGAATCAGCATTAAAAAAGGTAAGTAAAATACTTTTAAGATATTTTCAAGCGAAAGTTAAGGTTATCCAAAATGATAAGCGAAGTAAATTATTGAAAGAAGTAAGTACTTCCAAAAAAGAAATTTTAGAATTTTTCTTTAAATATGGATTTAAAACTGGAAAGAAGGTTTATAATATCAATATTCCTCAGAAAATAAAAGAAAATTTAAATAAAAATAATGTATTTTCTCTTTTGTCTGGTTTAATAGATAGCGATGGTCATATTGATAAAAGGGATGGAAGTCTTGAATACTATACCGTTTCTCCTCAGTTAGCAGATGATATTTTAGAAATTTGCAGTAGAGCAGGAATAATGATTTCGAAGAGTTTAAAGTTAACTAAAAGAAGAAACGAAGTTAATATATATAGATTAAGAATTCCTCAATATGAACTTACCAAAATAAGAGATAATTTGAATAATATAGTAAATCTTCAGAATATTAAAAAAAGTTTATCTAATAGAAAAAAACGCTATTTTCCAATAGTTAGAGTAAAAGAGGTTTCTAAAGTCAATGTTAAAGATAATCAATTTTATGATTTAATGACAAAAAAGAACCATAATTATTTAGCGGGTAAAAATTCGTTAGTGTTTATCCACAATACCGTTTTTCACGCCTTTTTAGGAGAACAGGTTTCTGATCCAAATCAGGTTAAAAAACTAATTAAAAAAATCTTTGAAAGATTCCATATACCTTATTTCACCTTCACCCCCACCTTCTCTATCTGTCCTGTCCATGGTTATATTCCCGGAGAACACTTTACCTGTCCTAAGTGTGTGGTTAAACAACCCTGTGAGGTTTATTCTCGAGTGGTAGGATACCTAAGACCGGTTCAACACTGGAATGAAGGAAAGAGGGAAGAATTCAAAGAAAGGAAAGAGTTTAAAATTTAGATAAATATGTCAAACATTCTTCCTATTGTTGTTGGTTATCTGTTGGGTTCTATTCCTTCAGCGTTTATTGTGGCTAAAACCAAAGGAATAGATCTTCGAGACAAGACAAAAGATGGACGATTTGGAGCAGCAGTTGTCAAAAGAGAATGTGGTTTTTTTTCAGGTATTTTGGTAGGAATAATAGATTTTTTTAAGGGAGGGAGTTCAATAATAATTGCGGAAAAACTCTCTCATCAGGAATGGGTAATAGTTCTATCTGGTCTGGCTGCTATTATTGGCCATAATTGGTCAATTTATCTGAAGTTTTTGGGAGGAAAAGGTGCCGCCATCAGTTTTGGTAATCTCTTTTTTCTTTTGACTCAGTCTTTTCTTCTGGCTTGTCTTTTTACAGCAATTCCTGCTTTTCTTCTTCGAAAAAGGAAGACTACATTAGGAATGCGAACCTCGAGTTTTCTAACAATAATTTTATTTCTTTCTACCTTGTTTTGGGGTTTGATATCAAATGTTTCACTTACCTTAAGTTTTTCTCCTATAATCTTCTCTCTTCCAATGATAATAAAGAAGAACTAACAGATTTTTTACCCTTATTTACCAATAAAAACAACTCTTAATATGAAGATTATCCTTCTTCGAGATATTCCTACATTAGGAAAGAAATTTGAAATTAAAAATGTCAAACCTGGTTATGCCCGAAATTTTTTATTTCCCAAAGGGTTTGCCATTCCTGCTACAGAAAAAAATTTGAAATGGCGAGAAAAAGAACTTCAATTAGAAAAAGAAAGAGAAGAACAAGAAACAAAGGAACTACAAAGGAAAGCAGAAGAGATGAAAAATATAAAACTTGAGATTCCAGTAAAGGTGGGTTTAAAAGGGACTCTTTTTGAGAAAATAACAGAATATAAAATTGCTGAAAGACTTAAGGAAAAAGGATTAGAGATTGAAAGAGAGAATATTAAGTTAAAAGAACCAATTAAAAAAATAGGGGAGTATACCATTCCAGTAGAGTTAAGAAGAGGAATTAAAACGGAGATTAAAATTATAGTAAAGAGAGAAACCTAAATATGTCCTCAAAATACATATTTATTTGTGGAGGAGTAATGTCAGGAATTGGAAAAGGAATTACTACTGCCTCTATAGGAAAAATACTTCAGGCGCGAGGCTTTAAGGTCACCGCTATAAAAATTGATCCTTATATCAATATTGACGCTGGAACAATGAACCCTACTGAACATGGAGAGGTATTTGTAACCGAAGACGGAACAGAATGTGACCAGGATATTGGCAACTATGAACGATTCCTGGATAAAAATATCCTCGATCTTAATTATATAACAACAGGCAGGGTTTATAAGACAGTAATTGAGAAGGAGAGGAATTTAGAATTTAAGGGAAGATGTGTAGAGGTAGTGCCCGATATTCCAAATGAAGTAATAAGAAGAATTGAGAAGGTAGCCAAAACCGAAAAGGCTGATTTTGTTCTTATCGAGATTGGAGGTACAGTAGGAGAGTATCAGAACCTTCTCTTTCTCGAGGCAGCCAGAATGATGAAACTTAGAAAGCCAGAAAGTGTGATCTTTGTGTTGGTAAGTTATTTGCCTGTTCCCAAGATAATTGGAGAGATGAAAACAAAACCCACCCAATATGCTACCCGAACTCTAAACTCTGCTGGGATTCAACCAGATTTTATTATTGCCCGTTCAGAATATCCAGTTGATGATAAGAGAAAAGAGAAAATTTCCATTTTCTGCAATATAAAGAAAGAAAATGTCATTTCTGCTCCAGATATAAAATCTATCTATGAGGTTCCCTTAAACTTTGAAAAAGAAAACCTTTCAAAAAAAATACTGAGCAGATTCAATTTAAGAACAAGAAAAAGAGATTTAAAAGATTGGGGGAAGTTAGTAGAGATTATCAGAAATCCAAAAGGAAAGGTAAAAATTGGAGTTGCTGGAAAATATTTTAGAACCGGAAAATTTACCTTAATGGATTCTTATATTTCCGTGATTGAGGCCATAAAACATGCCAGTTTTTATTTCAGAGTACAACCAGAAATAATCTGGCTTGATACAGAAGAATATGAAAAAAAGTCAGCAAAGAAAAAACTGAATAAATTAACACAATTGAATGGTATTATTGTTCCTGGAGGTTTTGGAAGGAGGGGAATAGAGGGGAAGATAAGGGTTATTCAATTCTGCAGAGAGCATAAGATTCCATTTTTAGGGCTTTGCTTAGGGATGCAACTCGCAGTAATTGAGTTTGCCAGAAATATTTGTGGTCTTAAAAAAGCAGATTCAACTGAGTTTGATCCTAAAACAAAATTTCCTGTAATTGATCTTATGGAAGAACAAAAAAAGAATATAAAAGAAAAACGATATGGAGGGACCATGAGATTAGGGGCTTATAGGTGTGTGATAAAACCTAACACTATTAGTTTTCAAGCCTATAAGACCCCTGAGGTTTTTGAACGTCATAGACATCGCTATGAACTGAATAATAGGTTTCGAAAAGATTTAGAAGAAAAGGGAATGATAATAGCAGGAGTCAATCCAGAAATGGATTTAGTAGAAATAATTGAACTTCCCTTATCTCAACATCCTTTCTTTGTAGGTACCCAATTTCATCCCGAATTTAAATCAAGGCCCTTAAGGGCCCATCCATTATTTAAAGAGTTTATTCGAAAATCCCTTGAATCTAAAGGAAATTAATATATTTTACTGAGAATCTTCTACATCTACTACCTTAGCAATTCTCTTTTTCCCATCAAAACAGGTCTTTCTAATGGTTCTAAATCTAACTCTTCCTGTCTTTACTGCATACAAGGTATCATCGTTTGCCCGGCGGACATTTTTACCCGGTAAAAATCTTGTGCCTCGTTGACGAACAAGAATACTTCCGGGTTTTGCCATTTGACCCTCAAAGAGTTTAACTCCTAATCTTTTGGAAATAGAATCTCTTCCTAACTTAGTTGTCCCGCTGGATTTTGTTTTAGACATATAATTTATGATATCAGAAATAAAACAATTTTTCAAGGATAATGAAGCAGATATTGTCTTGGTGGTTGGAGTTATTTTAATCTCTTTGATCAGTTTTGGAGGAGGATGGCTTTTGGGAAAATCCTCAAGTTCTTCAGAGACCAGTTTCAAAGAACCTATAATTGAACAAATCTCCCCTGAACAACTAAATGCTTCAATAGGAAAGGTAACAGAATCCAAAGAATATAATATTCGGGATCAGAAAGAATATAAATTTGTAGCCAGTAAGAATGGAAAGTTTTATTATTATCCCTGGTGTCCAGGAGTTGAAAGGATAAAAGAAGAAAATAAAATTTATTTTAATTCAAAAGAAGAAGCAGAAAAAGCGGGTTACAAACCTGCAAAAAATTGTTTTAACCTAAAAGAGTAGGGGAGAGTTATTCTTTTAAAGGGTGAAACTTTCTATGGGTTTTTTCTGCATAACGGTCAGAAGCGTGGACATAGCGGGTGGTAGTATCTAAAGATTCATGACCCAAAAGAATTTGAATAGCCGCAGGATTTGCTCCTTGTTCTGCCAGGTAGGTAGCAAAACCATGTCGGAGGGAGTGGGCAGAGATAGGAACATTTATACCGAGTAACTCTCGATATCTTTTTATTTTCTCCTGGAGATAATTAGGAGAAATCTTTTTTTCATCTTTTTGAGCATTTTTGCCACGATAGGGTATAAAAAGATAGGGTGAATCAGTTTCTCCTCGAACCTCTAAATAATTGTTAAGATGCTTCTGAGCCCGGGGAGTGAGATAAACAAATCTTTCCTTTTTACCTTTTCCCATAATGAAAATCCGTCCTGTTTTGTCAATCTGAGTTCTTTTAAGGTTTACAAGTTCAGAAATTCTCATACCGGTAGAGAATAACATCTCCAACATTGCTCTGTTACGCAAGGCTATAATTTTGTTTCTTTCCAATTTGGAAGGAGATTCAATTAGTTTTACTAATTCTTTAAATTCAGCCACCTGAGGATGTTTTCTCTCGGTTCTTACCAATTTCACTGCATCAGGAGAAATAACAGGTTTATAGTCCATATCTATTAGATATTTTAGATAGGAACGAAGAGAGGACAACATTCGATTTATGGAATAACTGACTAATTTTTTCTTTCCCTTCTGATTTTTTGGAGTTTTTCTGTCCCGAGAGGTAAGATAGGCTTTATAATTAAGAATGGTTTTTTTATCAATTTTTTCAAATTCAGTATTTACCTCTTCTAAAAAATCTCGAAATACCTCTAAATCTCGTTCGTAGTTATAAATAGTTTCCTCTGAATAGTTGTCTGTTTGCAGATGTAAGAGGAAGTCATCCAAATGAGGAAGTTGAACCTTCATATTTTATCGAGTGTAAGAGATATTATACTCACTTTCTTATATTTTTATTTTATTCCTTCCAAAGAATATGTCAAGGGTCAAAGCACCTAAAATCCCTCCCCCACCTATCTCCTCGCTTTTAAATTTTTCCATTTTTATATTGCTTTATTTTTTCAATTAATCTATCATGAAATTCATCCAAGATATAAGGACTATTCAATTTTCGTGCCTCTTTAATCGCTTTCTCAATTCCTTCTCTGAATGCTATTTCAATTAAAGAATTTACTTTTTCTTTTAAGGAGTCTCTATTATTTAACATAGAATTAGAGGTTTAATTAAATCTTTTTGAAATTAACCTCCAACACCTGTTACCCTTTTTAATGTTTCTATAAATCTTTGTTTATTGATTTTAAAAGAGAACTCTCCATTTTCCTTTAAGGCTTTTCCCGAGGGAAGAATTACAAATAGGGGTAAAATTTTCTCCCTTTTGTTTTTGTAATATTCTTCTTTAATTTTCTCTCCCCCAATTTTCATTTTTTTGATAATATCAGTTAAAGGCTTTCCTGTTAATTTTCTAATTAAATTTTCAGTCTTTAGACTCCTTATGGACAGAGAAATTATTAAATCTTCTGGTTTTAACCTTAGTTCTCTCATTAGTGCTTCTAAATCAGAAAGATTCTTACCCTTTACCTGAATCTCCCAGATTCTCCCGTTCTCTTTTCCAATAAAATCAATTCCATAATTTGCGTCTAATTTAACAGGAGCAGGATAAGCCTCTTCAAGTCTTAGTTCCTTTAAAAGTCTCATAAAAGCCACCTCTGCCAAAATTCCATTCTTGAATTCTCTAAAATGTGCCTTCTCCTTAAATAAAGGCTCCAAACTCTTCCAGAATCTTTGAGCACTTTTTTCATCAGCACTTAAAAGATATTTAATAATCTGATGAGAGATTTCAATTCTCTTTTCATTTCTCTCTTTCTTTTGGAAATGAGAAATATCTAACATCTCTTGCCAATTCTTAACTTCCTCTGAAATTTTTTCTGGGCTAAGTTCCTCTTTTATTTCTAATCCTGTTGGCCTCTCAAACTTCATAGATTTAGCACTATGTTGTTTTCTTCTCTCCTCTATCCAATTTAAATATATTTTTCAAGATCTGTCCCCTCCCCTACATCCATATACCTTCTCAAGTAATCTATAACTTTCATCTTTTCCCATCCAGGTCTGACGGCTTTGTCTTCTTTCTTTTCAATAATTCCTCCATAGAGTCTTAACTCAAGTGGATGTTCTTTAAATATTGAATTCATATCATATTCTATAATATCTGCTCTATTTGACACCTGTTCCTTAACCCTTGCCAATAGATGCTGTTTTAACTCTTCTATATCCTTTTCTGATAACTGATACCCACTTCTAATATTCTTGAACCTTTTTTCAAATTCAGGGATAGGATTAACACGAAGTTTTTTTATTTTTTCTATTAATTCTTCTCCTTTTTCTTCCTCTTCTCCTTTCTTCTCTTCCTTCTCTTTTTCTATTTTTATCTCTCTTTGCCTTGTCTCAATCCTCTTTTTAATTTTTTCCTTGTCTCCTATTAGTTCATCACCTTCTGAAATGTTCTTATACCAGTTCCATAATTCATTAATATCTTCTTCCTCAACCTGATCTCCTTTTTCTCTAATCAATTTATCAATTTTTCTCTTTAATTCTATTCGGCTTTTAATTCTTTTTGCAAAATCTTCTTTACTTATTTCTCCATCTCTAACCCTTCTTTCCCATATATTTATATCCCTGAAGTCCTCTGGAGAAAGCCAGTTTCTCTCAATCACCTTCCCAATTTCTAACTTTTCAGGAGTAAATTCTTCTTGTTCCTTAGTTTCTTCTTCATTAGTTTCGAATGATTGTGGTATCTCTTTTACCATAGTTTTTAATTTCTTTAAACTCTATTTTAATTTTAAGCCTAATGGCTTAAAAGTCAAATTTACATAACTTTGATTAAACACCATTTGTTATTTCCTTTTATCTCCTTCTTCTCT
>JAGGUF010000056.1 GCA_021158595.1 bacterium | reverse complement strand
GTAGATTTTTTATCTTTTCTTGAAAAAGAAAGTGGAAAAGATTAAAGTTCTCCTTGTAAGCAAATTTTACCATCCGATAAAAGGGGGAGTGGAAAATCATGTGAAGGATTTGGCAGAGAGTATAAAAGAAAAGTTTTCCATCACTGTTCTTTGTTGCAATACAAAAAGAAAGACAGAGGTTGAGGAAAAAGATGGCTTAAAGATTGTGAAAGTTGGCAGTATCGGGACTCTTCGCTCTATGCCGCTTAGCCCTACTTTTCCTTCCTGGATGAGAAAAATAAAAGCAGATATACTTCACTTTCACCTTCCTTTTCCTCTAAGTGTTGTATCTTATCTTCTTGCAAAACCCAGAGGGAAAATTGTTGTTACCTGGCACAGCGATATTGTGAGACAGAAGATAGGAAGGTTTTTCTACAAGCCTTTTTTGGTTAAATTTTTAGAGAAGGCAGATGTAATTATTGCAACCTCCCCTAATATGATTGAAAGCTCGCCTTATCTTAAAAGATTTAAGGAAAAATGTGAAGTTATTCCTCTTGGAATTGATGTTGAAAGATTAAAAATTCCAGAGGAAAAGAAAAGAGAGGTGGAAAAGATAAGAGAAAAATACATACAGGGAAAGGGAATTGTCCTTTTTGTGGGAAGGCTTATTTATTACAAGGGGGTTGAGTATTTAATAAAAGCAATGAAGGATGTGGATGGTGTATGTCTTATAATAGGGGAGGGGAAGCTTAGAAAAAAGCTTGAGAGAATGGTAGATAGTATGGGACTATCTTTTAGGGTACATTTTTTGGGAGCTGTAGGTGACAGAGAGCTTCCCCTGTATTATCATGCCTGCGATGTATTTTGTCTTCCTTCAGTTGCAAGAAGTGAAGCCTTTGGTATAGTTCAACTTGAGGCAATGGCTTGCAAGAAACCCTGTGTGAGCACCAGCCTTCCAACAGGAGTCCCTTTTGTGAACCAGGATGGGAAAACAGGAATTATTGCGCCACCAAAAGATCCGCAGGCTCTTGCAAAAGCTATAAATACCCTCCTTGATAACCCTGCCTTGAGAGAAAAATACGGAAAGTATGCAAAAGAGAGAGTAAAAGAGGAGTTTACAAGAGAAATTATGGTCCACAGAATTATGGAAGTCTACAGGGGGATAGCGGGAAAATAGCTTTGCTGATGGTAGTAGCGGGTTCATTTTAAAAAATTATGGATGTATATGTGTGTGATAAAATAAAAGGGAACCATTTAGCAGGCTTTGTGATACTTGAAAAGGGGACCACCTAATCAAAAAATCCGGTATACTGATGGTAAAAAGATAAGCTAAAAATCATAAGAATAAAAAGAGTAAAATGTCCGCTCATACCTTTAACCCCTCCTTGACAATAGAAAAATTTCAACTATATTAGGTAAAAATGTTAAATTTTACCTAATATAATTAAAAAATGGACAAAAATGAGATTATAGAGATTCTTCAGGATTGGAATTTTTGGAAGAAGGATTTAGAGAGTGGAATTGAACGATCTACTTATCTTAACAGGTTAAAAGATTTCCTTAAAACTGGTCAGATCGTGGTCATTACTGGCGCAAGAGGAGCAGGTAAGTCTTTTCTTATGAGACAACTCATAAAAAGTTTAATTTATAATGGAGTTAAAAGAAATAATATTTTGATGGTTAACTTTGAGGATCCCAGATTTACTGAATTAGACACAAAAATTCTACAAAAGATTTATGAGGTATATCTGGAATTCCTTAATCCGAAGGGAGATGTCTTTATATTCCTTGATGAGGTTCAGGAAGTTTCTGGATGGGAGAAATGGGTTAGGACAATTCATGAATTAAAGAAGGCAAAATTAGTGATATCCGGGTCAAATGCAAAGCTATTGAGCACAGAGCTTTCTACTTTGCTCACAGGAAGGCACATAGACCTGGAAGTTTTTCCTCTTTCTTTTCAGGAATACCTCGTTTTCAATGGGCTTGATTTAAAAGACAAGCTTGATTTTGCTGGTAAAAGAGTTGAAATAGAAAGACTTTTTATAAAATATCTTGAGTGGGGAGGCTTTCCTGAAGTTGTGTTGTCGGGTGAGAAGAAAAAGTTGCTTTTTCATTATTTTGAAGATATAGTAAACAAGGACCTTGTAAAAAGATATAAGATAAGAAAACCTGCAAAATTAAATTCCTTAGCAAAATTTTATTTAACCAACATCTCATCTTCTATAACTTTTAATTCTTTAGAAAAATTCCTGGATGTCTCTGTAGATACAGTAGAGAAATTCTCTCACTATTTTGAAGATGTATATTTGATTTTTTTCTTAAAAGATTCTCCTTTAAAGTTAAAGAACAAGAAAAAGCCCAAGAAAAGTTTATATTATAGATACAGGTCTTGCCAATGTATTAGGATTCAGGTTTAACAGGAACTTAGCAGGCTTTTCAGGTGATGCGTGAATGCGCAGATGCGTTCTATGTTCGAGGCCCTACGTCCAATGTTGCTTTAGACCCAACAGACCCAATGACCCAATAGACCCACTGACTCAACAGACACAACAGACCTAATAGACCCAACGATTCAATAGACGTTTTAACACCACTTGCCAGGGTAGCCTTGAAATTTTCCCTGAACTGGACTTATACATATTGACGAATGGATAATTTTTATGTATTATATATACGTAAATTCTCTTTTAAGGAGGAAATAATGGGTAAAACAACGGTGTTTATTGACGATAAACTTATAAATGAAGCTATTAAAGCGGTAGGAGCTAAGACAAAAAGAGAGGTTATAGAGAAAGGACTTAAGGAATTAATTAAGACAAAAAACAGACAGGCACTTAGAAAGGAGCTTGGAACATATGATCTGGATCTTAGTTTAAATGAGCTTGAAAGATTGCGAGATGAACAATAACTTAGTCTTGATAGATACATCGATATGGATCTTTGCTTTAAGTAAAAATTTCCTGCCAGAAATAAAACAGAGAGTAGACACACTTTTAAAAGAAAATAGGGTTGCCATCTGCTCTATGGTTAAGTTGGAACTATTGGGAGGAACCAGAACAAAAAAGGAATTTGAGAGGCTTAAAAACAGGTTAGATTCTCTTTACGAAATTAAAATAAATGATAATGTGTGGCATAAGGCAGCTGAAATGGCATTCTCTTTGCGCCGTAAGGGGGTAACTATTCCCTATACGGACATTCTCATAAGTGCATCTGCCCTATCTGAAAGGGCACTTATTCTTCATGCCGATGAGCATTTCAACTTAATCGCAAAAAATTTTGGTCTTTCTGTAAAGAGTCTTATCGATGTTATTAAAGGGTCAGGTCTCAATAAGAAATCGAGATAATGCGAGATAATGGGGTCGTTTAATGGGGGTCGTTTAATTGGAGATAATGGGGTCGTGTCTTCACATTTCACATTGGAGATAATGGGGATCGTGTCTTCACATTTGACATTAAATAGTTTATAGAGTTTTATATTATTCTTCTTGTGCCAATCTCAGAAAATGATATACTAAGAGCGGAAGAACTTATGCTTAGAAGGATAGATAAGTGAGTAAAAAGGCCGTTAAGGAAGCTATAAGAGCAGTGCTTAAAAACCATGAGGAGATTTTGTTTGCCTATCTTCATGGCTCTTTTGTTAAAAAAGATGCCTTCCATGACATTGATGTAGCTATTTACTTAGAGAGGATGCCTGCATCTGTTTTAGAATATGAGC
>JAGGUF010000027.1 GCA_021158595.1 bacterium | reverse complement strand
TGTTTAACAACAACTGTTCTATCTACATTAAAAAGCCGCGCCATCAAATGCGCATCTAACCAAACAGTATCCTTTTCCAATTTAACTCTAATTTCCGGTCCTTGGAGAGTTTTGTAAATTACTATTTCGCCTTTTTGGAAACTATTTTTGCTCATATTTAAAATTTAATTAATTTCTCAAATTTGCCAAATTCTATTCATTTAATATCTCGAAATCGTAACCTTTCCAGGCCGATTCAATTCAAAAATCTCCCGTGAAAAATAATTTTATCTCGATAGCTTTCAACTCTTGGAAAGGTTTTTTTGAATTCTTTTTTTGTTTCTTCGATTGATTCTAAAAGTTGATTTACTTTAGGAACCCAGCTCTTTTCTACATCTTTCATTATATTTAAAATACTTTCTAAACTCCCTTGGCAGGTAATCAAAGAATAATATCCCAAACTGCCAGAAACCAGAGAATCTGGACGAGGAAATTTTATTCTATCTTTTTCTTCCTCAATCTGAGAATATAAAGCCCGGGTAGTTTTTACAGCAATTAAGTGACAATAAAAACAAATTTCCTCTATTTCGTTTTGAAGAAAAACTAAAATCCAAGGTCTTTCCTCAAAAAATTTCCAAAAATCCTCCAAAAACTTTCTAAAATCAGCAGAAAGAGCCCAACATTTTCTATAAAGAGGGTGACTTTTAACTTTTTCTTCTTCCATTTCTTGTTCTTTTTTATATTTCTTTTCGTCTTCTTTAGTAATTTTTATTCCCTCTTTTTCCATCATTTGGTAAAGTTCAGTAATAGTTTGAGCCATCCTCTGACCAACATACTCAAAAACCACCCTTGTATCGTAGGGATCTTTCCCTTCCAATTGGCATTGGAATCTAAATCTCATCTCATCTTGATAAACTTTACATTCGTCTCGAAACTCCTCACATCTCTCACAAAATCTATCACAAAAATTAAAAGGCAACCACTTAAGAAAAAATTTTCGATTAGCCTTACTTATTTTCTTTTTACTCATTTTTTTGATTTACTTAGTATTTTGTGTTTCTCAATTGACTTTTCGACTTCTTGCTTTTTCTGATAACAAATAACTAATCTACCTCGGAAGTAAGTTGTTCTCGAGTAAAAATATATGTTTTTATACTTACTAGAATTGTCTTAAAGTTTTTCTCATTTCTCGTAATACAATTGGTACTGCTTTAAGACGAACCGGATAGGCTATTGCGAAATTGAGATCTTGGGCAATCGGTTCTAATTCTTTTATAATCCTCTTCTCTCTTACTAAAAGAATCTCAGGAATAATTTTATATTCTTCAATTGCCTCTAAAAGGGTCTTTGCGGCGCTATTAATCTCTTCGGGAAAACAAACATATGTATTGAAAATAAAATAGGATTCCCTATGGACAACTAAATTAAGTACAGCTTTAACTCCATTTTTTGATTGTAGATTAAAAACTGGTTCTGGCACTTGAGCAATTTCCCACTCCCCTACCCGCTGTAAATTTTTTTCTGCTAATTCTTTAATTTGTTTTCGAATATCTTTTAACATATCATCTTTAATTTACCGAACTAACTCTAAAAAATCAAATAAAACAACAAAGAAGTTTAGGTTCTATAAAGTCCCGTTCCTTTTCTCCACAAATTTTCAAATTCTTTAAATCGTATTTTTTTCAGGAGATAAATTGCCAATATTCATAAAGCACAAAAACTTCAACTATCAATATCTAAACTTAAAGCTTTTCGCTGTTTGGTAAAAAAGATTCTTGTATTCCTGCCGTTTGTTGGTCGTGGTGTTAAAAGAAATAACAAAATATTTATCTCCCTTCATTACTATAGTTAACATAACCGTGAAATTTATGTCTTGCTGGGTCAGATTTAACTCAATAAATTTTGCCGGCATTCCGTCAATAGTTTCATCGCTAACGCCAGTTATGCTCGCCGAAGAAATTGCTTGTAATATTCCTGCCTTCACTTCTTCAAATATCTGATTTAAGCTCCTGCCCTGGGTATTATCGGATGAAACCGCAAAATAACTTTTGAAATTAATTTTTTGGGCGTTGGGCTCCTGAGGATGAGATTCATTGATATTAGTAATTGTTACTAATGTTCCGGGCATCTGAGTTTGTACCCATCCTTGGGGAATAGATATTGTAAATTGTTCTCCTTCAAATACACCTGGAACCTCAGAAACGCCGGAAGTGCCGACACTGGAATATAAAAGCGTATCTTCCAAACATTCACGGGGTTTTGAAGGATCGCCGAGTGCACAAACTTTATAATAAACTTCGTACGATGCTAAGGGTACTGAGAAACGTAGCTCAAAGCCTTTATCTTGATCAACCGGGTTCAACTGGCTGGGATCCCACTTTATTTCCTTTCCACCACTGGTTATTCTCATTTCCACTGGTGTTGAAAGTTTACGGTTAGTATTAATTTTAATCTTATTACTGAAAGTCTCGGCTTTTATTAGTTTAAATTCCGGAAGTTGACAATGTTGAGGGAACGCCATTTCAGCTTTAGCCTGAGGAGTAAGAGTTGACTTTTCGCCTTTTAAAACACGACCAGTATAAGTCCAGATTTGACATTCAATCCCCCGCTCTCCAGCCTTGCCACAAACCTGCTGGGCTCCAAAAAGACGGCCCGATTCTGCATCCCAGGTCCGGTAAGCAGCATCGCCATAAGCCGGTTCATCTCCTTTTGAACCTTTTTGAACAATCATCGGAATGAGCTGTTTTTGAAGTTTGTCTTTTTCAGGATCATAAACAATGAAATAGTGTTTGTTGTTCTCGCCGTAAGTTCCGTAAAGAACACCTGTTTCCGGGTCAATGCCATATATCTGTATACCCTGGGCATTAAACCGCGATTCCCAGTTGCTACCGTCCAAATTTGCCCTGCCAAGCCTTATCTTCTCTTTAGCCTTAGCTGTTCCCTCTTCAAAAAGACGATAAACAACATAAAACTGATGACGGGGTAAATCCAAAATAATAAAAGGCCAAGCATTGTCGCAGTTAGTTTTGGTTAAACGCATTTCTCGGTAATTACTGCCGTCCCCGTTTACCCTGGCCAGCCATAAATCTTTGTTATCAAAAGTTCCGGGAGTGCGGGCTCGGGAAAAAACAATATAGACAGTGTCGCCGGATTCATCGTAAGCCATATTAGGAATAAAGTTCATTTCGGCTGTTTGAGTGTGAACCGTTTCTTGAAAAGTTCCTTTGTCCAAATCCATCCGAGCGGTTGTGATTTGATTGTCTTTAGTATAAACAAGAATTAGATTATGACGAGATGAATCAAGGCTAATGTCGATGGTATCATCGAT
Organism: bacterium; assembly: GCA_021158595.1. Lineage (GTDB taxonomy): Bacteria > Patescibacteriota > Minisyncoccia > Minisyncoccales > JAGGUF01. The sequence continues at coordinate 786 of JAGGUF010000027.1, read as the reverse complement.
ACCATCATTACCAATCAATTCCCTCTCATCGTGCCATTTTTCTTCCTCAGGTTTTTTGACAGCAGTAATCAAACGTCTTGGGATTTTTTCTGCTGCCCCATATTCACTGCCGGTTCGATAGAAATAATATAATAAATCGTCTTGAGGATCATAAACAATTCCTGGGCGCTGCTTGTTTTCAGGAGAATCGGTCTGTTGAACCTGCTGCCAGTCATTACCGTCCAAATCAGTAGTGGCCGTCCAAATCTGCCAAATATCGTTATCATCCATTGCTTTAAAAACATAGTATATTTTGCCACGAACTTTATCTACAACAAAACTGGGCTCGTATTTGGTGTAAGGAGAAAATGTCTGCTGTTTTTGAACAAACTCTGCCAGAGTATAAGCGTAGGAAGAAATGACTTGTTTTTTGTAAATATAAAATCCGTCAGCCAAAACAACGGCAACAACGGCAAGCACCAAAAAGATAATCAAATAACGAGATTTAAAATTCATATTAATCATAACTATTTTACTTTAAAACTTTCTGCTGTTTGATAAAACAAATCCTTGTATTTCAACCAATCGCTCTTTAAGGTGTTGAAAGAAATTGTCCAGATATCATCGCCTTTGCCTCGCACTAAAACCAGAAAAACTTTAAAATCAACGCCTTGCTGGGTAAGATTCGCTTCTATAAAATAAGCATCTTTCCCACCTACACTCCCTGGATTCTCATTAACAAAAACAATTTCAGGTAAAGCTTCCTTCAACTTCTGCTTGTAATCTTCTAAATATTTCTCTCTTGTC
>JAGGUF010000076.1 GCA_021158595.1 bacterium | reverse complement strand
TTGTTCTACAACTCCAATCTCATCTACAATTTTTTGAGGATTTAGAAATCCTCCTGTTCCTGGTGGAAGAATTACCATATAATTTTAAATTACAAATTAAAATCTCAAATGTCAAAACTCAAATCCAAATCTTAAATCTCAAAACAAAAATTTAACCACAAAACTACAGCGTAAAGATAAAAACTAATTTCCTTCCCCACCTAAGAGGTGAAGTAGGAAGTAGGAAGTAGGAAGGAAGAAAATTCCTATCCCCCACCTGTATCCTCCCCCTTCCCAAAGGGAAGGGGGAGGATTGGAGGAAGGAGTCCCACCTTTATCCTCCCCCTCCCACAGGGAGAGGGAGGATATTGAGGGGAGGTAATCCTCTCCTTTTTCTAAGGGGGAGGATATGGAAGGGATCCTCTCTTTTTTCTAAGGGGAGGCTACAGAGGGGATCCTTCCCCAATCCTCCCCCTCCCTCTGGGAGGGGGAGGATATAGGTGGGGGAGGGAAATCTTCCTCTATTAGCTGTCAACTTTTATTTTGCATTCAACCTATACTTTATAATTTAATTTATTTAAAATTGTCTCAATTTTCCAAGGACCAATTTCTTCAATTTCATAATTTACTCTAACTATTGGTTTTTCAATTTTTATTATCTTTGAAAGATCAATTGGGGTAGCAACAACAAGTGAATCACATTTTGTCTTCTCAATAGTAGTCTCCAGATCTTTTAATTGCTCTCTACTGTAACCAACCGCCGGCAAGCATTTTTTCAAATGTGGATATTTTTCAAAGGTATCCCTTATCAATCCTGAGGCAGATTTTCTTGGATCTATTATTTTTTTGGCCTTTAATTCTTTGGCTGCCTGAAAAGCGGCTCCAGTAGGCAATCCACCATGGGTAAGAGTAGGACCATCTTCAATACATAAAACAACTTTATTTTTAACTAACTCCGGTTTATCTATTATCAATTTCATTCTGGCCAACAAAATTTTTGCTCTTTTATTTAACTTTCTTAAATTATTTTTGACAATTTCAACATTTCTTTTGGGCACAACATCAACCTTGTTTATTATTAAAAGATCTGCCAATCTTGTCGTGATATCTGAAGGGAAATACTTTATTTCATGACCTGGTCTTCTGGCGTCAGCAACAACAATTTGATAGTTGGGCTTAATAAAAGGGAAATCATTATTGCCTCCGTTCCACAAAATTATTTCCGCCTCCCTTTCAGCCCTTCTTAAAATTCTTTCCATATCATAGCCAGCATAAACAATAAAACCCTTTTTTAAATGCCTTTCATATTCTTCTCTTTCTTCCAGAGTAATTTCCCTTTTTTGTAAATCTTTTAAATTGGCAAATCTCTCTACCGCCTTCTCTTTTATATTTCCGTAAGACATCGGATGACGAATAATAACAGTTCTTTTATTCAATTTTTTTAAAAAGGATAAAATTCTTTTCACCAATGTTCCCTTTCCGGCTCCGGTTCTGCTGCCGCAAACTGAAATCACGAATTTCTTAGACTTTAACATTGTTTCTTCTGGCTTTAGCAAACGAAACCTGGCTTTTAATTTTTCTGTTATCTTCCGTAATTTATTTAAATGCTCATAAGGAACATCACTATAAGCAAAATTTACCTCTTTTATCTTCAATTTTTCAATTAATTTTGGTAATTCCTTCTCAGGATAAATAGGAATATCTTTTTTATAAAAGCGACCCGCCAATTCTTTAGGAAATTTTCTTTTCTCAATAAAAGGAATTTGGGTAGCAGTAAAAGCCATTACCTTATATTTTGGATTTTCTTTGTAAACTCTCAAAAAATGAAAGAAATCTCTTCCTCCTGCTCCTAAGATAATGGTTCTTATTCTCATAATTTTGGAACCTTCAAAAAAAAGGCTCATTTGAGCCTTTAGATCATTCTCAAAATATTTCCTCGCATTTTTACCAAATAAAGAATATTCTCTTTGAGAGAAAAAGTATTAAGGTAAAAACGAGGTTTGCCAATTGTTATATTCATAAGAGGAGAATTTGGGAAAGGCAAATCTCAAAATTTTAACCACGAAATCCTAAACCCAGCCCCCCTTTGTTCCAAAAGTGGGGCTGGACGGGCGCTTTGCGCTTGAATCGTTGTTTTGAGTTTTGGGCTAAAATCAAGGTCATTTCTTAGATTGAACAATTTTATCCTCAACATTTTTTGGAACCCTCTCATAATGATCAAATTCCATAGTAAAACTTCCTCTCCCTTGAGTTAAAGAACGAAGAGAAGTGGCATAACCAAAGGTTTCAGCCAAAGGAATCTTTGCAGAAACCATCTTAAATTGACCCTTGCTCTCCGTGCTCTCAATCTTGGCTCTCCGAGAAGACAAATCCCCAATTACATCGCCCAAAAACTCATCCGGGCATCTTACATCTATTTTCATAATAGGCTCTAACAAAACAGGCTTTGCCTTCTTTACTGCCTCAGTTAAGGCGATTGAACCCGCAATCTTAAAAGCAAAATCAGAAGAATCAACCTCATGGAACGAGCCGTCAAAAAGCGTAACCTTTAAATCTGTTAAAGGATATCCCGCAAGCACTCCTTTATCTCTTGCCTCCTGAACTCCCTTTTCCACTGCGGGAATAAACTCTTTTGGAATAACACCTCCCTTAATTGCATCCACAAATTCATAACCCTCTCCTCTCTTTTTGGGTTCCACCCTTAAAACCACATGGCCATATTGACCCCGGCCTCCTGACTGTCGAATATATTTCCCCTCACTTTCGGCAGAAGCATCTATCGTCTCCCTATAAGCAACCTGGGGATGCCCTACCGTCACCTCCACCCCAAACTCTCTTTTCAATCTATCTACTATGATCTCGAGATGGAGTTCTCCCATGCCAGAGATAATGGTTTGGTTGGTCTCCTCATCTATCTTTACCTTAAAAGTAGGATCCTCAAGAGAAAGTTTTCGGAGGGCGGTTGCCATCTTCTCCTGATCAGACCTTGTCTTGGGATTAATCTTAACTGATATCACAGGCTCAGGAAAACTTATCTTTTCAAGCACAATTGGAGCCTCAGGATCACAAAGGGTATCGCCGGTTTTTGTATCTTTAAGTCCCAAGGTGGCACCGATATCTCCAGCAGAAATCTCCTCAATCTCGGTTCTCTCTGCAGCATGCATTCGTAAAAGCCTACCAATGCGTTCTTTTTGACCACTGGTAGTATTCAATAGATAACTCCCCCTTCTTAATCTCCCAGAATATACTCTAAAATAAGAAAGTTCGCCCACATATGGATCAACAGCATTTTTAAAAACCAAGGCGCAGAAGGGTTCGGAAACTGTAGCCCTCCTTATCTCTCTGGAGTGGGTTTTTGGATCCTCTCCTTCCACAGGAGGAAGGTCAATAGGGCTAGGTAGATAGTCAATGACGCCATCTAATAAGGGTTGGATGCCTTTGTTCTTGAGAGCAGAACCACAAAAAACGGGAACGAGTTTAAATTGGATGGTTGCCTTTCGAAGAACCTTTTTTAGATCTGAGATGTCTGGATTTTTTCCAGAAAGATACTGCTCTGTAAGTTTTTCGTCTTGCTCAATGATTTTTTCGATTGTTTTTTCTCGATACTTTTTTGCTTCTTCCTTTAAAGATTCTGGAATCTCTTTTTCTTCAAGATTTTCTCCATATCTTCCTTGAAAATAGATTGCCTTCATAGTGAGAAGATCAATTACTCCTTTAAACTCTTGTTCTTCGCCAATGGGAATTTGTAAAGGAACAATGTTCTCTGTGAGTTTTTGGGAGATAGATGAAAGGCTCTTTTCAAAGTCGGCTCCAATCCTGTCAAGTTTGTTTATAAAGCAAAGGCGGGGGACCTGGAATTTATCTGCCTGATGCCAAACCGTTTCTGACTGGGGCTCTACTCCTGAAACTCCGTCAAAGATAACTACCGCTCCATCAAGAACTCGAAGAGAGCGTTGTACTTCTACTGTAAAGTCAATATGCCCCGGCGTGTCGATGATGTTTATTTGATATTCTTGGTTGTCTCTTTTCCAATAGCAAGTGGTAGCGGCAGAGGTAATAGTAATTCCTCTTTCTTTCTCTTGAACCATCCAGTCCATTATGGCCTGGCCATCATGAACCTCGCCAATTTTATGAGAGATTCCTGTGTAAAATAAGACTCGTTCGGTGACAGTGGTCTTACCGGCATCAATATGGGCAATAAATCCAATGTTGCGAATTTTGTCAATGGAATATTCACTCATAGACTTTGATGAGTTTAAAACAAGAGAAGGATTGGTTATGAGGCAAAATGGGCAAAGGCTTTGTTTGCTTCTGCCATTCTTTCAGTGTTGATTCTTTTTTTAACTGCTGTTCCTTCGTTCTTTGCTGCTAAGATCAATTCATCTGCTAATTTATCTTCCATCTTTTTCCCCTTTCTTTTCCTTGCCGCCTCTATAATCCACCTCATCGCTAAACTCATCTGTTGTTTAGGTTTAAGAGGAATAGGCACCTGATAGGTTGCTCCTCCTACCCTGGTAGGTTTGGTTTTCATCCGAGGAGAAACGTTTTTCAGAGCCTGATTAAAAACCTCAAGAGGGTTTTTATTGGTTCTCTCTTGAACTTTTGAAAAAGCGCCATAGACAATCCTTTGGGCTAAGAATTTCTTCCCATTCCTCATTACATGGTTAATAAACTTTGAGATAATAGCATTATTATATTTTGGATCAGGTCTAATCATAAATTTAAGACATTAACTTATTCTTTGGTAGCCTCTTTTTTAGTGCCATACTTGCTTCTTTTTTTCTTCCTTCCCTTAACTCCTTCGGCATCTAAGGCTCCTCTGACAATATGATAACGAACACCAGGCAAGTCTCTCACCCTTCCTCCTCTAATTAGAACTATTGAATGTTCTTGGAGATTATGTCCCTCACCTGGAATATAAGCAGTCACCTCAGCCCCATTCTGAAGCCGAACCCTTGCTACCTTCCGAAGGGCTGAATTTGGTTTTTTGGGAGTAACAGTGAAAACCTTAAGACAAACACCTCGTTTTAAAGGCGAGGGATATTCAACGGTTTTATTCTTTAAAGCGTTAAAACCAAAAGTAAGAGCAGGAACCTTGCTTTTTTTCTTCTTCTTTTTTCTGGGATTTTTAATTAATTGATGTAAGGTGGGCATATTTCAATGAGCGGGTGAAGGGAATCGAACCCTCTTCTCAACCTTGGGAAGGTTGCGTAATAGCCATTATACGACACCCGCCTTTTGATTATTTACTATTGACTCTTTTTTTAAACATTTCTCTTAACTTTTCTAAAAAACCTTTATCCTTCGAACTCTCTTCCTTTTCTCTCTCCTCTTTCTCTGGCAAAACATAAATTACTCTCTCTTCTGGTTCTACCAAGTTCAATCTCTCTTTTGTAATATTTTTAAGGTAATCTTCATTCTGGAGGCGTCTTAATAGTGCCTCAAGTTTTTCTTTCCTCTCCTTCTGTCTTTCAATTTTCTCTTCTTTTGATATTAAGATCTTATGGGCCTGTTGCCATTCTTTAAACTTCTCAAAACTTATCTTTGCCACTCCTGCTAAGATTAATATCAAAACAAAGAAAAAAAACCTTGAAAAGAAAACGGTAGAAAAAACATTTCTGCTTCTCTTTGTTTTTCTCATTTGTAATTGTCAACCACCTTGGTAAGGCTCTGAGAATTACCTAAGGCGCGGAAGGTAAAGTGTAAAAATTCCAAAGCGTGAAGCGTGGAGCGTGGAGCGGGGAGCGGGGAGCGGGAAATTCCTATCCCCCACCTTAATCCTCCCCCTTCCCAAAGGGAAGGGGGAGGATTGGAGAAGGAGCCCCACCTCTATCCTCCCCCCCTTAGAAAAAGAGGAGGATTACCTTCCGCAAATCCTCCCTCTCCCTCTGGGAGGGGGAGGAGTTAGGTGGGGGAGGGAAAATTCCTACTTCCTACTTCCTACTTCACCCCTTAGGTGGGGGAGGGATTTCACGC
>JAGGUF010000038.1 GCA_021158595.1 bacterium | reverse complement strand
CAATAATCCTTGACAAAAAAGGACTTCAGAAATTTAAGGAGAAATTACTTAAAGAAATTCTTGAATAATTATAGAGGAAACAAACAAATCTCCCTCATTACCTTTTGTAGAAAAATGACGAGGGATGAAAAAATAAAAGAGTTGTAGAAAAAGATAAGGGAAAAAGATAAAAGAAAAAGTTGATTTTAGAATGTTGAGTAAGAACAATTTTTCTGATTATGAGGTGTTATAGTTAGAAAACAAGAGGTTGCTTAAAAATAAAACCCTCTAATGTTCTTAAGAACATTAGAATGGAAGGTATGTTAAGACCAAAGAAATTAGAAAGATTGACAAAGTAAGATTTATTAAAAGAAATTATGTCCAGTATTGAAAGACAGTTTGAATCAAAATTTGGAACTGAAGAGAAGGAAGAAGCAGAAGATGATTTGTCAGAAAGTACTTTCAGAGAGATTTCCCGGTTAATTTATTTTTAAAATCTTCTAAAATAAAACTCTATGAAAGACCAAAAAGTTTTAACAAAATTGGAAAAGTTAGAAAAGGAAATCCTCAAAATTAAAAAGGGAAGTGGATTTAAATTGCCTAAAAAGCCAATTTCTTTAAAAGGAATTTTAAAAGGAGTAAAAATTACTGAAAAGGATATTCAGAGAGCCAAAAAATCCTTGTTTAAAGAAATCAAAATTTAATGTATTACGTTTAATTTCAAAAGACAAAACCATCAAGAGAAAATTTATAAGAAAACCGTTTGGTAACATGCCTTTATTATCTCAAGACAAAACAAATTGGAAGTATATTTTAATTTAGTGTTTATCTTTTTCTATAATGTGACTCCCTTCTTTGCTTTCTCAAGAATTTTTTGATAGAATAAATTAGGGTTGTATAGTCTCCTATTCAAGCCATTCTTTTAAAGAAGGGCCGATAGCTCAATGGTAGAGCACCGCATTTGCACTGCGGAGGTTAAGGGTTCAAATCCCTTTCGGTCCACCAAAGGTCGAAAAGATATTTTTTAGGTTGAAGCATCTATGCCTTTAGAGATTACAACTTTATGGGAAGAGATTAAGCAGTTCGGACCATTGGTTCGGGTTTTAATTGCTCTTCTGGTTGTGCTTATTGGTTGGCTTATTGCTGGAGGGATAGGTCAGTTGGTAACTGCTCTTTTAAATAAGATTCGATTAAATCAGACTCTTAAAAGAATGGGTTGGGAAGAGGCTTTGGCTAAGGCAGATATTCGTCTTAATATCTCAAGGTTTTTTGGAGAGATTGTTAAGTGGTGTTTTGTAATTATCTTTTTGATGGCTGCTTGTGAGATTGTAGGTCTTACTGAATTTAGTCAATTTTTAGGAAAGATAGTAGGGTATTTACCTAATATTATTGTTGCCGGCTTGATTTTTATTGTAGCAGTTTTCCTAACAGAGTTTTCTTATCGGATTGTAGTTGCCTCTGCAGAAAAAGCCAAGATTGCCTATTCAAAACTTTTAGGTACAGGAATTAGAGCAGCCATTTGGGTTTTTGCTATTTTAGCCATTCTTTTGCAACTTGGCATTACTCCTGATATTATAAAGGCTTTAATTTATGGATTGATTGGAATGATCTCTTTGGCTTGTGGATTAGCATTTGGTTTAGGAGGGAAGGACCTGGCAGCAGAAATTCTAAAAGAATTAAAGGAGAAACTTGGGCAGTAAGTATCATTAGGAATTAATTAATTTTCTTAAAGATTTAATTAGATATCCTCAACTTGCTTAGGAGGAGCAGGTTATATTTTTTTGACCATATAAGTATTGTAGAGGCGATACCCTAACCTTCGCCAATATTCTCTTACTCCTACCCCGGAGATGACCACTACTTTGGAAAGGCGAAACTCTTCTTTGATAATTTTTTCTGCTTCTTTTACTAATTTTTTTCCTAATCCTCTATGCTGGGGAGAAAGAGATCTTTCTTTTAAGGAAAGCATTTGGCCATAGGTATGGATTTCTCGGATAAGACCAGCATTTTTTAAAACAGGAAGGAAATGAAAAAGGGGACTGCTTTTATGCTCTAAAACAAAAGAAGGAATCCGGACTCTTAAGAAGGCAAGAAGTTTCTCTCTTTTCTTGTTTTCAAAACTTAAAAATATTTCTTTACCATCTGAGGCTTCATAATCTTCTCGAAATAAATAGACTTTCTCCTTGGGATCATATCTTTCTCTGACCTCTCTGCACCTGATACATTTGCATTTTAATTTCCTTTTCTTTAATTCTTTTTGAACTATCTCTCTTAGGTTAGAGATCTTACAACCTCCTTCAATTTTTGAGACCGGAATGTCTCTGAATATTCGTGCCACCCTTGTCCAATAAGGTAATTTGCTTTTGATTTTAACGAGAAGAGAAATTAATTGTTTGCAGGAATAGGACTTATAATTTCCCTTCTTCCATATTTGGTAGAGTTTTGAACCCCTACATACAAGACAGGGGTAGATTTTCAGCCAGTCAGGTTTAAAACGGGTGTCATTAAATAAAATTTCAAAACATTCTAAGTCTCTCTTTAAATTAGAACCAGGAAGGTTAGGCATCATTTGATACATTACCTTAAATCCAGCATCTTTTAGAAGTTTTGTGGCTCTGATTGTCTCTTTCACCAAGTGGCCCCTCTGGCACTTTTTTAAAATATCATCAAACACCGTTTGAACCCCTAATTCTACCATAGTGATTCCTAATCTTCTTAGATCTAAGATTTCTTTTTCATCGATTAACTCAGGTCTTGTTTCAATACTAATTCCTACAATTCGATGCTGAGCCTTTTCATTTTTTTTCTGCTCTTTTTCTAAAAATTTAATACTTGAGTAGTTTTTTCTTTCTCTCTTATTGGCGGCAGCAAAGCAATTGCTGATAAACCATATCCTGTATTTTTTGGGATAGAAGGACCAGGTTCCTCCAATTATTCGAAGTTCAATTTTATCTACAGGATGTCCTTGCTTTTTTAAACTTTCAATTCTTTTTTTCACTTGGAGAAAAGGAGAGAAGTTTAGTTTTTTGGCTCTTTCTACTGCCGGTTCGCCTGATAGATAACTTTTAGGAATTCCCTTCTCTAATGGACAGTAAATACATCTTCCAGGACAAGGATAGGGTTTTGTTAAAACCGAGACCACCACTATTCCAGAAAGACTTCTTATTTTTCTTTTTCTCAAAATTTTTTCTAATTTTTCATTCCTTTTAATTCTTCCTTTTTCTAACAGGTTATGATAAAATTGGAGTAAAGAAACATTTGAGGGAGTAGGAATATTAAAGGTTTTTGATGCCCACCGTTTTACATTCAAAAGTTCTTTTTCTGTAGAGACCTTTTCTTTTAGACATCTGTTGATAATTTTTTGATAGATATTTTGCATAGGTAAATATAACTTATGGATTCAGATTACGCTAATTATCTTTTACAAAAAGTTCAGACAGATTACAACCAGATCGCTGAGAGATTTTCAAAAACAAGATCCAAACTCTGGCCAGAACTACTATTCTTAAAAGATTATGTAAAAGAAAAAGACAGGGTCTTAGATGTTGGTTGTGGCAATGGGAGATTATATGAACTATTTAAAGACAAACAAATCCAATATTTTGGAGTAGATTTTGCTAAACGATTGATTGAGATTGCCAAAAGAAAATATAGTGACTGGTCTGATGATACAAGTATCCCTACATTTCTTAGAATAAATGCTCTTAATCTTCCCTTTGAAAGCAATTTTTTTGATAAAATCTTCTCTATCAGTGTTTTTCATCATATTCCCTCAACAGAGAAACGAATATTGTTTTTAAAAGAGATGAAGAGAGTCTTAAAGCCAGAAGGGGAGTTATTTTTAACAGTTTGGAATTTATGGCAGAGAAGGTATCTGCCTTTAATTTTAAAATATTTCTTCCTTAAGGTCTTAGGGAGAACCAGGCTTGATTTTTTTGATATTTTTCTTCCTTTTGAAGGAGTAGAGCGGTATTATCACTGTTTTCGGCCGGGAGAATTGGAGAAGATTGCAACAGAGGCGGGTTTTAAGATAATAGAACTGAAGTATCTTAAAAGAAATAACAAAAAATACAATATCTATTTAAGAGCCAAAAAGAGGTAGAAATAATTGTTCTTAGGAGGATTTTTAAATTCTATGAAAAGACTATTGATATTGCATGGTTGGGGGTCTTGTAGAGATCGCTGGAAAAAAGTGGAAGAATTATTAGAGAGTAAGGGGATAGAGGTTTTGATTCCTGAACTTCCGGGTTTTGGAAGTTCTCCGGCGCCAACGGAGGTTTGGGGTCCAGAAGAATATGCAGAATGGGTACTTGACTTTTTAGAAAAAAACAAATGGCAAAGATTTAATCTTTTAGGTCATTCATTTGGAGGCTCAATAGCGGCTATTTTAGCCTCAAAACATCCTGAAATGATTGAAAAACTGATTCTCTGTAGCCCGGCAATTATAAGAAAAAAAAAGAAAGGTTTCAAAATATTGATTTTTTCTACCATTGCTAAAATTGGAAAAAAAATTTTTTCTCTTCCAGGACTTAGGATATTCTATCCCTTTTTTCGAAAGGTAATTTACAAACTTTCCGGCAGCAGAGACTATTATTTGGCAACTGGTATTATGAAAGAGATATTTAAGAAGGTTACCCAAACAGACCTAAGATACCTTCTTAAAGAAATTAAAAATCCTACTCTAATCTTGTGGGGAGAAAAAGACGATCATATACCTGTTAAATATGGCTATTTTTTAAAGGAAGGAATAAGAAATTCTAAATTGGTAGTTCTTCCCAGAATCAAACATAGCCCTCATCGGGAGACACCAGAGAGGTTAATCCAGGAGATAATTAGTTTCATTGATTAGAAAGATATCTTATGAGTTATATTTTATATCTAATCTTACCCTTTTGGGCTTTGCATATTTTACGCCGCAGTTTATTTTGGCTTTATTTTTGGCAGTTGAAAGAATATCGCTTTGATAGATTTTTTGATGGTATTCGAGCGAATAAGAGAATCCTATTTCCTGTAGTTTCAATTTTTAGTTTCCTTTTAGTGGTTTTTTCATCTTTGTTTTCGAAAATAGAATTTTCATTTGTAGGATATTACCTAACAGGATTTGAGGTTTTGGTTTTTCTTCTTTATCTTTTTTTTGGTCTCTATTCTTTTGTTTTGCTTTTTAAAAAGGCTTGGGCGCTTCCAAAATTTACTTTCAAGATGGTTTTTCTTTTTGTTTTTATAATAGGAATGATAGGGGTTTTGTTCTTTGAGATTAACCCCTCTTTAGAAATATCTATATTTGCTTTAAATGCTGTAGTGTTTGAGATTTTTTTTATTCCTTTTATCTTATTGAGTGCAGGGATTTTTCAGGTTCCTATCTTCTTTGCGAAAAAGTGGATTATAAGAAGAGCGAAACAGAAAATGAAAAGATTAAAAAATCTGACTGTAATTGGTATTACTGGTTCTTATGGGAAGACCTCTACCAAAGAATTTTTGTCTCAAATTTTGTCTTTAAAATACAAGGTATTAAAGACAAAAGGTAATACGAATACTGAGATTGGGGTGGCAAATACAGTTCTTAAAGAACTTACCTCTGATTATCAAGTCTTTATTTGTGAGATGGCTGCTTATAAAAAAGGAGAAATTAAGGCCATTTGTGATATGGTTCATCCAAAAATTGGCATCTTAACAGGTATCTCTCAACAGCACATTTCTCTTTTTGGCAGTCTAAAAAATATCATTAATACAAAATATGAATTGATTGAGAGTTTACCCCCTGAAGGAATTGCTATTTTTAATGGAGCCAATAAGGAATGCCTTAAGTTGTCAAAAAGATGTAATCTTAAAAAGAAAATATACTCTATCCCCGGAGGGGATATTTTTGCAACCAATATTTACGAGTCAAAAGACTTTGTGGAGTTTGATATAATAGCAGGAGAAATAAAAGAAAGAATAAGATTAAATCTTTTAGGAAAACAGAATATTGAGAATTTTTTAGGAGCAGTGGCCTGCGCTTTAGAATTGGGCATTTCTCTTTCTCAGATTAAAAAAATTGCTCCCAAGATTAAGGGCTCAGATATATTAATGCGAAAGAAAAAGGGGAAGAATGGTGCTATAATAATAGATGATAGTTATAGTCAAAATCCTGATGGAGTGTTGGCGGCTATAGATTATTTGAAAAACTACAGAAGGAAAAGGGTAATAGTAATGCCCTGTTTGATTGAATTAGGAAGGTCTTCACCCTCTATTCATAAAAAGATAGGAGAGGAAATAGGGAGGACCTGTGATTTGGCCATTATTACCACTGATTATTATTTTGAAGAGTTAAAAATCGGAGCAATGAGTGAGGGAATGAAAGAAGACCAAATCCTGTTTTTAGATAAAACCAATAACATTTTAGAAAAACTTAAGATGTATCTTAAAAGAGGAAATGTGATTTTAATTGAGGGAAGAGTGCCCAAAAAACTTATAAAAGAAATAACTACCTAATTTAGGATTTGATTTTAATTTACAACTATGAACTTTTCTCGATGGAGGCCAATTTCAATCTCACTTTCTCCAAATGTTGAAAGAGATGATCTACTTCTGGCATATAAATTACTTTTTGAGCCCTGGAAATGGAAGGGAAAAGGAACCAAAAGCAGTGCTGTTTTTAAAATAGAAGAGGAGTTCAAGAACTATCTGAAGATAAGATATGCCTTTTCCTTTAACAGTGGGCGTTCTGCCTTAACCTCAATTTTGGCAGCCATAGAGGTTCAAAAAGGGGATGAGGTTCTATTACAGGCTTTTACCTGTAACGCGGCTGTTAATCCGATTTTATATTTAGGAGCAAGACCGGTTTTCGTGGATATTGACAATACCTTAAATTTGTCTCCAGAGGATCTGGAGAAAAAAATTACTTCCAGGACAAGGGCAGTCATAGTTCAACACACATTTGGTACTCCTGCAAAAATTGAAAAGATAAAGAAGATTTGTGAGCGAAAAAAATTGTTTTTGATAGAGGATTGTGCCCACTCACTTGGAGTAAGATACAAGAATAAACCCATTGGTACCTTTGGAGATGCCAGTTTTTTCAGTTTTGGTAGAGATAAGGTGATTTCTTCAGTGTATGGAGGAATGGCAGTTACAAACAATACTCAAATTGGCCAAAAACTTAAAAGATTTTATAAAAAACTTTCTTTACCCTCCTCTCATTGGATTTTGCAGCAGATTTTGCATCCTATAATTTTTTCTTTTGCCTTACCCCTTTTTTCCTTTTTTAATATTGGGAAAGGTATTTTATATCTCTGTCAAAAATTAAAAATTCTCTCTCCCTCGGTTTATCCTATAGAAAAGAAGGGAAGATTTCCGGGTTATTTTCCGAAAAGAATGCCTGAGGCTATGGCAATTTTAGCCTTAAACCAATTTAAAAAATTAGAGAGACTAAACAGGCACCGAAAGCAAATAGCGACTATATACAATGGCGCATTTGTCCAAATGGGAGTACGAACCTGCGCAGAGGAAGGATCCATTTATATGCGTTATCCAATATTGATTGAAAATGCAAAAGAGGTGCGAAGGGAACTAAAAAAACAAAATATTCTTTTAGATGATGGCTGGCATAGTCAGGTTATTGTTCCTCCAGGAACAGAAGTGGAGAACTTTAATTATATAAAGGGTAGTTGTCCTAATGCTGAGAGATTGGTTCATATGATTTTGAATTTGCCTACCAGTGTTAATATAAAAGAAGAAGAAGCCGAAAAAATAGTGGAAAAGATAAAGAAGTATTTATGAGAGTAAAAGAGATTACCAATAAAAAAATTTGGGAAGACTTTTTAAAAGAAATTGACCAAAAGACATTTCTTCATTCTTGGAACTGGGGAGAATTTCAGAAAAGGATGGGAGAAAAAATATGGAGATTAGGAGTTTATGAAAAAGGTTCTAATCTTGAAAGAGAAACCAAAGGAAGCGAAGATCAATCAGAGTATTTGGCGGCTGTATGTTTGGTGATAAAGATCACTGCCAAAAGGGGAAATTTTTTGCTGGTTCCTCATGGGCCGATAATAAGATCAAAGAACAAAAGCCAAAAATCAAAAATACTTCAAGCGCTTTTAGATCAATTGAAAGAAATTGCCAGAAGAGAAAAAACCAGTTTTATCAGAATTAGCCCTATTTGGGAAAGGACTGAAGAGAATATTAAGATTTTCAAAAAATTAGGATTTAGAAAAGCCCCTATTCACATTCATCCCGAAGCCACCTGGCAATTAGACATTAGAGCATCTCAAGAAGAACTTTTGAAAAATATGCGAAAGACGACCCGTTACCTGATAAGAAAGGCTCAGAAAGATAAGGATATTGAAATTATTCAATCTCAACAAGTAAGAGACATTGAGGTTTTTAGTAGGCTCCATAAAGAGGTTTCTTTGCGTCAGCATTTTGTTCCTTTTTCTTTAGAATACCTCACAAAAGAGTTTTTGGCTTTTCAACCTGATAATGAAGTCTCTCTTTTTATGGGAAAGTATAAAGGAGAAGTTATTGCCTCTGCCTTTGTGATTTTTTATTCAGGGAAGGGATTTTATCATCATGCTGCTCTTTTAAAAAAATATCCCACGCTACCAATTGCTTATTTGATTTTATGGGAAGCCATCAAAGAGGCAAAGAGAAGAGGATGTTCTTTTTTTGATTTTTGGGGATATGTTTCTCCGAAAGAAAATCCCAAACATCCTTGGGCAGGTCCTACTCTTTTTAAAATGGGATTTGGAGGCGAGAAGAAAGAATATGTAAAGACCCAGGATTTTCCTACATCTTTATTTTATTGGATAGATTGGATAATAGAAAAGATAAGAAAGATAAAAAGAAGGGTGTAATTCAGAATTCAAATGTTCAAAATTTTAACCACGAAATTCTAAATTCCAAATTCCAAATCCCTCCCCCACCTATATCCTCCCCCTCCCAGAGGAAGGAAGAGGAGTTGAGGAGAGTCTCTT
>JAGGUF010000077.1 GCA_021158595.1 bacterium | reverse complement strand
CAGAGGAGGAAAAACTAAGTAAAAATTCCAAATTCTAATTTCCAAATTGAAGCGTGGAGCGTAAAGCGTGAAGCGGGAAATCCCTCCCCCACCTAAGGGGTGAAGTAGGAAGTAGGAAGTAGGAATTAGGAAGTAGGAATTTCCCCTCCCCCACCTGTATCCTCCCCCTCCCAGAGGGAGGGGGAGGATTAAGGAGAGGGATAGGAATTTTCTTCCTCAATTAACCCCCTCCTTGTGTTCCTCCCCCTTAAAAAGGGGGAGGAAATTGAGAGGGGAGGAGGGGGAGGATAAAGGTGGGGGTCCTTCCCCCAATCCTCCCCCTTCCCTTTGGGAAGGGGGAGGATTAAGGTGGGGGATAGGAATTTTCTTCCTTCCTACTTCCTACTTCATAATTCCTACTTCACCCCTTAGGTGGGGGAGGGATTTCCCGCTTCACGCTTTACGCTCCACGCTTCAATTTGGAAATTAGAATTTGGAATTTTTACTTAGTTTTTCCTCCCCTGTCTTCCCTTTATTTTCCTCTTTTTTCCAGTTCTTGTTTTGCTCTTTTTATGGCTAATATCTGTTCAGGATCCGTAGTGATGATCTGATCTTCTGTAAATGAAGCCACCACCTTTATAGCCACGTGCTTTGTGCCTGCAAAAAACAATCCCTCCCCTACCTCAGCCTGAAGGAGCAGATATCTTTCTTCTTTAGTTAGATTAAAGGTATTAGCGACAATATCAATAGTGGCTGGAGACTGCTTTAGAAGAATTTGTAAAGAGGAGTTTGAGATAATAGGTTGGCCATAGGTTGAAGCCATAAAGTCGTTCACATCTTGGGTAATGGTTGAAACTCCAAGGTAATATTTTCTGGCTCGCTTGACCATTCCGTATAAAAAGGAGGCGCTGTCTTCGTATTTCATCATCCACCAAGCCTCATCAATAACCAATATCCTTTTTTTCAACTCGGATCTGACTATATTCCAGACATAATGGAGAATGAGATACATTGCTATAGGCCGCAATTCGTCTTCCAGATCTCTTATGGAAAACACTACCATTCTGTTGTTTTTAAGATCTACATTGGTATGCTGATTTAGAAACCCAGCATAGGCTCCCTTGGTGTATTTTTCCAGTCGGGTAGATAAACTCTCTGCTCCTTCCATCCCTTTTAAAATTTCTTGAAGATCAGAGAGTAGCGGTGGGGTTTGATTTTCAAAATCAGACTGGGGAGTAATATCTCGGGATTGATAGGTCAGCGTAATGGCTTGGTCCATAATGGCATCCTCTTCGGGAGTCAATCCTCCTAACATTAGTCGCAGAAGTCCTACCAAATTGACAATATTTGATCTGAAGATTCCCTCTCTTGATTCTCCTTCAGGGACAGGCGGGAGATCAAAAGGATTGATGTGATGGGCAGAGGTCAGCGAGATATTAAAGTTTGCTCCTCCCACTGTTTGGGCAAGATACTTATACTCATTTTCAGGATCAATGACAATTACATCCGCTCCTTGGGTAAGATATCTTAAAATCTCTAACTTCTGGAAATATGAATTATGAACAAACATCCCTCCCTCTCCTGCTAAGAAGACCTCATTGTCAACAGTCAAATCATAAACATATTCTTCTTTTTTGTTTCGAATCCTTTTAATCTCTACAATCGGATCCCAGAAGAGATCAGAATTTGCCAAGAGTTTTAATTGATTTAATTTTTCTTCAACCTTAAAAATGTTTTCATTTAAGAGTCTTTGGTAATTTTCCCAGATAAATCTTGCCGCCTTCTGAATCATTGTATATCGAGTGTTGCTTTGAGGGCGATCAATCAATGCCGATTGCAACGATCGATCGTAGTATTTTATTGGCAGATCCATCTCTTTAAATCCAGAATGTAAGCATTCTTTAACTTCTTCCAAAGAATAAATTGGTCCTCCAAGAGCCTTCACGGCTTTAAATACATTCATTGATTGCGGTTGGATTTGTTGATTTTTCATTAGTGACCAACTCCTGTCAAGTTCTTTCCATAGAATTCTATTCAGATTCCTGTCGTTTTTTCCTGAGTTAATAATTAAGTCTAATTCAGGAAGTTCACTTAAAATTTTGAGTCGAGGTTCTAAGTCTTTAAAATGTTGAACCCTTTCTTCAATTTCTTTTATGATCTGCCTGAGGGTTTCCCTTGAAGGATTAAAGGCTCCATTTTTTATTGAAGAAAAGTTATAATTCCAACTCCTGTTTCCAGAAGGTAAAAGTTGAGAGATCTCTTTTAAGATTCCATCCACTCCTGGAATGATATCAACATTGGTATTGCCTTTTCGTTTGAGGATTTTTTCCAAACTCTTTCTTTTTTTTCGAGAGACAAAGTTAATATTCTCTGCAAATTTTCTCAGGTTTTCTTGTCCTGAAATCGAAATCTTCCAATAGGTTCTCTTTCGTTTCCAATTACAGTTTGCGGCTTTTTTCTTTACCTTTGAAATTCTTCCAGTAATTTTTAGGTTGTATAAAAGATAGGTAATTTCAGAAATTAACCTTTTAGATTTAGACAGAGCCGTGATTGAGGTTGAATTTTCTATCCCTCCCTCACCCTCAAAATAGGCACTAAGAAGATAACCTATTTTTTTAGAAGGTAGGTTAAAGGCAATTTTAGGAATAATTTTTTTACTGGATCTTTGTCGAACTCCTAACTTTTTTACTATTTCAACAAAGACAGCGCTTCTAATATCAACTCCGCTTTTGGTTTTGAAATGCAAAACATTAATTTTTGAGAGGCAATATCTTATATCTTGTATAATCTCCTTATCTTTATTAGAAATTTTTATGAAATTTTTGCCAATGGTTCCCTCGCTTATTATATAGCCCAAAATTTTTAGAAACTCTTTAGATAATGGAAAAATAACCGGTAGTTCTCCTCTACCAGTATGAGATGTAAGGGAAAGGGAAGACAGTTTTTCTTTGAGGTTTAGTTTTAATTTTCTCTGTATCTGCCAGAGATATTTAATGGGAATTAAAACCCCCCTTCGATATCTATAGAGATATTTATCATATTTTGGATTAACTTCCTTTGTTTTTAATGTTTGATAATTGTCATTGATTATCTCTTTGGCACCTTTTACATAAATATTTTCTGAGTTTCGTAGGAGATGAAAGAGGTCTAAGTTCTCTGTCTTGTTTTCTGCTTGAGGCAGAAATCGTGGTAAAGGAATATATTCTCCCTTTTTAACCTCAGAACTCTTCACTGCCATCACCTTCCCTTCTTTTAGAATTAGCATATTGTGATCCCCGGTAGTAGTAATTTCTCTTCCACTTTGGGTCTTGAATTTATAGAATTCTTTTGGTGCCTTTTTTCGAGCAGCGATTTTAACCTCTCCCCATTTTCCTTTAAGATTTTTATCAAATGTCCAAACAGAAATTCCAGGAAATGTTTTTCCTTCAAGTTCTTCATCATAAAAGTCAATTCCCTGTTTTTTAATTAAATTTTCTACAAGAGGGCCAATTTTTGTCAATTGAATCTTGTTATTTTTCTTAACAAGAACAGGTTCTTCTCCTCTTATTGATTTCCCGCTTCCGCTTTTAGCAAAAATAACCACATTTCCATTCTCTAAAGAGAATCGGTCAAAAATAATTAAAGAATTATTATGCCGGTTTATTCCATAAAGGATTCCTTTGTCTGAGGTAAGTTCGAAGGAAACAAAAGGGAAACTGGCTGACAAGGGACCTGTATTCATTGAGGTAGAAACCTTTAATTCATCAAGCATTAGAGGACAGGCTGAGTTGAGGCCCTCTTTCTGGCGAAAGAGGGCAGGCTTGATATAAATAAGTTGAGATTCCAGAATCTGGCGAATTTCTTTTTCTATCTTTTTAATGTCTTCCTCTTTGTCGGCATAGATAGTGAAATAAAGACCAAATTTAAACATCTTCTCTTGGACCTGAATGAGTTTGTCTCGAAGTTCTTCAATATTCCGATAAGCCGCTTCCAGTTCTGGATCTCGAACCAACCCTTTTTGTTGGCGTTCATTAATTAGGGCTTCCACCTCGGTTATCTTTTTTTGAAGTTGCTTTAGAACCTGTCCTGAGTCTATAGGATAGATAAACATTGAGATATCAAAAACCCTGTCAAAATTGATAATAGGAGAGAGCCAGTTGGTGGTTACTGAACTGGGATAGGTAAGAACAAAATAGGTGCAGACAAACTTCTCTCCTACCTTGATGTAGTTTTGTTTTATCTCTAAAGCCGCTGGAGCAATAATATCCTTTATATCAATGGCCTTTAGTTCTCTCTCTATAATAATCTCTTTTTTTGTTTCTTTTTTTGGTTTTCTTTTGAAAAACATAGGTTAAGGGTGAAGTAGGAATTGTGAAGTAAGAAGTATGAGGTTTGATTCCCCCCCCTCCTTAATCCTCCCCCTCCCAGAGGGAGGGGGAGGATATAGGTGGGGGAGGGAAGATTTATATTTCTGGGAATGGGGGGATTTCTCCTTTTTCCGCGGCAGTGGGATTATAAAAACTCCATAAAAGTTCTATTATCTCCTCATTTCCCAAAGGGACTGAATTAATTCCTACCCGGCGTAGACCTGCCATTACATATTCCTTTCTTTGTTCAAATTGGTTCTTCCATCGAGAAAATTCTTTTGAACTGGGAGGATAAAAGGGAATAATCACATAAAAGTTTTTTGTCATCAGATTGGTCATTTCTGTCAAACTTTTGATAAATTCTCGATATTCAATGGCTTGGATGCGTAAAAGTTCTAAGTCTTGTTTTTCTTCCATTTCCTTTAATTTTTTTAAATAGCCAGTAATATTTAGTTTTCTGGATTGAACCAAAATCTGAATGGTGAAGTCAAGAGAATTCAAAAAGTTCTGATATTGGTAGATAATAGCCTCTTGCTCCTCTTTAGAAAGAAGACCAAAATTTATAGATGAAGCCATTAATATTGATCTCCACTGTCCATTCTTAAGAATGATAATTCCTTCTTTTATTTCTTTTACAGGCAAGAATTGTTGGGTGGAAGGCATAGTTAATTATAAAACTCAAATAAATTCGAATCTCGAATTTCGACCACAACCTTTGCAAGGGACTGGGTCACCCAGCCCCACTTTTGTTCCAAAAGTGGGGCTGTGGCGAAATCTGAAACAAAACTCAAAGCGTAAGGCGTGAAGCGTGAAGCGTGGAACGGGGAGCAGGAAGGAAGAAAATTCCTATCCCCCACCTTAGTCCTCCCCCTTCCCAAAGGGAAGGGGGAGGATTGGGGGAAAGAGCCCCACCTTTATCCTCCTCCCTCCCTTTGGGAAGGGGGAGGATATTGAGGGGAGGTAATCCTCTCCTTTTTCTAAGGGGAGGATAGAGGTGGAGATTCTCCCCCAATCCTCCCCCTCCCTCTGGGAGGGGGAGGATATAGGTGGGGGAGGGATTAATTTTCTCCTCCCCTTTTCCCGCTTATCTTCTTCCTGTTTGCAGTTCCCAGGCTAATTTTCGGAGTTTGCTCTCTCCCTTTCTTTTTACTACTTTTTCTTTCTTCATTACTACTCTCTCAATTTCTTTTAGACTAATTTTTCCTTCTCCTGTTTTTTGCCAGGTATATATTTTAGGTTTTTGAAAATAACTAAGGGCATGGGCAATAACCGAGGGCAATTTTTCGCCATTGTATTTTACAAAAGCCAAAGCCAAGGCCGGAACGCCAATAACAATAACTGCCAATAGGGTAAGAAGGATGCTTTTGGTAGTAAAATACAAAATCACTATTACTGCTCCTGCTCCGCCAATAAGTCCAAACTGCATTCCAGACAGCGGTCCTACAATTTTTGTTTCTGATTCAATAAATTGAGGAATTTGATACTGCATAGGAGGTTACCTACAATATCTTTTTTATCCTTCCTTCTTCTTTGATGGTAAAGGGAGATTCTGTTTCTTCTTCATCATCAATTGGTTCCCGGTAAGGATCATTTTCTCTTTTCTTTCGAAGCAACTCTTCCCTTTCTTCTATAACCTTTTTATCTTCTGAAGTTTTTATCGGACCCTCTTCTTTTATTTGAGAAGAAGAGGGAAATTTTTGAAGGGAAGATAGTTGGTCTTTGTATTTGTAAAAAATTTCAGAATTTAGTTTTTCAGCAAGGGCCTGGCTTTCATTTTCACTGATATTTAATTTTTCTTTTAATTCCCTTGCTAAATTCGACAGAGGTAGAATTCCTAAAAATACTTCTCCAGAAATGGCGGCTAATTCTTCTATTGCTTCTTCAGAAATCTTGAATTCTTTTCCAATTAAATCAACCTTCTCTGATAACTTCTTATCAGAAAGAGCCTCTTTTAATTCAGGAGGAAGGGATTGATATCTTTTTTCCAACTCCTCTTCAGTCATAGACTTATTTTCTAACCTTCTTCATTTATTATACAAAAAATTAAAGTCAAAGCAAAATCCCCATTCCTCCGCGTGAAGCGTGAAGCGTGAAGCGTGAAGCAGGAATCCCTCCCCCACCTAAGGGGTGAAGTAAGAAGTAAGAAGTAAGAAGTAAGAAGTAAGAAGTAAGAAGTAAGAAGTAAGAAGTAAGAAGTAAGAAGTAAGAAGTAAGAAGTAAGAAGT
>JAGGUF010000071.1 GCA_021158595.1 bacterium | reverse complement strand
ATACAGATGAGATTGGTAGGGTGATTTACTTCTTCGAAGGACCCCCACCTTTATCCTCCCCCTTAGAAAAAGGAGAGGATTACCTCCCCCAAATCCTCCCCCTCCCTCTGGGAGGGGGAGGATTTAGGTGGGGGAGGGATTCCCGCTCCACGCTTTACGCTCCCCGCTCCCCGCTCCCCGCTCCACGCTCCACGCTTGAATTTTGTTTTGCATTTGTAATTTGGAATTTTGAATTTTGCATAACCCAGCCTACCTTATAATAACCTTAAATCTCTTCCTGGAGATATCTTCTCTTTTTTCCTTTGCATCTCAGGCAGTCTTTTGATCAAGGTATAAAACTCAAATCTTTTCAATACTGATTTTACCTTTTCTTCATCAAATCTATCAAATTGACATTCTTTTATCTCAAAATCTATGGGTACATCTTCTCTGGTTTTGGCCAAAATTCGGGAGAAAAAAGCCTGTTCTTTGTTCTGAAGTAATGATTCTTTTATTTTTGGTTTTAGATCTTTTTCTTTCTCAATTTCTTTATACAGATTCTCTAAACTCCCAAATTTTTCAATTAACTGAGTGGCTGTCTTCCTCCCAATCCCTGGAACTCCGGGGATATTATCAGAAGGATCACCTGCCAAGGCTTTAAAGTCAGGTATCTGAGAAGGTTTTATCTTAAATCTCTCCCTCACCTTCTCTCTATCATAAATTACTGTCTCTTTTACTCCTCTTCCTAAAGTATAAACCTTGGTATTTTTATCCACAAGTTGTAAGGTGTCGAAATCACCGGTCAAAATATATGTCTCAAGTCCTGGATATCTTTTTTCTTCAGATATCTTTTTTACAATGGTGGCAATTAAATCATCTGCCTCAAAGCCCTCTTTTTCAAAAATGGGAATATTGAAGGCTCTTAAGACCTCTTTTATCTTGGGAATTTGAACTGTTAATTCTTCCGGTACTTTTGGTCTTTTTGCCTTGTATTCTTTAAATTGTTTATGGCGAAAGGTGGGCGCTGGCGTATCAAAGGTAGCCACCACAAAATCAGGTTTTATATCATTGAGGGCTTTAAAAAAGGTTAGAAGAAATCCATAAACGGCCCCTGTGGGCTCTCCCTTTTTAGTGGTAAGAGGAGGAAGGGCGTGAAATGCGCGGTGCAAAAGAGCGTTTGAATCAATAATTAAAAGTTTCATAAAAATTATTTGGTTAAGGATAATTTTTTACAATTATATGTAACTCCTCCAATTGTTCTTTCTTCACTTTACTGGGAGCGCCCATTAAAAGATCCCTTCCATCTCCGGTCTTGGGAAAGGCAATCACCTCTCGAATGCTTGGTTTGTTTAAGACTATACTCAGAAATCTATCAATTCCAGGCGCAATACCTCCATGAGGTGGCACACCATAAGAAAAGGCTTCAAAATAATGTCCGAAATTCTTCCTTATTTCTTCCTTTTTATGTCCCAAAACCTCAAAAACAGCAGTTAAGACTTCTAAATCAGTTGTTCTTAAACTTCCTCCTCCAATCTCATAACCATTTAAAACAAAATCATATTGATAAGCCAAAATACTTTCTGGACTCTCTTTGATTCTCTTAATGTCTTCAACCTGGGGCTTGGTAAAGGGATGGTGCATTGCCCCCCACCTTCTTTCTTCTTTCTTCCATTCAAACATTGGGAAATCAGTAATAAAGGCAAAGGCCAACTCATCTGGATCTTTTTTATCTCTCCGAAGATCAGGTTTGTCGGTCTTATACCTTCTCATTGCCTCTTTGTAGGTCATTCTTATAAAAGGAATTTTGGTGATTTTTTTGTTTGGAAATATCTCTTTGACCAACCTTATATAAAGTTCTTCTATCAGACTTAAAATCTCTTCTTGGGAAACAAAAGACATCTCAATATCCAATTGAGTATGTTCTACCTGTCTATCTGCTCGAGGGTCTTCGTCTCTGAGACACCGTGCTATCTGAAAATACCTTTCTATTCCTGCTACCATTAACATCTGCTTGTATTGCTGAGGACTCTGAGGAAGGGCATAAAACTTACCTGGATGGAGCCTGGAAGGAACAAGAAAATCTCTTGCTCCCTCAGGGGTAGACTTTCCTAAAAGAGGAGTTTCTACTTCTAAAAATCCTTTTTCTTGTAAGAATTTTCTCATAAACTGAATGGTTTTTTGTCTTATTCTTAATGTCTCTACCATCTCTTCCCGCCTTAGGTCTAAGTATCGATATTTCAATCTCAACTCCTCTCTTACCTGATTTGCCTTCTCAAGGGGAAAGGGAAGGGTTTTTGCTTTAGAGAAAACCTCTAAGTCCTCTGCAATCATTTCTATTTTTCCAGTTTTAATCTGGAGATTCTCTGTTCCCTTTGGTCGCTCTCTTATTGTTCCTTCAATACAGAGTGCAGATTCCAAGGTTAATTCCTGAGCCAAACTGAAAAGTTTTTGATTAACCTCTTGTTGAAACACCACCTGAAGAACTCCTGTTCGGTCCCGGAGATCAATAAAGAGCAAACTCCCATGATCTCTTTTGGAGTTTATCCATCCGCAGACCCTTATTTTCTTTCCTACTGATTTGAGGGAATCAGCAATGTAGGTTCTTTTCATATATTCTCCCTCCCTCTGGGAGGGGGAGGGAAAAGTTTTACGCTCCACTACCGAATTGGTAGAATATAATTATACCTAAATTCTTTCCAAAACAAAAATCCCCTTTAAAAAGGGTATTATCTCACCTATTTTAAGGATTTTTTATTGGACCTGATTTTCCCCAAATCCAGGAGAAGGAACCTTGTCAGAAAGGGATTGGGAACACTCCTTGGGTTTTGAAATAAACGCCCTACAGATTGTTTCTTTAAAATTCTCTGGAGTTCGAGGATTTATCTCTACCATTTTATCATTGATAACTATTGTAGGAGAGCCTTCTACCTTATACCTTTTATTTAGATCTTCTTCTACCTCAAATTTTGGGTATTTTCCATTAATCCAGGT
>JAGGUF010000048.1 GCA_021158595.1 bacterium | reverse complement strand
TTGCCACGCAAAAAGTAATGTTTTTTGACATTCAAAGCGATGGCTTTACTTTGGCCACACAAAGACGACCTATAAATGGCGCGTTTCAAGGAGAAAATCCCAATATTTATGAGCCACCCTGTGGAGACCTTCCAAAAGCGGTTGAAGTGTTTAAGGAATGGCAAAAAGCACTTGAAAATGGAAATATTGAAGAATTCAAAGAGAAATATGTCGATAATAAACAGGTATGGATTGCAGACATTGAGGAGATAAAGGAAAAAGACTTCAACCTCAATCCAGGGCTATATAGAAAGGTTGAGAGAGGGAAGGTAAAATGGGAATGGGTGAAAGTAAAAGATATTGCTAGTGAAATTAAAGTAAAAGGTGATGAAGGAGTTTTGCCTTATATTGAGATAGGAGATATAGAATTAGATACAAAGAATTATATCTATAAAGATAAACCTTCACTTAAAAGCTGTAAAAAAGCATTTAAAAACAATATAATTATTTCAAATGTTAGACCTACAAGAGGTGCAATTTCTTATATTAAAGAGCGAAGCATAGAAGTTTCAAATGGTTTCACAATATTAGATGTTGATCAAGAAAAGGCATTACCTAAATTCCTTTTTTACCTTTTAGCTTATAATAATGAATTTTTATCCTATTTAGGAGAAAGTTCAACAGGTTCTAATTATCCTACAGTTAGTAGTTTTTATATTTTAAATTATAAGGTTCCCCTCCCACCTTTGGAAATCCAGCAACAAATTGTTGAGCGATTAGACAAACAGCAGGCAATCATAGAAAAAGCCAAAGAGATGGAAAAAACCATTTTAGATGCAGGCATCGATGATGCTATCTTTGAAGGCGATTTGGATTGGGTGGAGTTGGGGGACTTAATTACTTATTCACAATATGGATTATCTTCAAAAGCTGATGGAAATGACGAGGATATTCCTATACTTGGAATGAATAACATCACCTATAGAGGTAATATTGATCTATCTTCTTTGAAGTTCATTAAACTTAACGAAGAAGAATTAAAAAAATATAAACTCCAAAAAGGAGATATTTTATTTAATAGAACAAATAGCAAAGAATTGGTTGGAAAAACGAGCTTGTTTAATTTAGATGGAACCTATGTTTTTGCATCGTATTTAATAAGATTTAAGGTTGATGAAAAAAAGGTTTATCCAAAATATATAGTTTATTTCATGAATTCTAACTTTATAAAAGATTACCTTCAGTCATTATGTAGAGCAATCATTGGACAAGCAAATATAAATTTAGAAGAATTAAAAAGTATAAAAATTCCTCTTCCCCCCCTTGAAAAACAGCAAGAAATCTTATCATTTTTAGATACCCAATTCAAAACCCTTGAGCATATCCGCAAGCTCCAAGAAAATGCGGAAAGAACGATAAAGCTAATTCTCGAAAAAGAGGTATTTACGGATGGCTAAAAAAAGAAGCGACTCAAAGCAAGGCATCCAATACGAAAAAACGCAGGCTAAAAAGCACGGTGCAAAACATATTGGCGGTCCCGGTAAACCTGATTACCAAAGAGGCAAGGTAAGAGGGGAAGTCAAAAACTGGAGTTCGCCCGTGCACAGTGACGTAGTTAAGGAAGCAAAACAAAAAGGCATTAAGGAAATTGTCAGCAAAAGCGGCTTTACCAAGCCCGCTGAAGAAATGGCTAAAAAATACGGCATAAAGCTCATCACAAAGAAAAAGTGACTATGCACACATCAACAATTTTACAGGAAGCACTTAGTTATTTCTTCGACAATGACAAACTGGAGCTTTCCATTGTCCTTTTTGCCATTGCAGTGGAGCGTTTAATGAAACAACATCTTTTTGAAACAGATGATGTTTTGATTCTGGATAAAAACAATAGTGTGGAGCATCTGGTGAGATTTCGCCGTATTCAATCGAAAGTTACTAAAACCACTTATAAGCAAAAGATAGAGGCTCTGAAGGAAAAAAGAGAAAATTTTAAAACCATAACCTTTGATGAACTGATTAAACGGTATGACGCATTTTTTGATTTACAGGACTGGAGGATAAAAGCATTAAGAAGGCTTGGAAATCTCCGCAACAATGTTGTTCATTTTCATGATTATTATATCAACACAATAGACGAATCTTTGTTTATCCTTACAGAAGTCATACCTTTTATCAGAGAAATAATTTCTGAGGTTAAAGACTCAAATAGATTTGATGAAATTTTTACCGAAGAGGTGATAGAAAGGCTGCAAGGTAGGGAGGCAGAATTGACAGCATTACAAGAGGATGAATTAAACCAAAAAATTGAATCCAAAAAAGAAGAATATAATGAAATGAATCCTGACGAAGTTGAATCCAAAAAACAAGACAGAATTAGAGACATTTACGAAGACAGAGAGATAATCAAAGAAGACCTCAATTGTCCTGCATGCGCAAACAATACGTTTCATATATTGAAATTATTTGATGAAGAGTCTGAAGAACCTGAATTCTTTTATAAAGGTATTTGCCTCGTTTGTGAGCTTGAATTAAATGAAGATGAACTAAGAAATATAAATTTACTGGATAACACATAACAAATCGCTCCACCTGACCACTCTGCCTGGTGGCAGACAAGTATTCCACTGGCCTGCCTGGCCCCGCCTGCGGTCGGGCAGGAGAACAGGACTACGTCAAAGTCAGACCATAAATAATTTAACAAAAAGAACAAACGTTTAAATATGGTCTAAAAAATCCAAATTTCAAAATCCAAATGCCAAATGAAATCTAAATGCCAAAAGTAGTTT
>JAGGUF010000073.1 GCA_021158595.1 bacterium | reverse complement strand
TAACCGTGACAGAGAAATTAATAAAGGAGCATCTTTGGACAAAAGACCTCCCTCCTGTTGATCTTGTTATTAGAACCGGCTGTGAAAAAGATCCTCATATGTCAGCAGGTTTTATGATGTGGGATACCGCTTATAGCCAATTTTATTTTACAGAGACCTTTTTCCCTGCTTTTACTCCTGAGGAATTTGAGCAGATTATTAAAGATTATTCAGAAAGAGAAAGAAGATTAGGAGCCTAACAAATGGTTTTTTATACATTTTACTTTGCTCTTTAAATGTAATTGCCAATTACTTTCTCCCTCCCTCTGGGAGGGGATATGGAGAGAATTCTCTTTTAGATTCTCCCCCT
Source organism: bacterium (assembly GCA_021158595.1). GTDB lineage: Bacteria > Patescibacteriota > Minisyncoccia > Minisyncoccales > JAGGUF01. Next base: position 10,070 of record JAGGUF010000073.1, on the reverse strand, counting down.
CCCCTTGCGAGAGGGAGGATATAGGTGGAGGAGGGAAAAATATAGGAAAAAAGAGACCTCTTTAATATGAGTCTTGTTGATTCTCTTGTCTTTAAGGGTTATTTAAAAACCCCTCAAATTCAGAAGGCTTTTCAGAAGATAAAACGAATTGATTTCTTGCCTGAAGAATTTAAATATTTAGCCGAGGTGGATGAGGCTTTGCCTATCGGAAGAGGCCAGACCATTTCTCAGCCCTCTGTGGTTGCTTTTATGATAGAACTTTTACAACCGAAAGAAGGAGACAAAATTTTAGATGTTGGTTCTGGTTCGGGTTGGACAACTGCTCTTTTGGCATCTATTGTAGGAGAAAAGGGAAGGGTCATAGGAGTAGAATTGATACCAGAACTGAAAGAATTTGGAGAAAGAAATGTGGCAAAATACAATTTTATAGAAAAGGGAATAGTAGAATTTATTTGTGCCGATGGCTCTCAAGGTTATAAAACTGCTGCTCCTTATGATAAGATTTTGGTTTCTGCTGCCGCCCAAGAAAGAGTCCCTATCGCCTTAAAGGAACAGTTAAAACAGCAAGGAAGAATAGTAATTCCTATTGGGAATAGCATTTACCTTTTAATTAAAAAAGAATATGATTTCAAAAACCAAAGATATCGATTCGAAAAGCATGAGTATCCAGGCTTTGTTTTTGTACCTTTAATAGAAGCCAAATAACAAAACTTTCAGTGAGCAAACCTCCAAAGCGCAAAGCCTGAACCGCAAAAATTCCAAATTCCAAATTCCAATTTTCAATGACCAAAAAACTCAAAGCGTGAAACGTGAAGCGCGAAGTGGGAAATCCCACCCCCACCTTAATCCTCCCCCTCCCTCTGGGAGGGGGAGGATATAGGTGGGGGAGGGAAATTCTAAATCCTAATTTCGAAATTCAAACCAGTTTAGCGTTTTACGCTTCACGCTCCACGTTTACGCTTCACGTTGTAGTTTTGACATTTGAGTTTTGAGATTTTATTTTGTTTGGGTCATTCGGTCATTGAATATTGGAATTTAATTGGAATTTGGAATTTCGTTTCGGCCCTCCCTTTAGGAGGGGGAGGATTTTGGGGGATCCCCACCTTAATCCTCCCCCTCCCTTTGGGAGGGGGAGGATATAGGTGGGGGAGGGAAATTCTCTTTGAATTAGGGTGGTTTAAGCGTTTCTTTGTATTTTTATGAATAAATTTTTAATTACTGTTATCAGTTGTTTGTTGTTGTTTGTTTGTTGTCTTGTCGGAGGCTATTTTTTTATTGAAAAGAAAATTAAAGAACCGCTTGATATTTCCGGAAGGGAAAGGGTTTTTGAAATAAAAGAGGGACAGGGAGCGAAGGAGATTGGAAAAAATCTTGAGAAACAGGGTTTGATTAAAAATGATTTTTATTTTCTTTTTTATATATGGAAAACCAACAGAGGAAGAAATCTAAAGGCAGGAAGGTATTGTCTTTCTTCCTCTCAAAACATTGTTGAGATGGTAGAAAAGATGATGAAGGGGCCTATAAGAGAAGAAATAAAACTTACCTTTCCAGAGGGGTGGAGAATTTCAGAGATAGAGAAGAGACTAAATTCTGTTGGACTAATTAATTCTGATGAGATTTCTAAGTTAAAAGTAAAACAATTCAAAAAAAGATATGATTTCTTAAAAGATGCTCCTGACAAAGTTAGTCTTGAAGGCTATCTTTTTCCTGACACCTATTTTTTTCGTTGCCCAGCACCAGAGGTTTCCTGCAAGAATGGAAAGGGAGAAATTATAAAATGCCAAAATGGAGATCCAAAAGAGATTGCAGAAGAATTCTTAGACAATTTTGATAAGAAATTAACTCCAGAATTAAGAGAAGAAATTAGAAACCAAGGTAAAAGCATCTTTGAGATTGTCACTATGGCTTCAATATTAGAAAAAGAGGTTCAAACCGTAGAAGACAAAAAGATTGTTTCTGGTATTTTTTGGAAAAGGATCAAAGAGAATAGACCTCTTGAGAGTTGCGCTACAGTGGCTTTTATTTTAGGAAAAAGTAATTGGAGTTTTGATCAAATGAGAGAAGAGATTGCCAAGGCAAAAGAGATTGACAGTCCTTATAATACCTATAAGTATCCTGGTTTGCCTCCTGGTCCTATTTCAAATCCAGGAATTGAGTCAATCAAGGCTGCAATTTTTCCCAAAGAGAGTGAATATAATTATTTTTTAACAGATAAAACAGGAAAAACTCATTTTGCCAAAACCCTTGAAGAACACAACGAAAATAAGTTATATTATTTAAAGTAATATGGAGCAGGTTGCTATAAAAGAAAAGATCAGAATAGAAAAACCCTTTCCTCTCTCAACTCCTGAAAAAGAAAATAAAAGGAGAGAAAAAAGAGCAGTAATGGTTGTGGCTTTTTCAGACTTTCGGGATCAGGAGTATTTTGTTCCCAAAGAAATTTTGGAAAATGGAGGAATAGAAGTGAAAACGGCTTCTAATAAAAAAGGAATTGCCTTTGGAGCAGATGGAGGGGAGGCAAAAATTGATCTTTTAATAGAGGAAATTAATCCTAAAAGTTTTGATGCAGTAATTTTTGTGGGAGGACCTGGATGTCTTAAATGCCTTGACAATGAGAACTCATATAAAGTTGCCAAAGAGACTGTTTTGGAGGGAAAAATTTTAGGAGCAATTTGTATCTCTCCCGTAATTTTAGCCAAAGGGGAAGTGCTTAAAGGAAAAAAAGCCACTGTCTGGACAAGTCCTTTGGATAAAGATCCAATTAAAATTTTAAAGGAAAATGGGGCAGAGTTTGTTGATGAAAAGGTAGTTCAGGATGGAAAAATTATAACCGCCAATGGCCCTGATGCCGCCAAAGAGTTTGGGGAAAAAATATTAGAGAATTTAAGATAGGTGTGAAACTAACTCCTTCCTTTCAAAGGGGAAAAGAGAGAATTAGAGTAAATTTGTTTGACAGAAAATTATTTTAGAGATATTATTAATATTGCCTTGCCGCAGACAAGAGGCATATTAAGTCCTCTCGAGGTAAAAAAAGTTGTAACGGTCTGAATTTCAACTAATAGTTGAATAGTTGAGGAAACAATAACATTCAATTCTGAGCATTTTGTTATCAAATTAGTTAGATAACATAAACATAAATGAGTGATCTCTTAAAAGAATCTATATCTTTAAAACCTCTGAAAGAAAGAGACGAATATTCTATACCTGTCTTGATAGTAGTTATAAGTTGGATCTTAATTCTCTATGGAATATTCCATATTTTCCGGTATTGGATTGTCTCTTCTTATCTTTCTTCCATTTCCAGAGTTTCTTCTTTACAGATTGAGACCGGAATTGAGGCATGGGTAGGAATAAAAATGCTCTTTTATTCTTTAGTAATTCTTTTTGCTATAGGACTTCGTCTTAAGAATAGAGTTTGTGCAATAGGAACCTTGATTTTTCTTTTTTGTGATTTCTTTTTGGTATTGACTTCTATTATAAGTTCTGTTTCCAAGGCTATGCCTATAGATTTTTATTGGGATGATATTTTGTGGGTGATTTTTTGTATAGGAGCATTCTTTTATTTAAAAAAGATGTTATGAAAATTTCTCATTTGATAATTGACATTATAATGATTGTTAGTCTAATTGTTTTCTTTATTGGGGCAGTTCCCTTAAAGGCACCAATTTCTATCCCTGGTCTTTCTGAAGTGAAGAATGTGGTTTTGCAAAAAGATTATATTTTACTCTTTTTCCTTCCAGGAGCAGAAAATAGATTAGTAAATTGGTGTCAAAGGAAAGGCTACCCTCAAGAGGAAGATTGTTATTTCTCTCTTGCTTTAATGTCTGGCAGATCTGATATGTGTGATAAAATAAGAGATCCAGAGAAAAGAAAAAGGTGCATTCGAGTAGTAGAAGCATCTAAAAAGAGCAAAAGATACTGAGAGAGTTTAATTGTTATGAGTTATGGGTGGTTATTCCCCAAATTTTTTTAAGAAGATAAATTCTTTTAAAAAAGAGAAAAAGGATTATCATTCAAGAGGTAAAATTCAGGGCCTTAAAAAAATAATAAAAGCGATTTTATTGATTAGTATTATTCTGCTCGGCATTTCTTTTTTTAAAAAAAAAGAAATGCCGAGCAAAGAGGAGATATTAGATGTTTTATATCAAGCACCTATCCAGAGTGAAACACAAGCCCCTTCTTTTACTACAGAAAGAAAGGGAGTGGTCTACAGGGTAGTACCTCTTTATAATTACGAACTTTGGGGATTGATTGTTAGTTATAATGATTGTGAAAGATGGTGGGATTATCATCATAAAGCCGCAAGAGATTATCTTAATACTAAAGATATTTGTGTTGTTTGGGGAAAAAATATTAAGAGTGAAGTCTATCGTAGGATGAAATTTGATAGCGGTAGTTGGACTTGTTATTCACACATACCTTATTTTGAAATAAAGAATTTTGATCACTCTTGTTTATCGAATAATCATCTTTTACCAGCAAATAGACAGATTTACAAAGAAATTAAAAAAACAGATATAGGAGATCAAATTCATATTAAGGGATATTTAGTCAAATATTCTCGCCGTCCAGGAACAGGAGGATGGCGGGAATCAAGCACTACTCGTCTTGATAATGGTTGTGAGATAATTTACGTGACCGATTTCCAAATCCTTAAAAGAGGAAATATTGCATGGCATTATATTTATACCATTTCAAAATATTCTATTATTGCTTGTTTGATTATTTTGACTATAATTTTTCTAATCCTATAAACAAACATCTTTTGATATTGAGTCTGAAATTTTATCACAAATTTCAACACTACCTTGATTCCGAACAATTAAAGAAGAACAAAGGTCTCTTTTCTTCATTCTCTATCTTCAGTTCTTAGAGAAGTTACTGCTATTATATCCAGAGAATCTTCTTCCCTCTATTTCAAATTGGTTAGAATGTACAGGAATACGGCGGGATATTGACTTTATAAAAATCAGGGCATAAAATATTATTTGCCGTAGATAGAAGGCACTTCATCAAAGATAAGTCCTTCCGAGGCAAAGACTTAAGGTTAAGAAGTTGATCAGGCTAATTTAAAAATGAGTTTTAAAGGTTAACTTAACCGCGTAGTCTTTTTAAGTTTTGAAGTGTCTACGGCATATATGTGCCGTTTTAATTTTCTGCGTTAAACCGTTTTCTAAAGATATGTTAACCAGAGAACAAAAAAAACAGATTGTTAAAGATTTGAGAGAAAAATTCAGAGCGAAAAAGGTTGTTGTTTTTTGCAATTTTAAAGGAATAAGCGCTCAGAAGCAAAGAGAATTAAGAAGAAAGATTAAGGAAAATAAAGGAGAGATCTTTGTTATCAAACGAAGGTTGCTCCAGCGAGCATTAAAAGAAGAGAAGATTGAATTTCCCGAAATTACAGGTTCGGTAATGATAGGAGTTTCTGATGATGAGATTTTGCTTCCCAAAATTCTTTACAATTTTTCTAAGAAGAAATTAGATTCAAAAAAAGAAAATTTGAATTTCATTGGAGGCATTTCAAAACAAGATGAGAAATACAGAATTTTAAGTGAAAAGGAATTAGAAGAATTGGCTAAGTTACCATCAAGAGAGGAACTTTTACAAAAGTTAATTTGGATTTTAAGAGCGCCTATCAGTAATCTTGAATTTGTCCTTAAAGGAAATTTCCAGAAGTTGGTCTATATCCTTTCTCAGATTAATCAATAGAGGTTTGATGCAAAATAAAAGTTAACAGTTAATGGAGGAAGATTTCCTTCTCCCACCTATATCCTCCTCCTCCTCCCTCTGGGAGGAGGAGGAGGAGGATTAAGAAGAGGGAGGGAAATTTCCCTCTGTTAGCGATCAACTTTTATTTTGCATTCACCCTTTAAAGGTCGTTTTTAGGTTCTAAATTTAAATTTTTGAAATATGGCCGAAGAAGAAAACAAACAAAATTCTTCCAAGAATCAAGAGACGGAGGTTCCAGAAAATTTAAAAAATATTGTTAAGGAAATTGAGGGATTAAAAGTAAGTGATTTAGCAAAACTGGTAAAGGTTTTAGAAGAAAAATTTGGGGTTTCGGCCCAGATGCCAATGGTGACCGCTTCAGTCTCTCAGGCACCCAAGGCAGCAGAAGAGGAGAAGAAAGAGTTTGACGTGGTTCTTAAAAATCCTGGTTCTTCAAAAATTGCGGTAATAAAATTAGTAAAGGAGATTACAGGAAAAGGCCTTAAGGATTCAAAAGATTTAGTTGATGCTTCAGAAAAGGAACCTCAGGTCTTAAAAGAAAAGGTGAAAAAAGAAGAAGCAGAGGAGATAAAGAAGAAGTTAGAAGAGAAGGGAGCCACTATTGAGTTAAGGTAGAGGTAGTTCTATTTTAAAGATCTCGTTTTCAGAGAGAAGATAGATAGTTTTGTCTTGAGGAGTTGCCCAAATATCTTTCAGGTTTTTGAATTGCTCGCTTTGGTATTCTTTTACAATTTCACCTGTTTTTTTGATAACAATTACTCTTTTCTGGAAGGGTTCAATTAGATAAAGATATTTATTATCTTTTGAGGTAAAGATTTTGGTAGCATTCTTGATTTTTGGAAAGGTCTCTGGAGGGTCAATTTCTTCTTTTAATGAACCTATTGTATATCTTTTTATTTTTCCTTCAGGAAAAAGCAAATAGATGCTTCCATCAATTGCCATTGAAACCGCTCCTTTACCCTCTTCTCTTTCTTTAAACCAGAGAATAGGATTTGAAACCTCTTTATTCGAAAGTTTGTATTTTATAATCTCTCCCTTGTTTTTATCAAAAAGATAAAAGTAGTTTCTAAAGTGAGATATTTCTCTTACGGAAAGATTTTCATAAGGAGATTTTATAGAGAGTATACTGTCCTCAACTGCTATTTTAGAATTTTCAAGCAAAAGGAGTAATTTTCCATTTACAACAGTTGTTCCTATGACCCTTTCTTTTTGAGGAAGAAAGAAGCCTTCCTTTTTAGAAAGATCCCATTTATATATCAGAGAAGAGGAAGGAGAGAAAATATAGATGTTGTTTTTGATAATTGAAATTCCTTCTGGATTGAACTCTTCAATTCCTTTTTTAATTTCAAAAATAGGAGAAATATCAGAGAGAATTTGTCTTCCTGTAATTTCATTAATTTTATCTTCAATTTCTTTTTTAAGAGATTTTATCCTTTCTTCTTTATCTTTGGGCTCTTTTATAGAATTTAAAAGATTAAGACTTTCAGTTAACATAGCCAAACTCTTTTCTTTATCTCCATATATTAAGGCATTTTCTCCTTCAGTTTTCTTCTCTTCTGCTGCTTTTATCATCTCTTCAATTGTTTTGGTTTCTATGTTTTTCCTATGTTGGTAAATCCCAAAACCAGTAATGGTAAAAATGACAATAAAAATTACAATTGCCACCTTCTTTTTTGAAAGGTATTTTTTAAAGATCTTTAAATTTATTCTTGAAGGTTTGACTCTCTCCATAGGTATTGATAGAGGTAATTGTTCTTTTTTCTCTGCTTTGTTAAGTTTTTGAACTGTATCTATTCCTTTGGAAAATAGTTTTCTTAGTGATGTTTGAACTCTTTGTTTAAGAGAGGGAGAGATACCTTCAATTTTTTCTTTTAATTTTTGGAAGTCCGCTTTAATTTTCTTTTTTGAGGGTGTTAAGAACTGAGATATTCCCTGAAAGAATCTTCTTTTTATAAATGGAGAGGCAGATTTTAATCTTTCAATCGCTTCTGCTGTTTTTCCTGTTTCAACCACAAGTGCTACTCCGCTTTCTTTGCTTTGAATTATCTCCTCTATCCGTTCTTGCCTGATAGGGAATAGTTTCTTTCCAAATTTTAGTAGTTTCTCTTTTGAAAATATATTTGAGGTTGAAAAGATCAAGATGTCATTTTTCTTTATAGTTCCTGTAATAATGATAGAGAAAGGGAAGAGAACATCTCTTTCTGAAATAAGATCTTTGATAAGATCAATAACCCTCTGCTCGCCCTTTTCCTCTCGGATTATATAGGCCTTTATTTTTCCTATACAGGTTAAATATATTTTCCTTTGGCTTACAGCAACTACTAAAAAGTCAAGATTACCTAACCAATTAATTCTCTCTTCGTTTTCTTTTAATACATTATTTCCTTTTTTTAGGGCTGATTCGATTGCTTGAGAGGGAGACCGCCGGGGATTTTCATAATATTCTCTTTTTATTCTTGAGGCCAAAAGATTGATAAGATAAAATGAATTTTCAGAGACATTCCTTATTCTTCCCACCATAAAAAGATAACCCAGCCTTTCTTCTTCAATATTACTTGGTTCGTAGACAAAACTCTCACAATAAACAGTGGGTTCCTTGGCGTCAAAAAGAACTTCTTTGATTCTCATATGTTTGGTTTAATTTTGATAAAAATCCTATTTATTAATATAACTCCTTTTAAAAATTTTGACAACTATTGAAGATTTTTGTTAGAATACAATCTTAAACCCTGTACTCTATACTGAATTATGGCAAGGGAATTAGAAGTGCTATTTAATTCTAAAGCAATGCCAAAGATTTTAAACCTCTTTTTTCAGAATGAAGAGCGAGGTTTTAGGGTAAAAGAGGTAGCGAAAAGATGTCAAATTCATTCAAAAACAGTGAAAAAGGAACTGGAAAAACTAAGAAAGATAAGTCTTCTTCAGAGAAAGAGTCAGAAGAATAAATATTTTTATCTTCTTAATCCAAAATTCCCTTTTCTTAACGAACTTCGAGCAATGATTGTTCATGGTTCACCTTTGTCTTTGAAGGAATTAAGTTATATTTTAAAAAGGATTAGAGGAATAAGGTTGGCTGTAGTATCAGGAATATTTTTAAAAGGGAGAAGGACATCTTCAGTAGATCTTTTGATAGTAGGAGACAAGATCCAGAAGGCAGTACTCTCTCGCGCAATAAGAAGAATTGAAAGTCAAATGGGAAAGGAGATAAATTGGTGTCTGATGACAACCGAAGAATTCAAATACCGAACTGAGATGAATGATAAGTTTTTAAGAGATATATTTGATTTTACCCACAAAAAGATAATTGATAAGTTGAATATATAGTAATTATGGGCGAGTAACTCAGTGGAAGAGTACTGCAGTCACATTGCAGGAGTCGCAGGTTCGAATCCTGCCTCGCCCATAAATCCTATAGATGATGAAAGGAATTTATTGTTTACTAATTGAGGTTTGCAAGTCTAAAGATATTTTGATTGGAAGATTGGGGAAGATAAGATTTGAGAAAGGGAAATATATCTATGTTGGATCTGCCCAAAATAGTTTAGAAAAAAGGATTGAAAGACATCTTAAGAGAAAGAAGAAAAAGCACTGGCACATAGATTATTTACTGGAAAATAAAAATGTAAAGATTAGAAAGGTAATTTTATTCCCCTACAAAAAGAAAAGTGAGGAAAGTAGATTGGCAAAAGAGATTTCAAAATTTGGAAAGCCTATTAAGAATTTTGGCGCTTCTGATTCTACCTCCCAAAGCCATTTAGTTAAGATATAAAGAACAACTTTTTAACTCAGCCATTGTGGCTATTTTTTATTATGTGAAAAAGAAAATTTGTGTTATACATTAGAGATAAGAAATACAGGGATTGATTTCGCTTTTTATTAAACTTGAACAGTAGAATAAGTTTATATGATCATTGGAATTCCCAAAAGTTTGTTTTATTGGAAACATCCATATTTTTGGGAGACCTTTTTTGAAAGGTTGGGAGCGAAAATTGTTTTCTCTCCTAAGAGCAATAAGGAGATTGTCGAAAGTGGCACAAAATTCAGTGATCCTGAAACCTGTTTTTCAATAAAGGTCTTTTTTGGTCATCTTTTGTGGCTGGATGGAAAATGCGATTACATTTTTGTCCCTCGCCTGAAAACCAATAAAGAAAAACTTGAATACTGTCCTAAATTTTTTGCCCTCCCAGACTTAGCAAAGATCTTGGTTAAAACCCCAATTTTAACTGAGATCTTTGATGAAAGAAAGGAGAGGTTTGAAAAGACTCTTGAAAGATTGGGGAAAAAGATAATAAATAATAAAAAGATAATAAATAATAAAAAATTAATAAGAGAGGCAGAAG
>JAGGUF010000057.1 GCA_021158595.1 bacterium | reverse complement strand
CTTTTATCCTTCTCTTCAGTTCATCAATCTCCATATTTCATGCACCATTAATTTTTTTATATTTTATATATGATTTGGGGGTATATGTGGTTTGGGAGGGGTGGAGAGTTTGCGGAGGGAGAAGCCTTTTATTCACTGTCGTGCGAAGTTGCCTAACATTTTCAGGAGAAAATACCCCGAAGCTCCACGTAGTTAATGGTATCACAACTTATATCTTCTTTTAAAACATCTTTAATTTCGTCTTTTGCACTGAAGTACATAACTTGCCATCCTAATTCAGAAATTTTCTTCAACGTTTCCATCTGTCTTTGCAATCTATCTATGTCGGCTTTTATGAACGGATCATCCATAATGAAAAATCCTTTCTTACCCTTTAATAGCTTTTCTCCAAGAGCAAGACGGATAGAGAAATATAGTTGGTCATAGGCACCTCCTGACAGTTTTTCCGCTTCTATTATCTCCCCATCCTTACGTTTGACTTCAATTCTTCCTGTTCCTTGATTAAATGTAACTTCTTCATAAAGACCATCTGTTATCTCATTAAAATATTTTGAAATAGGACTCTCTCTACCAAAAAGTTCAGAAATTTTTTCCCTTTCTTCTGCTTCTATCTCTTCAAAAATTTCTATAACTTCTAATACGTTGTCTCTGTTACTTTCGTTTTCGTCGATAAATCTTTGCAATTTATCTTTAACCGCTCTCAAATCTACTGATGTTTTACAGTGTAAGTATTCTTCTTCTAATCGCAGGATTTCATTTGCCTTTCTTTCTATTTCTTCCATTTTTTCTTGAATCGATTCCATCTCTTCTTCTAATGTTTTTAGCTTCTGCTCCAATTCTTGTTTTTTCTCTTTTAACTCTGTCTTTCTGTCTTCGTTATATTCTATATTCTTTGCTTCATCCTTATACTTTTCGAGCTTTTCAATTTCTTCCCACCAAAATGGAATGTTTTCTTCTAATTTTTCACCTCTTTTTCCAAAGTGGCTTTTCAAAACACTTTTTTGTTCTCCTATTGACCTTTCAAGTTCCTGTTTTGATTTGAGTTTTTTGGAGTAGTTTTCTAAAGATTCCACTTTTGACTTTATTTTTGTCTCCTCTATCTTCTTTTCAGCATCTTTAATCTTATTTTCTATATCCTGAATTTTTTTATGCAAATCCTTAATTTTTTCTTCTAATCTTTCTTTTTTCCTCTTTATCTCCTGTAGCTTCTCAGATTCTTCACGGTATAGCTCATCAACCCTCTGAATATTTGAAAGAATTCCTTCGATATTCTCTGCGCTCAATTTAAATTTTGAAAGAGTTAGTTTAATTTTTTCAAATATCTCTGCAAGCGAGGCCTTATTCCTTTCAAACTGGAACTTAAATATCCATGAAATCATAGCTAAAATCGAAAATAATATTGCTAGGATGTAAAACAACAATGATGGACTAAAGATAACTCCAAGCAAAGATATCCCAAATAGAATTGCAGAAATTATCCCTACTGAACTAAAAAATTTGCTTTTCATCTTTTGTTGTACTAACTCTCTCCTCTTTCTCTTGTAATTGTCCAAATCCAGTTTAATTTCATCATCTAATTTTCTTTTTATTTCCTCGAAAATCCGAAAATTTCTTTCCACTTCACTTAATTTTTCATTTATCTTCTCGAATTCTCTTTCCGTTCCTTTAAGTTCTTCAGATAGGTTTTCTTTTTCTTCGTTATAGATCTTGATGTCTCTCTCACACACTCTCCATAATTGCTCATCCTTCTCATTATAAATTTCTAAATCCTTGAGTATCTCTAAAGATTCTTTGAGATTATCCAATGTTTCTTTTCCTTTTTCGTATTTTTCTCTCTTTCTCGCATCTTCAAGGCTTTTTATTTTTTGATCAATCTCATCTATCTTTTCTCTTTGCCTTACACATTCTCCTTCAAGCTCATCAAATCTCTTTTCTTTAATCTCTCTATCTAAACTTTTAATTTTTTTCTCTAAAAGAGTCTTTGCTTTTTCTATCCTTGTTTTTAATTTTTCTTCTTTAATATCCCTAAACATGCCTGTTGGTGTTATTTTACCAATTTCTCTAAGAATTCCCATTATTTTTTGAATCTCTTCTGTTCTTAAACCGGTAAGACGATCCGTTACATTAGTGTAGAACTCACTTTCACGGCCAATAGATAAGTTGCTATTTCTAACTATGAAAATGTTACAACATTCTGAGGGGGTTAAATCTGCAACTTTTGTTAAATTCCCCTTTTCCGGGAGTTTGATTTCTTTGCCCTTTTCGTATTCTATAATTACATAACCCTCTGGATTTTCTTCTACTCGATCTATGTGTTCAAAATTTCTAATATTATGTCCCAATAATAACTTTACAAGTGCATCTATTGTAAGAGTTTTTCCATTTTCGTTTTTACCCCAAAATAAATTAAAATCACGCAATATAATCCTACCTGAATCTGGTAAGGGACCGTAACGTCTTATTAAGAATTCCTTTATTTTCATAATCCTGCCCCCATCATTGCTTTTATTGCTAGGTCACGCAATTGTTTCTTCTTTTCCTCATTGTAATCTTTTTGTTCGAGTTTCTTCATGAAGCTTTTAAAAAGGTCATCTTCAAGAATCGTATGTATGTCCTCAAATTCAAAATGTTCTTCTACAGATTTTCCTTTGGTAATTTCTCTTATTTGTCTCACAAGTTCGGGTTCACTTATTTTAATCTTTTCACTGTTAATATATCCCTTAATTCTAAGGATTATACTTGCTGTAGGATGAACTTTTTCGAGATGTTTCTTTACTATCTCTACTGGAACTTTCTCCACAAAAGGATCAAAATCTATAACCACCTCTTCAAAATGAGGTGTATCAAGAGAGTATTCCTTAGGTGGCTTTCCAACTTCAAAGATATTTACTTTTCTCTGCCCTATTTCTCTTTTAGTTATTGAAATAGGTGATCCAGGATAAACAAAGTATCCGCCATTTTCTAACTTCCACACGTCAAATTTTGAATGGAAATGTCCTGCAAGTACATAATCAATATTTAAATCCTTGAAATAAGAAAGTTTGACGGGCATATATCTTCTTTCACCTTCATCTCCAAAATCTCTCCTTGAAAAGGATTTATCAAGCAATTCTCCGTGGTAGAGTAGGATATTTCTTTTATCTGTAGTTAAATTATTTGCCAATGAGTGAAGCCTATTGAGAAGTTTTTCTCCTTCTATGGGTTCAAAAGGTAGTCCCCATATCATTAGATCTTTATATTCAAAAGGCTTATTTAAATCTGTCAAGGTAACCGCATCATCACCAAAATACATACCGCTTTTATATGATTCACTATCATGATTTCCCGGAATTAAAACTATTTTAAAGCCATTGTTTGAGAAAATTTCTCTTATCTTCGGTCTTAAAGTTTCAGAATCAATCTCCTTATCAAAGAGGTCCCCACTTATCACGAAAATTTCAATTTTTTCCTTTTTCCCGACCTCAATTAGTTTTTGGAGTGTTTTCCATCTATTATCTTCATATTCCTTTAAATGGATATCTGCGGTATGGAGTATCTTCATTTTATTCTCTCCCTCTCAAATGCCCTTTCACCCAACCCCTCCATAACAAATCTATTCAGGTATATTACCAATTTTGGAGGATCTCCAGACTCTTCACATATACAATCTTCTAAAATATGCATGACAGAGGACTCTCTAAGAGAAGGAATCATTAAGTTCTTTTCCACACGGGATGAGATCCCTGGTACACCTTTCATAAAGATGAATTTCATACAGTTTTTTATATAGATTTGAATATTTAAAAAGTTTACTCTATTAGAATGATAAAGGCTAAAGGAAACTTAAGTTTGAAGAATAAAACATTATCTGGATGGGATCGATTTGAAAATAGAAAAGTCTTCCATGAGATCATCTATAGAATAAATTTTTAAAACCTGAGGT
>JAGGUF010000059.1 GCA_021158595.1 bacterium | reverse complement strand
CCTCCTCTTAGAAAGAGAAGAAAATGGCAAGAAAAAATCAAGTTTGGCCCAACAGAAACTAAGAGAAGAAATAGGACTTGACAAACCCTCCTTTGAAACTTTGGTAAGAAAGGTCTTGCATAAAATGATTTTAGAAGAAAACCTACGGCCAGACGGTAGAAAAATGGATGAATTGCGAAAGATTACCTGTAAGGCAGGGATCTTTCCTCGGACCCATGGCTCTGCCCTCTTCTCTCGAGGCCTTACTCATGTAGTTTCAATTGTCACCTTAGGAGCCCCAGGAGATCAACTTCTACTTGAAGGAATGGAAATTACAGGCACCAAGAGATTTCTGCATCATTACAACTTCCCTCCATACTCTACAGGAGAGGTAAAACCCATTCGGGCGCCAGGTCGGCGTGAGATTGGACATGGCGCGTTAGTAGAAAAAGCCTTAAGGTTTGCCATTCCGGAAACAGAGAGTTTTCCTTATACCATTCGTGTGGTTTCAGAATGTCTGTCCTCAAATGGTTCTACCTCTATGGCTTCTGTTTGCGCCTCCTCCCTTGCTCTTTTTGATGCTGGAGTGCCTTTAAAAAGGAGTGTGGCAGGAATCTCTTGCGGTTTAATTATTGAAGATGATAATTCAAAACCAATTTCTGACAGAAATTACAAAATATTAACCGACATTCAGGGCCCAGAGGATAGCCTTGGAGATATGGACTTTAAAATTGCAGGTACCCAGACAGGGGTAACAGCCTTGCAACTTGATGTAAAGATAAGAGGTCTTACATTGCAGATTATAAAGGATACACTTTGTTCTGCCAGAAAGGCTCGGGAAAAAATTTTGGAGAAAATGGAAAATGTTCTTCCTCATCCCCGACCTCAGGTTTCACCTTTTGCTCCGCAAATTTTGAGTATTAAGATAAATCCAGAGAAGATTAGAGAAGTAATTGGTCCTGGAGGAACAATGATAAATAAAATTATTGAAGAAACTGATACCTCTATTGATATTGAGAATAATGGTTTAATTTTTGTGACAGCAAAAGATAAAGAGAAAGCAAAACAAGCCATCAATTGGATTAAGGGCATTACCAGAGAAATTAAAACTGGAGAGGTATTTCAGGGAAGGATTGAGAAGATTATGAATTTTGGCTTACTGGTTGAGATTCTTCCAAATCAAATTGGACTGTTGCATATCTCTGAGATTTTTCCCAAAAAAGCCCCTCGAAGAAGATTGAGTCAGAGGTTTAAAATTGGTCAGATTATTCCTGTGAAGGTGAAGAATATAGATCAGAGTGGAAGGATTACCCTTTCTCTCGTTAAAGAAAGACCTCATTAATTTCAGCGGATTAATCTTCAGGAATTTTTTTAAAGGATAACATTTTAATCCGCTAAAACTTACAAATTCCTTAAATATGACTCTCCTTCGAGAAGATCCAAATTTTGGAAAAGGATTTTCTGAAAAAAGTAAAACCTATTTGGAGAAGTTAAGAGAGAGAGAAAAAAAAGCCAAAGAAGAAATTGGTCTTGGTAAAATCCGAACAATGGCGAAAGACTTGGCTCGTCTTTCTGGAAGAATAAAAGAAGAAGAGGAGAAAAAGAAACTTCTTGAAGAGAAAAAGAAAAGAGAAGAGGAACTTAAGAAAAGAAAAAAATTGCAAAAACAAAAAGAGTTAGAAGAAAAGAAGAAAGCCATTCTTGAGGCAAAAAGAAAAAAAGAAGAAGAGAGAAAAAGGAAATTAGAAGAAAAAGCGAGAGAGCAAGAAAGAAAAAGAAAAGAAAAAGAAGAAAAACTCCAAAGAATTTTAGAGGAGAAAAGGAAAAAAGAAGAGAGAAAACAAAAAGAAAAGATATTGCTTTTAAAGATAAAGCAAGAAAAAGAAAACCTTCATCAGAAAAAGAACCAAATGAAAAATGTACTTAAGGAGAATAAGAGAATAGAGAAGGAATTAAAGAAACTAAAAAATCTTCTTACAAAGCGTGAGATGGAGGTAAAAAAACTTTCAGAAAAGTGGCAACTCTTAAGAGCCCCTCTTAGAAAAGAAGAGGAAGAGAAAGAAAACCTTGAGAAAGAAAAAAATGAACTTCTTGCTTCAAAAGAAAAAATCTCAAAAGAGATTGAAGAAGCCTCTCTTATATTAAAGAAATTAGAAGAAAGAAAGGAAAAACTAAGGGAGATGCTGTATAGACTAAGTATAGAAAAGGAGAAAATGGAGGATTATAAACTACTTCATCCTGGTTCTGTTGAGGAGGAGGAAGAGGAAGAGGAGGAACTCCTTGATATTCCAGGAAGCAAGATAGCAGAAAGATTTAAGAGTCTTAAGAAAGATGTAGAGACAATATCAAGAGAACTGGATAAACTTGAAGAAAGAAAGGTTGAGATGGAAGCAGAACTAAAAAAGATAAGAGAAAGAATTAAAATAGAGGAGAAAAAGAAAGAGGAAATAGAGAAAAAAATTAAAGATTTTAAACATTCGCTCCCCTCTCCAAAAGAAAGAATTAAAAAGATTCAGGAAGAAAGAAGAATCCTTGCCCAAGAAAAACTTCGCCTTATTAAAGAGAAACAATCTTTAGAGGAGAAATTGAAAGGTTTAAAAGAACATTTAGATACCTCTCGAAAAGAGATAGAGGAATTCCAAAAAAAGATAACCAAAGAGAGAGAAGAGATTGAAAATCTGAAGAATTATCTTCTTAAAAAAGAAGAAGATCTTAAAAGAGAAGTAGAGGTTGTAAATCAGACAATAGAGAAGATTAAAAAAGAGTATGAAAAAGAAGAAGAAAAAAGAAAGGAAAGACTTCAGGTAATAGAGAAATTACTTTCAAAACAAAATGCTTTCCGAAAAGGAAAGGAAGAGATTGAAAGAAACATAAGAGAGTTAGATAAGAAAAGAATACAAGTAATTGAAGAGAAGCAAAGAATAAATAAAGAGATTGAAAGAGAGGCTCAATCTCTGAAAGAATTAGAAGAGATAAAAAAATCTCTTCAAGAGAAACTTCAGCCCCTTCTTGAGATAAAACGAAAGGAAGAAGAGGCGATAAGAAAAGAGCGAGAGAGAAAAGCAAGAATCGTCCAACTCTATTCAATGGTTTTATCAGAAGTTGAGCGAACAAAAAAAAGACGGGATGAGATTAAAAGAAAAATAGAGTTGTGGGAAGAAGAGATAAATGAGATTTTAAAAGAAGAAATGGCTATTGAAAAAAAGGAAGAAGAGATTGAAGGAAGAGTAAAAATTGCTGGAGAAGATGAAAGAAGGGAAATAGAAAAGGAAAGGTGGAGAATTGAAGAGATAAGAAGAAAGATAAAAGAGAGAAGATGGCAGGCAGAAGACAAAAAAAGAAAAGTTTTCCAAGAACTTCAAAATATGGAGACAAGATACAGAAATTTATTGTCTTTAATTAGGAAGAAAAGAGATATTGAGGCGAAAAAAGAAATGATAAAATTAAAAGAGAAAGAAATTGAACTTTTAAAGGATAAATTTAAGAAAGAGATCTCCAGTCTTTTCTCTCCAGAAAAGATTTATTCCCTTGTCCAGAAGGCAAGAGAAGATTCAGAAAAGAAGATCTCTACCCTTGAAGAAGAAAGAAAGAAAAAAGCAATGGCAGAGTTAAGGAAACTTCGAGAGGAAAAAGAAAAATTGCAAAAAGAACTGGAGGAGTTGAAGAAGATGAGAGAAGAAAAAGGAGAGCAGGATTTTGAGAAGGAATTAAAAAAGATAGAACAGGAAGAGAAAGCATTAAAACTGGAAGAGGAAAGGATAAGAGAAGCATATTCTAAAATTGAGGAAGAAGAGGAAGAAGAATTAATAGATATAGCGGAGGAGGAAATGGAGCAACTTAAAGAAAACATCAACTCTATTTTGAAAGAGATTAAGAGATTAAGAAAAGAGATTTCTGAAAAAAAAGAAAGAATAAAGGAGTTAAAAAGTAAAATAGAGCAGTACAAAAAAGAAAAAGAAGAATACTCTATTAATATTCAGAAAATTCAAGAATCAACTCTCCTTTTAGAAGGGGAATGGGAAAAGGGTAAAAAGGAGAAGGAGAAATTACAGGATCAGTTAGGCAATCTTTTAAAAGAAAGAAAGAATCTCGAGGAAAAATTAAAAAAACAAAAAGAAAGGATAGAAGAGATTAAAAAGGAGATAGAGGAAATAAGATTTAAAATAAAAGAGATAGAAAAAGAAATTAAAGCCAAGAGAAAAGAATCAACAGAAGAATATCTCTCCCCAACGTTATTAGAAGAATTTAAAAAAATAAAACAAAGAAAAGAAGAGGTGGTTAAAAAGTTAAAATCTATAAATGAATGGTATAAGGCTTTCAAAGAGAAAGGATTATCAATAGAGACACTTGAGAGGATAAAGGCGGAAAGAGATAGACTCGTTGAGGAGAGTAATCTTTTAGAGAAGAAATACAAAAAAATCTTAGAGAAAGAAGAATTGATTGAGAAAGAGATAGCCAAGATTGAGAAGAGGGAAAAAGAGGTAAGAGGTGAACAGAAGATAGAAGTAGAAAAGGAAAGGCAAAGAATGGAGGAACAGAGAAGGAAGATAGAACAGAATAGGTGGGAGATTGAAAAGAAAAGAAAGGAAACAAAAGAAAAAATTAGGAAACTGAACATCAGATATCAAGAGTACTCTGAAAACATTCAAAAACAAAAAGAGATAGAAGTTCAAAAGCGAGAACTTGAAAGAGAATATCAACTTTTAAAAGAGAAATATCAGGATTTCGAAAAAATACTTTCAAAGAGGAAAGAGATAGAAGAGCAGGAGAGACATTTAGAACAAGAGCGGGCAAGACTTAATAAAGAAGAGGTTAATTTTTTACAAATGCTCTCTTCTTTGATAGAAGCGTCAGGAAAGGAAACTGAACAGGTAGAGGAAGAGGAGGAAGAAGAGGATAGCGAAGAGATAGATTATAATTTAGAGATTGAAAAAGAAAAAAGAGAACTTGCGGCTCTTCGAGAAGCGATCTTAAAAGAGAAAGAAATTTTAAAAAGACAACAACAATTAGAAGAAAAGAGAAGAAAGGAAATCCAGGCTAAAAAAGAACAGATAGAAAAAAGAAGAAAAGAAATATTAAAAAAGAAAAGAGAACTTCAAGAGAGAATAAAACAAATGGAAGAAAAGCGAGAGAAAAAGGAGAAAGAACTTCAAGAGAGACTACAGGAGGAGAAAAAAAGAAAAGAGCAAGAGTTAGCAAAATTAGAAAAAGAGAAAAAATTGGTCTTGCTTCCTAAGCAATTTGAGATAAAAAGAGAAAAAGAGGAGAAATTAAAAAAAGAGAAAAAGGAAAAACAGAAAAAAGAAGAAATTTCCAAAAAGGAATTTGAAGTTATAAAATTGAAAGAGAAGAAAATAGCAAGTCCCCTTGCAGGAATTTTGGTTTTGATTTTTCTTCTTTTGGCAATTTCTGGCTTAATTTTCTTCTTTATAAATTATTCTTCCAAATCTTCACTTCCTCCCTCTCCTTCTTTACCTGAGGAAAAGATTGTCCAGATTCCTCAACCCCCAGTTCCTACCCATAAAGAATGCCGAGGCACAAAATGTGAAGTAGTAAAAGGTGAGGGAGTAGATCTCTGTCAGACAGACAAAGACTGTCAACCTCCTCTTCCTCCTTTGGTGATTGGGGTTTCAGAAAAGATAGATCTTTCTGATTTAACCTCTGATATCTTCATTCCTTTAATTGATGAGAAGTTTAAAACAGAATATCCTCCTAAAACATTTATTGAGATTGTTCCAAAATACAAGGGAGAACTTTTGACTATCTCTCAACTTTTTCAGGCACTTGACCTTCACCCCCCAAAAGAGGTAAAAGATAATCTTGAGACCTATACCCTATATCTTTATTCTCAAGAAGAACTTTTCAATCAGGAAAGAAGAAATAGACTGGGAATAGCATTTAAAATTAAAGAAGGAAAGGCAGGAATTGTGAGAACCTCAATGGGTGAATGGGAGAAGGTCTTACCTGACGATTTTTATAAGGTCCATAGTTTATGGAGAAGGGGAGAGAAGGCCAGTCCAAACTTTTTAGACAATACCCATTCCGGTGTTCATATTAGATATACCAATTTTCCAGAGCCAGATTTGTCTATTGACTGGGCTATTACTGACAATGTGCTTTTGATTACCACCTCAAGAGAAAGTATGTGGCAAACAATAGATGTTTTAAAATAACAAATATGGAACAAAAATTACTTCAACAATTAAAGGAAAAACTTGAGAGAGAAAAGGAGGAAATTGAAAGACTTCTTTCTTCTTTTGCAGAAAGAGATAAGGATCTTCCTGAAAATTGGCGAACCAAATTTCCTCAATTCGGGAAGCATACCTCAGAACAGGATGAAAATTCTGATGAGGTAGAGGAATATACCAATCTTTTACCTGTAGAGTATCGACTTGAACTTAAACTTTTAGATATAGAAAGAGCCTTGAGTAAGATAAAAAAAGGAAAAAATTATGGTATTTGTGAGAGGTGTGGGAAAAAAATAGAAGAAGAGAGACTAAAGATCATTCCTGAGGCAAAGTTTTGTTCCGAATGTAGTAAGAAAAAATAAATTGATTTAGGAAGGTTATGTCATTTCTTCAGGCTATTTTTCTGGGTATAGTTCAAGGACTTACTGAATTCTTACCAGTGTCCTCATCCGGTCATCTTGTAATCTTCCAAAAAATCTTTGGTTTTTTAGAACCTCCAGTAACATTTGATACCTTGGTTCACTTTGGGACATTAGTTGCCCTGGTTTTTTTCTTTTGGAAAGACATTAGGTCATTATTTACTCATTGGGCATTAATAATAAAACTTGCCCTTGGCACTATTCCTATAGGAATTGTAGGATTTCTTTTAAAAGAAGAAGTAGAGATAATATTCAATTCCCTTTTATTGACAGGGATTTCTTTTTTAATAACTGCCTTACTCTTATTTTTGACTACCTTAATCCGCAATGCCTCAAAGAGTATTGATAAGATAAGTTTATGGGATTCAGTAATAATTGGACTTTTCCAGGCATTGGCAATTTTGCCAGGTGTTTCCCGTTCAGGCTCTACCATTTCAGCAGGTATTTATCAAGGAATGAAAAGGGAAGATGCCTTTAGATTCTCTTTTTTATTGGGAATAATAGCCATTTTTGGAGCCGTTCTAATTCAGGTTCCTGAGATGTGCCATTTTACTGACCAACAGATAATCAATGGGCTTTTAGGATTTATATCTTCGGCAGTGGTTGGTTTTTTTGCTCTAAAGATTCTTAAGAGAATAGTTCTGGAAGGGAAACTTTATTATTTTGGGATATATTGTCTTCTATTAGGAATAATTTGTATTTTTTTAGGATGAAAGATTATCCCCTTTTAAAGCAAGATTTATTCTCTGAACAGCAGTAAGATTTGAGAGAAGAGCAAATATTATTAAAAGATAAGCCATTCCCGTAAGACTGAAAATTCCTACTAACATTGAGAGGGAAATTAAAATAATTCTTTCTCCTCGAGACAATATTCCTCCTTTTATTTCTTTATTTGCCAACTCTTTTTCTTTGGCTGCGGCTTTGGAATAGGTAGTAATAATAGATCCAAAAAAGCAAAGAAAGATCCAAACCTTACAGGGTAATAAGATATCTGGTAGAGGTAGAAATAAAAAGCCAATAAAAATCATTGCTTCTACATATCGGTCTACTATGGTATCAAGATAGGCGCCCCGATTGGTTGCTTCTTTTTTAAATCGGGCTACGGCTCCATCTACAAAATCTAAGAATGCCGCTACCAGAAAAAACAAAAGAGCGAGAATTAGATTATTTTTTATCAGGAAGAATAGAGTAATTAAAGCAAAAACAAAAGAACACAATGTCCACTGATTGGGAGTAAGAGGAAGAAGAGAAAAAAGAGAACCAACTTTCTTCTCAAGACCTTTAAATATTTCCCTTTTGAGGTCTAACATAAACAGAGGATCAAACACTGAGAGTTAAGAAGTTATCTTTCTCTTTTTCCTTCTATAAATTCTTCAACCATCTCTCTGGCTTTTTCATCTGTAAATTGCTGAAGGGGATGTTTCATAAAATACGCAGAGGCAGAAGTTAAAACACCTCCAATTTTTCTATCTAAAGCAATTTTTACCAGTCTTATAAGATCTATAACACAACCGGCTGAATTTGGCGAATCCTCAACCGAGAGTCGTAATTCTAATTCTACCGGCACATTGCCAAATTTTCTTCCTTCAATTCTAATAAAACAGAGTTTATTATCTTTCAAAAAGGGAACGTAGTCAGAAGGACCAATATGTAAGTTGTCATAACTTAGACGTCTGGGAAGTTGCGATTCAACACTTTCAGTTTTTGAAATTCTCTTTGATTTTAACCTATTTTGGGAGAGCATTACTAAAAAATCAGTGTTTCCTCCCACATTTAACTGATAACTTTTCTCAATTTTAACGCCTCTTTGAGAAAACAGATGAGTGAGGGTACGATGGACAATGGTGGCTCCTACCTGGGATTTAATATCATCCCCGGCACAGGGTAGATTTGCTCTTTCGAACCTTTTTATCCATTTTTTCTCAGAACAGATAAAAACAGGCATACAGTTAATAAAAGCACACCCTGCCTTAAGTGCTGCTTTGGCATAAAATTCTGTAGCCCTTTGAGAGCCCACAGGCATATAGTTTATTAAAATCTCTGCTCCTGACTTTTTTAATTCTTCTGCTACATCTACTGGTTTTTCTTTAGAGACAACAAATCTTTTATCTTCAGGATATTTCTTTAAATGAGAAGGAACCCCATCCAAAACCGGTCCCATTTTTACTTTTGTTTTCATTTTTGGTATATTTTTACAGAATACTTTTGTGCAGTTGGGAAGAGCAAATATTGCTTCTGAAATATCCTTTCCTACCTTTCTTTTATCAATGTCAAAAGCAGAAACAATTTCTATATCAGAAATTTTATAAGGACCTAAAACATTATGGATTAAGCCGGGGACCAACTCATCATTGTTTGTGATCTTTCTATAATAGTAAATACCCTGAATTAGAGAACTGGCACAATTTCCTACTCCGGCAATAGCAATTTTTATTGTTTTACCCATATAAACTATTTTATACATATAAAATAGTTTGTCAAGGCCCTATGCTTCCATTTGAGCGGTTGGTTCAATTAAATACTAAAGGAAATCTCTGGATTTATATCTTATCTCTTTTAAGAAAGAAAGAACTTTATGGTTATCAAATTCCAAAAATAATTGAAAAGAGATTTGGTTTTAAACCCGGTAAAATTACTCCTTACCGAGTACTCTATAGGTTAGAAAGCAAGAATCTTGTTCAAAGCGAAATTAGAAATCGAAAAAGGATTTACAGGATAACAAAGAAAGGCAGAGAAGAACTTGAGAAGGCAAAAAGATTTTATAAAGAAATATTAGGTATATTAACCCAATAACTTTTTATATGAGAAAAAGTGTGATTTATTTTCTTATTACTATCTTTATTTCTGGCATCTTAATTTATTTTGTTTTTGAAAAGATTGGAATGAGAGAGATCTGGGAGGAGTTTTTATCTTTTCCTTCTTTAGGAATCTTTTTGGTTTCAATTCTAACTCTTTTTTTTGTTTTAATTGGTATTTGGCGATGGAAGATCATTCTTCAGTATGAGAAGGAGAATATTTCTCCAAAGGATCTGATTCCCTTATGGCTGGCTGGTTTCGGAATAAGTTATTTTACCCCTTTTGCCATTTTTGGAGGAGAGGGGACAAAGATTTATTATCTTAAGAAAAATTTTTCTCTTCCTTGGAAGGTGGGCGTTATCTCTGTTTTTATTGATAAGATTTTTGAGGTAAGTATCTTTTTTTTGATTGTAATATCAGGGATAATATTTTTTATTTTGAAAACCTTTACTGTTCCCTCAAGGTTTTGGACTATCTTTTTAATTATCCTATTCCCTGCTATTGCCCTTCTCCTTTTTTATGTGAGAGCCTTTAAGAAGCAGAGCATTATTAAACTATTTGAAAAACCTCTTAAAGGTTTCATTAACGAGAAAGCCACCAATGAAATCTCTTATTATGAGAAAGAAATGTTTGATTTTTTTAAAACATCAAACAAAAATATGTGGAAGGTTCTTTTATTAAGTTTTCTAAAAGGAGTTGTTAATTGGTTAAGGTCATGGGCAATTCTTTGGTTTTTAGGGATAAGAGTAAATGGAATAGTAACTCTTTCTGTAATGGCTTTTACAAATCTCTCCTATCTTTTTCCTCTGCCAGCCGCTCTTGGAAGTCATGAGGCATTGCAGATTTTTTCTTTCTCTCTTTTGGGGCTTCCCGGAGAAAAGGCAATTGCCTTTACGATGATTCTTCGAGCAGTTGATGTCTTGGTAGCCATATTAGGAATCTTGATGCTTTTTAGACTTGGAACGAAATGGGTAGGCAAGATAAAGAATAAAACCTAAATCTTTGTTATCATCTTTTCTTGTAATAATTTATCTGTGCGATCCAATCAATTCAGTAACGAAATAAAAAATAGACCCTCCCCACCTTTTTCCTCCCCCTCCAAAGGGAGGGAGAGGATAGGGAGGGACTCCTCTCCAAATCTTCCCCCTCTTGCAGAGAGATTTCCATAAGAAGAAGCATTAGTAAATGAGGGATTTCTCTCCAAATCCTCCCCTCCCTCTGGGAGGGGGAGGATATAGGTGGGGGTGGGAGATAATAACAATCAACCGTTACCAAATTGGTTAGCAATTACAATTTAAAAACCTTCAATGACACTATGAATTTTCAAAAGTCCAGAACAATAACTGCAGTTTTTGATTTTGACCATACATTATTTTCAAGTAAAAGTTTTTATCGTGTTCTAAAGGAGAATTTTAAAAGATTAGGGGTAGAGGAAGAGTTATTTAACAAGTCTTTTGAGGAGTCCAAGGGAAAAGGGAGGGACTATAAACCGAAAAGACAATTTAGATTGATCCATAAAGCAAAGCCTAAAATTAAAATTAAAGACCTTCAGGTTTGTTTCAAAAGGGTTTTAAAAGAGGCACCAAGATTTCTTTATAAAGAGGTAATTTGGTTTTTGAAAAGATGGGAAAATAAGATTAATTTAATTCTGCTTTCTTATGGAGAGGAAAGATTTCAGAGAGTAAAAATTTCCTCCTCAAAGATTGAAAAATATTTCAAAAAGATAATTATTACTAAAGATATTAACAAGACAAAACCATTTAAGAAAATTTTTAAAAAACATGAGAAGATAGTGGTAATTGAAGACAATCCTAATGCCTTATTGGAAATTAAAAAAAATTACCCTTATGTGATTACTGTTAGGATAAACCGAGGAGAGGGGAAATACAAAGATCTATTAACAGATAAAAGGATTGACTTTTCAATAAAAAATCTAAAGGAATTTTCCGAGATTCTAAAAAAAATTCAGAAAAAGCCAAAAACTCTTTTGCTCTTTTCTGGGGGCTTAGACTCTATTTTAGCAGCAAAGATTTTAATGGAACAGAATATAAAAGTGGAAGGAATAACCTTTAAAAGTTATTTTTTTGATGCTGAACAGGCTAAGATTTCAGCAAAAGAGATCGGTCTTCCTATTAAGATTATTGATTTTTCTCAAGAGCATTTGGCAATAGTAAAGAAACCGAAGTATGGTTATGGAAAGGGAGCCAATCCCTGTATTGATTGCCATATTTTGATGTTAAAAAGAGCAAAGGAATTTGCCAGAAAGCATGGTTTTGATTTTGTCTCTACTGGAGAGGTTTTAGGTGAGAGACCTATGTCTCAGAACAAGAAGAGTTTAAAACTGATAGAAGAGGAATCCTCTCTGAAGGGTTATTTATTAAGACCCTTGTCTGCTAAACTTTTAGAGCCTACCATTCCAGAAAGACTGAGATGGGTGGATAGAACAAGACTATTAGATATTTCTGGAAAGGCAAGAAAAAGACAAATTGAAATGGCTAAAGAATATAAGATTAAAACATATCCTTCTCCAGGTGGAGGATGTCTTTTAACTGATTTAGAATTTTCAAAACGGCTTAAGGAATTACTTAAAATTTATCCTCAATTTCAAGAAAATGACATTCAACTTTTAAAAGTAGGAAGGCATTTTTGGGAGAGATTCCAGAATAAGCAGAAAATTAAGCAAAGAAAGGCAAGCCAAGCCAAGTGGACAAAAATTATTGTAGGAAGAAATGAGAAAGAAAATAAAAAAATTAAAAGGTTATCCCAAAGGGGAGATGTTCTCATAGAGATGAGAAATTATCCTGGTCCCTTGAGTTTAATTAGAAGTTATCCAAAAGGCAAAATTTCTAAAGAGATTCTTGAGAAAACCAAAAAATTAACCCAGTATTATTCTCCAAAAGCCAGAAATAAAAAAGATGTAGTATTTAAGATATGGAGAGTTCAGTAGAAGGGTATTAACATTTATATTGTTGAGTTTTCAGTAAAGTGATAGTAAAATAAAAAATTATGAAAGCAGTAATTTTGGCAGCCGGAGCCTCAAGTAGATTCTGGCCTCTTAATTCAGTTCATAAGTCCCTTTTAAAGATAATGGGAAAGCCTTTAATTTTTTATACCATTGAAGGCTTAAGAAGAGCAGGGATAAGGGAGGTGGTAATTATTGAGGGGCCAAATAAGGATATAGAAAAAGGTTTAGAAAACTACAGGTTTTCTCGTCTAAAAATAAAATATGTAATTCAGAGAGAGCCAGAAGGAATGGGAAATGCTCTTTGGCAGGCAAAGGATTTATTAAAAGAACAATTTTTGGTTTTGAATGCGGAAAGAATTGATGCCGAGGAGATTATTAAGATGTTGTTAATTCAGGCTTATAATTTGAAGACTAAATCTGCCCTTGTAGGTCAAAAGACTACTAATCCCCAACTTTATGGAATGGCAAAATTGAAGGGAAAAAGAATTTTGGAGATTGTAGAGAAACCAAAGAAGGGAAGAGAGCCATCTGATATAAAGGTAGTAGGGGTTTATTTATTAGAACCGAGTTTTTTTAAGATTTATAGAAAGGTGAAAAAGCATATGTATGATTTTGAAGATGCCCTTTCTGTTTATATGAAAAAAAATAATGTAAAGATAGTGATTCTTAAAAAAAGTGAAAAAGATACTCCATCATTAAAATATCCCTGGCATCTATTTGAAGTAGTAAGGTATTTATTTGATAGGGGTTTAAAGTCAAAAATTTCAGAAAGTGCTAAGATTGCCTCAAATGCTACTATTCAAGGCAGAGTCTATATTGGGAAAAATGTTAGGATCTTTGAAAATGCAGTTATAAAGGGACCTTGTTATATTGGAGATAATAGTATTGTAGGCAACAATGTTCTTTTGCGAGACTATTCTAATATTGAATCGAACTCTCTTTTGGGAGCAAACCTCGAGATGACCCGAACTATTTTAGAAGAGGATGTTCATCTTCATTCTGGTTTTGTAGGAGATTCAATTTTTAATTCAGGGTCTCGGGTAGGGGCAGATGTAGTGACCTCAAATATAAGATTAGATCGAGGAAGAATAAAATCTGAGGTTAAAGGGAAGAAGATTGATACCGGATTAACTTCATTAGGGGCAATTGTGGGAGAGCATACTCATATTGGTTCAAAAGTCAATTTAATGCCAGGAGTTCTTATTGGCTCGGATTGTAATATTGGTCCCAATGCAGTGGTAATGCAGAATATCAAAAATAGAACAGATTTCTTCCCGAGGTTTGAGAATATAATAAAGACCCGATATTGAGTTTTCTATATAAGAAGTTGTGAGAATATTGTTTTTAGCAATTACAATTAAAAAAAGGCGGTAGCACGAGGCTCCGCCATTAACA
This sequence comes from bacterium, assembly GCA_021158595.1. Classification (GTDB taxonomy): domain Bacteria; phylum Patescibacteriota; class Minisyncoccia; order Minisyncoccales; genus JAGGUF01. The sequence continues at coordinate 13,853 of JAGGUF010000059.1, read as the reverse complement.
TTTTTCTCTTAGGGTTGGCATTCCTCTGTTATTCTTCTGTTGCACAAAACCCGGCTCCGATTGCCATCAAGAGACAACCTATTATTACACCCCCTATACCACTCCTCTCTGAGTTTATGAGAGCAATCACTGTGAGCCCAGTTGTAAGAAATGACACTCCGGCTCCTACAAAAACGTATCCTACTATTCTTATCAAAGACACCTTTCTTCACCTCCGAAAATATCATAGCATACCATTGAATTTTGTCCAATCTTGACAAAATAAAATAGATATGCTTTATCCTCAGTAGAGGAGTATAAGGAAGAGTTTCCCTCCTCCACCTATATCCTCCCCCTCCCTCTGGGAGGGGGAGGATTAAGGAGGGGGAGGGAGAATATCAGAGCGTTACCAAAGTGGTTAGTAATTACAATATATGAATAGAAGATGAAAGAGAATTTAAATTCTCTTTCATCTTGCCCAGGTTTTCCTGGTAAATTGAAAAAAGGAGGTAGTTAGTTCTTTGAAATAATACAAAAATAGGGAGGGAGAAACTGTAGGCGACTGATTGACTGCTAAACACTTAGTAGTCAGTCAGTCGCCTACAGGGAGGACAAGATAGTAATTCAGTATGGGGAGAACCACGCCCGAGGCGACTGAAAAATGGAGGTGATAGCTTATGGCATATAAAAAAAAGGAGATTAGAAAGAAAGGCAAAAATGAATCGGTGTATCCATATTCTGAGAAGCAAATTAAAGAATGGCTTAAAAGGAAAATAGATGAAATGAATATAGGAGAGTGTGCCAGGATGTTGGCCGACACATTCGAGAAAGCACCATTACTACGAGAAAAGTTGGCGGAAGAACCAGAAGAAGCAATAAAGATAGGAGCAGGATGTATAAAGGCAGGATTAGTAACAATGGGAAGAAACATTATACAAACAGCAAAAATTGATACAGCAAAAATTGATATTCCTGAAAGTAGAGCTGTAGAATTAGCAAAAATCGTTCTTCGGGCCGGTGAAGATATTGAGACAATTATGTCATTCTATCTCAGAAATGTACCAGACAGTGCAAAGATGCAATTTCTTCACGAAAATTGGCACTATTTAACAGAAGATTCTGATATTCTGTGGATCCTAGAGAGATATCTGCGCTGGGCATTTGGTGAAATGGAAACAACTTATCTTCACTATCACATCCCCGGTGGACTAGCTAGTTCGGGAAAAGACGTTAGTTGTCCGGTAAATCAAATACCTGGGACAAACATAAAAATCGTTATCCGTAAAGAAGATAAACCTCACTCGTACTTTCAGGAGTTGGTAGAAAAGGGGCTACTTGCAAAAGGATATGTAGAAATAAAAATTATTAAAGGCGTGAGATCCAAGTGGGTTCCTGGGAAATACGGTGGAGGTAAAACCTACGACGTCAATTATGGAATCTTGCTAGGTTTCCATCCAGAAAAAGAGTATTTCATGAAAGGGAAGGCGATTATGGAAACTTTCGAGACTTCAGAAAAGCACCCCATAAACCTTGAGACAGACAAAGATCTTTCCACAGTTATCAACACATTACAGCAAGCGGGTATTCGAATTGTATGGTGGTTGAAAGGAAGGCACGTTACTAAGAGTGAAGGTCGCAAAATAGGAGATTACGAAATAGAATAAACAAAAAACCAAAAGTTTAAAGAGTAAGGAAAGAAAGATGAGAAGCAGTGATGGTTAGATAGGATAAAAGTTTTTCTCTCTCCCTATTTTTTTCCCTTTTTTCCAACTGACAAAATTTTGTCAGTTGAAAAAAGGGGAAATTAGTTCTTTAACAATTTAGAAAAACCTGTAGGCGACTGATTGACTGCTAAACACTTAGTAGTCAGTCAGTCGCCTACAGAGAAAGTGGTAAAATCCCGAGAAAGTGGGGCGACCTCGGGTTAAGGAGGTGAGAAAAAAAGGAAATGCGAAAAATAACTGAAGGAAAGACAAAAGAGATTTGGTTTGTTGAACCCGGTATAGTCAAAATTATCAGCAAGCCTGTTATTACTGCTCAAGATGGGAGAAAGAAGGATGTGATGGTGCATAAAGACGAGTGGGCAAACAATACGACATCAAATGTGTTTGAATTACTCAACCGATGTGGAGTAAACACTCATTTTATTAAGCGAGCAGGAGATACGGCATTTTTGGCATGGGAATGCGAAATGATTCCTGTTGAGGTAGTGGTGCGAAGAATTGCTACTGGCAGTTATCTAGAACGACATCCGGAAGTAGAAGATGGAACTGTTTTTGATGAATTGGTAGTGGAATTTTTTTACAAAGATGACAAGCTCCACGATCCGATTATAGTTATAAACGCTATGAATCCTGACTGGTGGCAGCTCTACGATGCCCACAAACCATTAGATATTCGTAACATCTATAAACCGGAAGAAAATCCAAGTTATATTGACACAATGGGTTCTTATTTTACATTGGAAGAAGCAGGATACATTGAGGAACAAGCCAAGCGGGTATTCTTAATTCTGGAAAAGGCATGGAAAGAACTTGGTATTACGCTTTGGGATTTGAAGATGGAATTCGGGCGAAAGGACAGTGGCGAAATCGTAGTCGCTGATGTGATCGACAATGACAGTTGGAGAATTCGAACAAGAGATGGACAGCAACTTGATAAACAGGTTTATAGAGAAGGCGGAGAACTGAAGGAGATAAGCAACCTCTACGAGATTGTTTCAAATCTGACAAACCGCTTTTCTTCTCTGGATTTGTAGTGGAACCGGTGAAACCGAGAGCAAACTAAAAAAACAAAATAACCGCCTTGGGTTAGATAAAAATCTAAACTTCAAGGCGGGTTTTTTATTTTCAAATCTTTTAGAGAGAATTTCTCTCTTATTCTCTCCCTCTTCGAAGGAAAGGGATTAGCTCCACACTTGAGGTAAGGAAATAAGATCCAATGGGTTCTTCGGCAGCGTAGGGGATACTTTCTTGTAGGTAATAAGGTATCCATAAGGTTTTTCATTTCATCTAAGATAAAAGGAGTTTTCTTAATTTAAAGATTCTCTCTATCTAATTAACTGTAATTACTAACCACTTTGGTAACGCTCTGATATTTTCCCTCCCCCACCTATGTCCTCCCCCTCCCAGAGGGAGGGGGAGGACTAAGGAGGGGGAGGGATTAGTTTCACCCTCCAGACCTGAAAAGGATAAAGTGAAAAGGTTTGTTACCACAGTGGTTGACAATTACACTTTAATACCCTCTCTTTATTTAGCCAATGGATAACCTTTGTACCCTATGTACTCGATGGGTTCTCACAACCCTGTAGAAAGGAAATGATAATATCAGGGTAAAGGGGAGGAAGTTGAATTTTTCGACAGGTGTCGAAAAATTCAACCAAATTCAATTTTCTCTCGGAAGAGAGAAGAAAAGAGAGGAGAGGAGTTTTTATTATTCAAAAACCTTACATTTCTATTTCCTGTTGATACACCATTACAAACCCTTGACATTTTTCTTTTAATATGCTATATTTAAAAATGCTCTATTGGTTAAAACATCAGAAAGCCGATGCCTCCTTAGGCTTTCTGATGGGGGATTAGGGGTGCTTGGTCTTCCAAGTAGTCCTGGTTTCTACCAATAGAGCATTTTTATTTTTATAAAAGTTTTAATTTTCCTGTTATTTTATTTATTTCTTCTTCTGGAGCAGGTCCAATACCCACACAGGTTTTTGTGCCTTTTTTTACCTGGGTTAGTCCTGCATCTTCTACTAAGGCACAAGGAAGTCTTTTGTTTTTTGCCGCTTCATATAGAGAAAGAAGTTCTTTCAGATCTTTACAAGAAACTACTATTTTTTTCTGACCTTTTTTCTCCCATTCTTTTTTAAACCTGCTTTTCTCAGAAGCCAAAATCGAGGCATGACAACACTGAGCAGCCAGTTTTCCCTTGCCCAATTTTAGATCTTTTCGGACCACAATTACCTGCTTTAGTTCCATAGTAAGATGAATATAAAAAAATAACTTCCTTAGGTTAATTAGCGATTTCTGTTAGAGTGGAAATCTTTTCTCTTATTTCTGAATAATCAAACCTTCCTGCTTTTGGCCATAATACAGAGGCTAATTTTCTCCCGAGAATTGTTTTTCCATAAACCAATAAGGAGTCTTTTCTTCCTGCGTCAATTAAAAAGTAGTGAATATCTTTAGTTGAGAGGCTTTTTGCTATTTCTGTTAATGTTTCAATTTCTTTAGGTCCAATATTGGTTTTACCCTTAATCTTGTTAAAAATACCAAGAATTTTGGGAAGATCTGAGAAAAGATTTAATTCTATTACCCTTTTTCTTATTGAATCCATTACCTGTTGTTGCCGCTCTATTCTTCCAAAGTCTCCTCGAGCCTGGTGACGAGAGCGGATATATTTTATGGCAACATCTCCATTTAAATGATGATGGCCTGCCTTAATAGAAAAGGTTTCATATCCTCGGAAGATGGTGGGAAATCTTGGATCAAAAATGTCCTCTTTTACATCTACCTCAATACCTCCAAGAGTATCAATGATTTCTTTAATTGTGGCAAGGTCAATTATTGCCCAGTAATGGATTTCTAATCCTGTAATTTCTTCTACTTTTTTCTCAAGCATTTCTGGGCTCTGTTCTATGGAAAATAAAGCATTGATTCGGGTTTCGTAATTTGAGCCAGGAATTTTTACTAATAGATCTCGAGGGATTCCAATAACCAAAACAGAACCCTTTGGATCTATAGAAATAACCTCAATTGAATCTGTAAGATAAGCAGCAGGCCACGGCTCTCCAGGAATGCCAATTAAAAGAATATTTATTCTTCCTTTTTTGTCTTTAGAAAGAAAACCCAGATTTTTTTTCTCTTGAGGTTGAGAGGGAGGATTAAGGGGGGTAACTGCGGAGGCAATTTCAACAGAAGAATTAGAAGAGACATTAATAACTGAGGAAAAGGAGGATAGATGAGAAAAATAAAAGGTTACCCCTCCCACAAGAAAGAGAAATAAAAAGTATCCTATTATTCTTTTTCTTCTTTCTTTCTCAGGAGAAAAATAGAGAGATTTTTTAAATCTTTGATTAAGTAAAGAGTAGTTCATATCTTATTCTACTTTAAGAAGCAAATCCTTGTCAACAAATTGCTTTTCTTAACTGTTTTTTTATATTCTTTTTTGATAAAAAACATTTTTGGTTTGAGGATTACCTGAAGTGGGAAGCGTGGAACCTCTTCCTTCCCCACCCATATCCTTCTCCTCGAAGAGGGGAAGTCATCTTTTCTAAAGACAGGTATAAAGCAAGAATCAAGAATTGATTTAAAGATAGAATTTTTGAACTATTGACTTGATTTTTTATTTAACCTACTATTTGATTAGTAGTAGAGAAAATTAAGAATTTTTCTCTACTTTTAAAAATTTAGGAGGCAAGATAAGGCGGAAATGAAAAAGGAAGAATTGAAGAGAAAAGTAAGGGATATCTGGTGGGATATAAAATGGAAATATAGTATAAGAGACTGGGTTTGGAGAAAATTCTGTAAAGCCGACTTTAGCAAAAAAAGGCTTAGGGCGAAATGGTGGAATTGGCTATACAATCGACTTATAGGTCAGTTTACAGTGAACACAAAATACGGACAGTTCGGTGTTGACTGGTATGGCTTTTTCAACCTTCGCATAGATTTCGGAGCATTTTGCAGAGTAACTATTTTTTGTTCTAAGAAAACCTTTTTAGTCAAATTTTTGAGAAGGTACTACAAAGACAGTCTCCTTAGGAGAGGAAAAGGTAGGCCGTACTTCGCTTACGTATTCGGTCACGAGTTGAAATCAGAATGTATAGATAACAAGTTTATGTATTACAGTGCTTGGCGTTGGGGAAGATATTTTCCTCAGGCACCGGATGCGAATATCAAGAAAACAGGAAAACTTTTTGGAATAATTGGTTATGGAAAAGCAAAGGAGAAAGAACCTTTATTTGATGAATTCAAAACACCACCATTTCCTTGGATAACTCCAGAATATGTAGAACAAAATGCATGGGTCGTGTGTTCTTGTGATAAGGAGAGAATATGTCCTGGTGGTAAATGCAAGTGGGTAATAGGTAGGGACAGAGTAATACCTTGTTTCCCGAAAAGATTTCTAAGAGAGGGCGATGTGTTAATATTCTTTGACTATGAAGGATACGAAGGAAAAGAAAGGTTTGAAAAAATAGATGAGTTATCTGTGGGTGGTAAAGACATACCAGTTATTATTGACTATGGCAAGGAATATGTAGAAGCAGATAGATACTTAGTTATTACAGAGGAGGTTTTAGAACAATGGGGAGAATTGGATTCTCCTGAGGCAATAGTTGTGCGTGCACCGGATAAACCAGGGCCCAGACCAGAGAGAAAAATGACAAAGATAATAGAAGTTTTAAAAAAGGTGCTAAAATAGCACCTATTTTTTTACAAACATCCATAACTTACGCTGTTGCTCTCTTGTTTACATTGCATAAGTGATGATTCCATTTGTCCATATCAAGTAACTTAACTATCTAACCGACTAACCGAAATTGGTGCTGGTTGAACAATTAAAGCAACTCCCCTCAAAAAGGGGTTAGGGGAGTTACTTTTTCTCTTCCTTAACTTGATAAACTTTTATGAAATAAGTAAAATATAAGGTATGCTTGTTGAACTTATTGATAAATATTATCAGGATAAAAGGGATGAGAGAAACCAGGAGCATTTTTATGTTACTGATGTTGGAAAGTGTCCCCGGGCAGTTTATTTTTCAATGAAACATTATCCCAGAGAAAAAACAGATCCCAGAGCCCTTCGAATTTTTGATAGAGGTGACATTACTCATCAGAGACTGATGAGCACATTATTTGGCATTCCTGAGATAAGGGTGGTAGCCTCTGAGATTGATATTCCCTCAAAAGCACTTTTCCATGGGCGAGCGGATGCTATTATTTCTTTTAATAATAAATTGTATATAGTGGAGTTTAAAAGTTCTAGCGAGTTTAAGTTTAGAAAACTTGAAGGTCCTGAGAATGCCCACAGGAAACAACTTCAACTTTATATGCACTATTTTAAAATCCCTCAGGGTGTTTTTATCTATGAGAATAAAAATACCCAGGATTTAAAAGAATTTGAAGAAAGATATGACCCGGATCTTTGTAAAAGAGTTATTTCTGATTTTGAGATACTAAAAAAATATATAGAAGATGAGATTATTCCTCCGAAACCAAAAGATCTTGAACCTTGGCAGTGTGATTATTGTGAATTCAGAAAAGTGTGTCAAAAGATAGAGGAAGAAAATAAATAGAATATGAAATATAAGATTAAGAGGCAGTCTAAACAAGAGTTAGAACCTGAGGAGATTTTACTTGATTCAAAAAAGAGAAAAAGGACAGGGGAGGGAAGACTTGAGGTACCGATTAAAAATACAGTTTTTTCTATTATTTTCTTTATTATTTTGCTTCTTTTATTCTCTCTTTTTTTGAAAAGTTTTTATTTGGTGGAGGCAAGGGGAGAGGAGTTAAGAAAAGAGGCAAAAAATAATTATTTAAGAGTAATTTTTACCGAGGCTCCAAGAGGGATAATTTACTCTAGTGAAGGAAAACCATTAGTAAAAAATGTACAAAAGAATGTAGAGAAAGAGGATGAGGCAGGAAATAAGATAGTAACCCAAAAATTCGATCGGGTTTATTTGGATAGTAAGTACTTTTCCCATATTCTGGGTTATTTAAATGAGGTTTCTCCAGAAGAGATTAAAGAAGATTCTTATTATCAATCTGGAGACAGGATAGGAAGAGAAGGAATTGAGAGGGAGTATGAGAAATTTCTTCGAGGGAAAAAAGGGCGAAGGGAGAGGGTGGTTAATGCCAAAGGGAAAATTTTATCAGATGAAGTTAAAAATGAACCTGTTCAGGGAAATAATCTAATTCTGAATATTAATGCTGCTCTGCAGAAAAAGTTGTATGATACAATAAAAGAAAAGGTGCCAGATAAGAACGCAGTGGGGATTGCCATAAATCCCCAAAATGGGAAGGTCTTGGCATTGGTTTCTATTCCAAGTTACGATAATAATTTGATTTCAGAAAAATATAATGAATATATAAATGATCCTCGAAACCCTCTTTTAAATCGAGCCATAGCCGGTCGTTATCCTTCGGGCTCGGTGATAAAACCTCTTATTGGAGCAGCAGCCCTACAGGAGAATATAATTACTCCCCAGACGAAGGTTAATTGTCAAGGAAGAATTTTGATTCCTAATCCTTACGGTGGTCCTTTTACTATTAAAAGAGACTGGAAGGTTCATCACGTTACTGATCTTAAGAAAGCAATTGCAGAGTCTTGTAATGTTTATTTTTTTATTGTGGGTGGCGGAGGATATAAAGATATCAATGGGAAACAGATTGAAGGTTTGGGCATTGAGAGAATTAAAAAATATTTAGATTTATTCTATATTGAAAAAAAGTTGGACATTGACCTACCTGGGGAGACAGTGGGTTTTGTTCCCACTAAGCAATGGTTTGATAAGGTTCAAAAGAAAAAAGCACATAGGAATTGGTCAATTGCCGATGTGTATGATGTTTCAATAGGTCAAGGATTTTTTTTAACTACTCCCTTTCACTTAGCAGTAGCCTTAGCATCAATTGCTAATGGAGGAAAGATTTATCAGCCTCAGATTGTGGATAAAATCACAGATTCTACTGGAAAAATAATTAAAGATCTTCAGGTTAAGGTCTTAAGAGAGAACTTTATTAAAAAAGAGAATATTGAGAGTATAAAGGAAGGAATGAGAGAATGCGTTATTTCTCCTTCTGGTTCTTGTAGGCAACTTCAAACTCTTCCAGTTTCTTCAGGGGGAAAGACTGGCACCGCTGAAGCCTCAGGAGAACCTCATGCCTGGTTTGTGGCTTTTGCTCCCTATGAAAATCCGGAAATTCTAATTCTGATTTTTGTAGAAAATGGCGGGGGAGGAGCAAGGGTGGCTGAGCCGATTGCCAAGGAGGTTTTGGAATGGTATTTTACGAAAAGATAAGCCCTTGACAAAGTTTTTTAATTTTCTAAAATATTGTTAGCAATCAAAGGTCGAGAGTGCTAGATACAGAATAAATTATAAATTTGTAGTATGAAGATTAAACCCCTTTCTGATTACGTCTTGATTGAAGCAATAAAAAAAGAAGAAAAGACAAAGGGAGGAATTGTTCTTCCAGAGACAGCGGAAAAGGAACAACCTCAGGAGGGGAAGGTTATTGCCGTGGGACCAGGCAAAAGACTCCCTTCAGGTAAACTTCTTGAAATGAGTGTAAAAAAGGGAGATAGAGTAATTTTTCGAAAATATGGTCCTGATGAGATAAAGGTCGATAACAAGGAATATCTAATTACAAAAGAGGAAGACATTTTAGCAATTATTGAATAGCGTTTGGCTTATTAGGGTAAATAACTGGCACAGTCCCTAAAAGCTAATCGCTACGTATTATTATGATAAAACAAATTAAATATTCAGAAGAGGCACGAGCAAAATTGCTTTCAGGGGTTGATAAGTTAGCCAACGCAGTAACGGTCACTCTTGGTCCTAAAGGAAGAAATGTAGTTTTGGATAAGGGATTTGGAGCCCCTGATGTAACCAATGATGGAGTGAGCATTGCTAAAGAAATTGAACTGGAGGACAAATTTGAGAGTTTGGGAGCAGAAATTGTAAAAGAGGTGGCTTCAAAAACCAATGATGTAGCCGGAGATGGAACAACCACCGCTACCCTCTTAACCCAGTCTCTTATCAGAGAAGGGTTTAAGAATGTGGCTGCTGGGGCAAATCCCCTTGAGTTAAAACGAGGTATTGATAAGGGAGTAGAGAGAGTAATAGAGAGATTAAAAGCCATCTCAAAAAAGGTCTCAGAAAAAGAAGAAATGGCTCAGGTGGCTACCATCTCAGCAGAAGATGAAAAAATAGGAAAATTAATTGCTGAGGTTTTTGATGAGGTAGGAAAGGATGGAGTAGTGACAGTGGAAGAATCAAAGACATTTGGAGTTCAAAAAGAATTGGTAAAAGGAATGCAGTTTGATCAAGGATATATTTCTCCTTATATGATTACTGATTCTGAGCGAATGGAAGCAGTTCTTGATGATCCTTATATTTTAATCACTGATCGAAAAATTTCTGCTATCCAAGATATTTTACCCTTACTTGAGAAATTATCTCAGAGCGGAAGAAAAGATCTGGTAATTATCGCTGAAGAGGTAGAGGGAGAAGCATTAGCCACTCTTATTATTAACAAACTTCGCGGAACTCTTAATGCTTTGGCGGTTAAGGCTCCAGGATATGGAGATCGAAGGAAGGAGATGCTTCAAGATATTGCTATTCTTACTGGTGGCCAAGTAATCTCAGAGGAATTAGGATTGAAATTGGAGAATACAGAGATCAGACAATTAGGACGAGCCCGAAGAGTAGTGGCTCAAAAAGAGAATACTACTATTGTAGAAGGAAAGGGTAAAAGGCAAGATATTGAGGCGCGTATTGCTCAAATTAAAAAACAACTTGAAAGTACTGAATCAGAATTTGATAGAGAAAAACTTCAGGAGAGAATAGCCAAACTTTCAGGAGGAGTGGCGGTGATAAAGGTAGGAGCCGCCAGTGAGGTAGAACAAAAACAAAAACAACAGAAGGTTGAAGATGCCGTAGCGGCTACCAGAGCGGCTATTGAGGAGGGAATTGTGCCGGGTGGAGGTGTTGCTCTTATAAGATGTATTCCTGCTTTAGATGAGGTAAAGGTTGCTCGAGATCAAAAGATAGGACTTTCAATCTTAAGAAGAGCCCTTGAGGCTCCATTACGTCAGATTGCAAAGAACGCTGGAGTAGATGATGGAGTAGTGGTTCAAAAAGTAAAGGAAGGAAAAGAAGATTTTGGGTTTAATGCTAAGATAAATAAATACGAAAACTTTTTCAAAACAGGAATCATTGATCCTACTAAAGTAGTAAGATCTGCCTTGGAGAATGCAGCCTCAGCCGCAGGAACACTTTTGACTACAGAGTGCGTAGTAGCAGAAAAGCCAGAAAAGAAGAAAGAGGGAGCACCAATGTCTCCTCAAGGTCCAGAATACTAAGAAGAAACTGACAATGATTTACTTTATAAAAACTCCTCCCTTCTTAAGGCGGGAGGAGTTTTGGTTTAATAATTTCTTTATCTTATTTAATGAGAATAAGTAAGAAAATACAAACTCAACTCTTAACACAACTTAAAAGATTAAAAAACAGAGAAGGCCTTTTATTGGCGGGATTTCCACGCTATCCTCGGATCTTTGGCAGAGATTCTCTTATTTCTTCCTGGCAACTTTTAGATGTTGATTCTTCTATTGCCAAGAAGACGCTGATTTTCCTTTCTGCTCATCAGGGAAAAGAGATTAATAATGATAAGGAAGAAGAGCCGGGAAAAATTTTACATGAAACAGATTTAGAAAAAAAGATTTCTAAAAGTAATTTCCCCTTTCCTTATTATGGTTCTGTAGATTCTACGCCTCTGTTTTTGATTTTATTCTCTTTTTATTTTAAAAAGACCAAAGAAAAAAATTTTCTAAAAAGGCATTTAAAAAATATAATTTCGGCTATAGATTGGATGATAAATTATGGCGACAAAGATAAAGACCTATTTTTAGAATATGAAAGAAAAAATCCGAGAGGACTTTTTCATCAAGGATGGAAAGATAGTTTTAAAAACCACTTGAAGATAACACCGCCAGTGGCAATTGTAGAGGTTCAAGGATATCAATATCTTGCCTTAAGGCAAACAGCAAAAATTCTTTCTTTGTTTGGCAAAGAAAAACAGGCAAGGTCATTAATAGAAAGAGCAAAAAGATTGAAAGAGAAGTTTAATAAAAGATTTTGGATGGAGGATGAAAGGTATTATATCCTTGCTCTAAATGGAGAGAAAAAACAAAAGAAAGCAATTACCTCAAATCCTGGTCATCTTCTTTTTACAGGAATTTGCGATAAGGATAAAGAAAAATTAGTGGTGAAAAGATTATTTTCAAAAGATCTCTGGACGCCTTATGGGATTAGAACCCACTCCATAAAGGAGAAGGATTTTGATCCTCTTTCTTATCATCTGGGTTCTATTTGGCCTCATGATAATTGGATTATTGCTCAAGGATTGAAAAAGCAAGGCTATAAAAACAAGTATTTAAAAATAAAAAAGGCCCTTTTGAAGACATATAAAGAATTAGGATATTTGCCAGAATTTTATGGGGTTTCTTTAAAAAACAAGATAATTATTAAGGGCTTAGAATTTAAACCTTGTAGGCTTCAGGCTTGGGCAATAGGTGCTCTTTTAAATCTTCTTTCTTAAATTGCTTTCCTTTGGGCTATCCTTGCATAAAAGTAGCCACTTTCTTTGATTTCTCTTTTTTGAGTTTTAAAATCAACCTTTACTATTCCAAATTTTGGGGTAAATCCCTTTGCCCATTCGAGATTGTCTAACAGAGACCAATAAAAATATCCCCTGACATTTATTTTCTGTGTAATTGCTTGTAAAATCTTCTCTAAATGGGATAAGATAAAGTTTTCTCTTTCTTTTTCATTTAGGGTAGCAATTCCATTTTCTAAAATATAAATTGGTTTTTTGTATTTTTTAAATCTTAACAGAACTTGTGTAAGGCCTTCAGGATAAACCTCCCAGCCCATCTGAGTTTTTATTTTAACTTTGGGATTTACAATTTTTTTAGCAAAACAAAATTTATTTGGATCAAATCTTACTAAAAGACGGGTATAATAATTAATTCCAATAAAATCGGCTTTAACTTTTTCTTTTTTCTCACCAAGTCCCAAGGGAAATAAAGTCTTCCCTTCATATAAATTTTTAATTATAATCTCATTCGAGATAAAATCCAAAAGAAAGGTAGCCAGCCAATCTAGATTTGATCTTTTACGAAAGGGTTCGAAAAAAATTATATCCTGAGCAATGCCCACCTGAGCCTTTTTTATATTTTGATGGATGATCTTATAACTTTCTTGATAGCAGGTTAAAATGTTTCGCAATACCTTAAGATGTAAAATTGGATCTTTCTTTTGAGGAGGATTCACTCCTAAAGTCCAACCAGCAAAACAAAAGGCATTTGGTTCATTAAAGACAATCCAAAATTTTACTTCCTTTTTAAAGGCATTCACTATTTTGTTTAAATAATTCAAAAAGTATTTGATATTTTCTTTTTTCTCGAAGCCTCCTTTTTTATAGAACCAGACTGGATTGGTAAAGTGATGTAAGGTTAAAAATGGCTCAATTTTATTATCTCTCAAAATCTTTACAATGCTTTTATAGTATTGTATTTCTTTTTCATCAAATTTATTCTCTTCTGGCTCAACCCTTGCCCATTCCAAAGAGAAGCGATAAGCATTAAGGTTTAATTTCTTAAGAAGACTGAGATCCTCTTTAAATCTGTTTCGGTGATCACAGCAAGTCTGAGAATTGGTTTTTATCTTTCCTTGTTTTTCAAAATAATACCAATCTGAGTTAAAATTTCCTCCCTCTATTTGGTAAGAGGAGGTAGAAACGCCAAATAAAAAGTCTTTTGGGAATTTCTTCATCTTTTATTTTCTTAAAATCTTGTAATAGATTTGCTCATATCCACCGACCATTTTTTCAACTGTAAAGTTCTGTTCAACATGCTTTCTGCACTCTTTTCGGTCTATCTGATCAATTTTTTTCACTGCTGTTATCATTTCATTAAAATCTTTTACTATAAAACCTGTCTTGCCATCTTTTACCACCTCTCTTGCTGATCCCTTGTCAAAGACAATTACCGGTGTCCCGCAAGCCATTGCCTCAATAAAGGTTAAACCAAATGGTTCTTCCCATCTTATTGGGCAAAGAAGAGCCTTTGCTTGTTTGTAATATCTATAAGTTTCTTTATGGG
>JAGGUF010000040.1 GCA_021158595.1 bacterium | reverse complement strand
ACTGGAAATATTTCCAATGTTTTAATAATCCCTCCCCCACCTTAGTCCTCCCCCTCCCTCTGGGAGGGGGAGGATTTGGGGGAGGTAATCCTCCCCTTTTTCTAAGGGAGAGGATACAGAGGGGATTCTCCCTCTCCTTGTGGGAAGGGGAGGATTAAGGCGGGGGTCCTTCGAAGAAGTAAATCACCCTACCAATCTCATCTGTATTGGAGGGGGAGGATATAGGTGAGGCTCCTTCCCCCAATCCTCCCCCTTCCCTTTGGGAAGGGGGAGGACTAAGGTGGGGGATAGGAATTTTCTTCCTCAATTTACCCCCCTTCTTAATCCTCCCCCTCCCTTTGGGAGGGGGAGGATATAGGTGGGGGAGGGAAATCTTCCTCTGTGAGCCGTTAACTTTTATTTTGCATTCAACCGTTAGGCTCTAACTTAATATTTCTTTCTCTTTTCTTTTTTCCAAATCTTCAATTTTTTCTTCAAATTGGTCGATTAATTTATCCAAATCATCCCTTCTCTTAAACTTCTCATCTTCTGAAATCTCTCCCTCTCTTGCCATCTGTTGAATTTTTTTCCAGGTCTCATCACGAGATCGACGGAGAGATATCCTTGCACTTTCTGTTTTTCGTTTTAGAATCTTGATAATCTTTTGCTTGTCCTCTTCTGTTAATACCGGGAAAGTGAACAAAATTCTTGTTCCCTCATTTTTTATTCCTCCTCCAAGATCTGCTTGATAAAGAGCCTTTTCGATATTCGGAATCGAGGATTTATCCCAAGGCTCAATTGAAATGGTCTGCGAATCAAGAAGAGATAAGGAGGCTATCTCTTTTAGAGAAACCTTTGAATTGTAGTAATCTATTTTAATATCTTCAATAAAATTAATATTGACTCCAGACCCCCGAAGAGAGGAAATCTCCCCCTTAAACCATTCAAGGGTTTTTTCAAAAGAATCTTTTGTTTTCTCAAATAAACTATCAATACTTTCCATTTTAAGAGTCTTATAGGGTCTTTCTAATTGATAATAGTATTACTTTTGGATCTGATGGATTAATTTTTATTTCTTTGATTTCTCCTTTAATAGGAGGTTCAATAATCTCCCAATCTCTTCCTCCATTTTCAGATCTATAAATCACATTTTCTGTTGCTAAGTATAATATATTAGAGTTTTTGGGGTCAATTGTAAAGGTAGCAATCTTAGTGCTTGAGGAAGAGAGATTTTTTACAATCTCTATTTCTCCTGGAAAACTGAATCTTAAAAGCAGAGAGTCTGAAACAAAATAAACCCGTCCTCTCAGATTAGGATCAAATACTATTTTTTTAATCTCTCCAAATCTTTTTATTTTCTCAAACTCTTTAAACTCTTCTCCCCTATTTTTACCTATCATTAACCTTCCAGGGATTCTGTAAGACCAATAGTCAAATGGATTTTCTTCAATCGGAGCCAAAAGAACATAAATCTCTCCTTCTTTGTAAGGATCAGGGGCGATCTGTGTTATCGCTTGAGAAAATTGAATTTTCTTCCTCCAAGACCTTCCAAAATCTTCACTTTCTAAGAACAATCCTTTTTTTGTTCCTATATAAAGAAATTGAGATAAAAAGGGATCTATGGCAAAAGCAGTAATTCTATCTCCTTTTTCTGAAATAAAAATTACTCTAAAACTCTCGCCTCCATCATTAGAAACTAAAACCCTGTCTCCTCCTATTTCTTTAGAGACAATATAAATAGTTTCAGGTCTTTGAGGATCAGGAATACATTCCGAGATTAAGGATGGCTTTGTTTCTGTATCAAATACTGTGCCTTGAAACCTAAATCTTTGTCCCTGGGTTTTGCTTTGAAAAATTCCCTTGGCCGACGCCAGATAGAGATGCTGTGGATTTTCAGGATCAAAAACCAGACTTTTTGCACTTATCACTTCTCTTGAGGGAGTTTTTAAGGCCTGCCAGTCTTCTCCCTTATTTTCGGAAATAAAGAGTTCTTCTCCGGTGATGATTCTTATTCCAAAGTTATTCTCCAAATATCCTAAAACTCCCTCAAAGGCAAGGTAGGCAATAAAAAAACAAAGCAGAATGTACCCTATTTGTTGAATCATAATCTCTTAATATTTCTGATTAATTTAGTAACGAAGTTTCTCCACCTATACAAAGTGGTTAGCAATTACCATTTAAGGAGAAGATTTTCTAAAGCCAAAAGTTGATTAACATTAGAAAACAAAAGATAAATTTTTGTCTTTTGAATTTCTTTAATAATTCCTTTCAGTTTCTTTTTAGAAAAATTTTCTGACTCCTTCTTTATCTCTTCTTTTTTAAAAGAAAAAGAAAATTGGGAAATTCCGTTCTTAGCAAATAAAAGATCTCGAAACCAGAAATTACTCAGAGAGAGAAAATCATCTGTCTCATTTCTTCTCTTGACCTCCTCCGCTGTCTGCAACCGTTCAAAGATCGATAATCTCTTTATATTTCTGATCGTTTCCAATAAAGAATTATAATACAATATTTTATTTCTGTCAATAGCCATCTCTTTAGCAAGTCCTGGCTTTCCTAAAGAAAACTCAGCAATTTTTTCTTTTTCAGGTTCAGAAAGAGAGAAGTTTTTCAAAAAATCTTTGATTTCTTCCTTTGATAGTAAAGAAAATCTAAAAATCTCTACTCGCGAAAGAATGGTCTGGGGTAATATATTAAACATTGAGGTTAAAAGGAAAAAGATGGTATTTCCTCTTGGCTCTTCAAGGGTCTTGAGTAGGGCTCCGGTTGCCTCTTCTGAGAGAGTATGAGCCTTGTTGATAATAATAATCTTAAAAGGATAAGGTGAAGATAAAGAAAGTTTTTTTCGAATTTCTCTAATTTTTTGAATAGAAATCTGACCCTGCTCTTCTTTTATCTCCAATATATCCGGAAACTGATCTCTCTCAACAGAACTACATATTCGACAGGAACACTCTTTTTGAGAAAATTCAACAAAGGACTCTTGATGATTTCCTTCAAGATACTTTGCTATTTCAAGAGCCATCTTTCTCTTCCCAATCCTTTCGGGTCCAGAGAATAAAACAGCATGAGGAAATCTTTTTTCTTTTAGATATTGAGAGAAAATTCTTATGTTCTTTTGGTGACCAAAAATCATAAAAGTTGGCAGTTATAGGTTGTTAACTATCCCTTCTCCCATTTCTCCACAATGAGAGCCTTTTTCGGTCTTGCAGGCAATCTTTGATAGATCTCTTCGGTAATAAAGGGCATAAAGGGATGAAGAAGTTTCAAAGACCGATAGAGAACCTGCCAGAGAACCCATTTCGGAGTTTCTCTATCATTATCTATCAGTCTTTTCTTGCAGTCTTCAATAGTCTTATCACAAAATCTGTGCCAGAAAAAATGATAAATCTCTTCTGCTGCTTCATGAAATCGGTAATTCTCAATTGCCTTGGTGATCTTTTTTTCTGTCTTCTTTAGTTCTTTTAAAATCCATCTGTCTTCCTTGGTTAATTTTGGCTTTATCTTTTTAGGATTAAAATCTCTGCCAATGTTTTTAAAAACAAATCTTGAGGCATTCCAGACCTTATTAGCAAAATTTCGCTGTGCTCTAATCTTTTCTTCAGAAATTATAATGTCAGAACCGGTTGAAGTCCCAAATACCAAAGCCATTCGCAAGGCATCTGCCCCATAATCTTTGACTACACCCAAAGGATCAATGACATTTCCCTTTGATTTCGACATCTTCTGGCGATCTTTATCACGGACCAATCCATGCAATAGGACATTATAGAAAGGAATCTTCTTTGTCCGATATAAACTAAGCATTATCATTCTTGCTACCCAGAAGAATAAGATATCCCAACCTGTTTCCATTACTGAGGTGGGATAAAAGGTATTAAAGTCTTTACCATTAGGATAGCCAAGGGCAGCAAAAGGCCATTGACCTGAAGAAAACCAGGTATCAAACACATCAGTTTCAGGAATTAGATTCTTGCTTCCACAGTCTGGACATTTTTTAGGCTTTTTTTCAGAAACAATTATCTTTTTACATTTTTGGCAATAAAAAATTGGAATTCTAATTCCCCAGACAATCTGTCTGGAGATATTCCAATCATGGATATTTCTCATCCAATTAAGGAAAATCTTTTTGTATCTTTTTGGATAAAACCTAATCTTATCTTTTTCCACTACCTCAATCGCCTTTTTGGCTAAGGGTCTAATTTTCAAAAACCACTGTTTTGAAACCAATGGCTCAATAGGGGTCTTGCACTTATAGCAAACAGAAATAGTATGCCTATATGGCTCTTCTTTTTCAAGAAATCCTTTTTCTTTTAATATCTTAACAATTATTTTTCTTGCTTGAGAAACCGGAAGTTCATCTAATTCTTTAAGATCTGGTTTTGAGGTGATAAGTTGGGGGTCAAGACTAATTCTTCCCTTTTTGTCAATAACTTGGATCAATGGAAGTTTGTGTCTTTCTCCTATTTCAAAATCTACAGGATCATGGGCAGGGGTTATTTTCAGTACCCCTGTTCCAAAGTTTATATCTACGGCCATATCTTCAATAATAGGGATTTCTCTTCCTACCAGGGGTAAAACCACCTTTCTTCCAATTAATTTCTTGTATCTTTTATCCCTTGGATTAACCGCTACCGCTGTATCTGCTAACATTGTTTCTGGTCTTGTAGTAGCAATTACAATATAATTCTTACCATTGGTGAATGGATATTTAATATAATAGAGTTTACCTTCTACTTCTTGGTGAGTCACTTCCAAATCTGAAAGAGAGGTCTGATGATATGGACACCAGTTAATAATTCGGTTGCCTTGATAAATCAGATTATCCTTATAAAGTTTTTTAAATGTGTCAAGAACAATTTTTACTATATCCTTGTCTAAGGTAAACTTTTCTCTTGACCAATCAGCCGAGGCTCCTAATCTCTTCAGTTGTTCTCTGGCTATCTTTCGGTTCTTCTGGGTAAAATTCCAAATATCTTTATATAATTGTTCTCTGGAGAGGTTCTTATCAGGCTTCTGTTTTTTATCATAAACCACCTGAGTTTCAAATCCTGCATGATCAAATCCAGGAAGCCATAAGGTAGGTCTTCCTCTCATCCGATAAAATCTAATTAAGATATCCTCTAAGGTTACAAAAACAGCATGGCCAATATGCAAAGGAGCATTTGCATTGGGAGGGGGCATGAGAATAGAAAAAGGTTTGGCCTTACTCTTTTTAGGTTTTAAAAAACCATTTTTTTCCCAAAAGGAATAAATCTTCTTTTCTACCTTTTGAGGTTGGTAGTGTTTTTTCATTTCAAAGTTCATAGGACAACCTTTATTCTCGCCGTAGATTCCTTTTTAGAATATCTAATGTTTAGTTTTCCTTTAAAGGTGCGAGCAATTTTTTTACCGATTCGCACCGCCAGTTGATTCTCAGTAGTAAGAATACTAATTCTTTTAGAGTTTCCATTAGTCTCTTTAATAGAAATAATCCTGTCTTGAGGATCTCTTCTAAAAGCCTCTTCTCCCATATTTTTAACAGTATTTATAATCTCTTTTCTCACTTTTTGGGATACATTCTCAACTATCACTTCTCCTTCATATTTTTTCTCTTTTATCATTTGACAAGCAGGGCATAAAACAAATTTTAAATTTTTTTTCTCTGAGAGGTAAGGATAATCATCCAGGCGATGATGCCAGGACTTGTAGTAATAGACCGCATTGCACTTTTTACAAATCAAAATATCCTTTTTACCTTCTCCAAATTCACTTTCCTCTTTTTTTGATTTAGGAAAGTGAGAGGGATAATTTTTAGGCAAGGATTTATCTCTCATATATTAAAATTCGCTCTCTTATCACTTTAGTTTAAATTACTCTTAAAGAATACCAAAAAATAACTCTATTTCCAAATTAAAATCCGCCTTTTAAAGCGGAAGTAATAAAAGGAAGAAGAAATCCAAACCTTTATACCCCTACTGCTTCTTTAATTCTTGTTTTTATTCTTATTGGAGAGATTATAATTTTCCCTTCCTTTTCATCCACCTTTACCCTATCTCCTTCTCTAATCCTGCCCTCAACAATTTGTTGAGCAAGGGGATCCAAGACCAAGTGTTGAATGGTTCGCTTTAAGGGTCTGGCTCCAAGATTTGGATCAAAACCAGCCTTTGCTAAATATCTCTTTGCTTTTGAAGTAACACTTATCTTAATCTTTCGTTCTTCTAATCTTTTCTGAATTCTCTTTATCTGAAACTCTACAATCTTTTCAATATCTTTTTGGGATAAGAAATTGAAAATAATTATTTCATCTATCCTGTTTAAAAATTCGGGTTTAAAATACTCTTTTAATTTCTCCTTAATTTTCTCTTCTACCTCTAATCTGGTTTCTCTCTCACTTTTTGTTTTGCCCTCTTCTCTAAACCCAAATTCTCCGGCTCTGGTAATTTCTTCACTGCCAATATTAGAGGTCATTATCAAGATGGTATTTTTGAAATTAACCACTCTCCCCTTCGCATCAGTTAGTCTTCCTTCATCAAATACCTGAAGTAAAATGTTAAATACATCAGGATGAGCCTTCTCAATTTCATCAAAGAGAACCACACTGTAAGGTCGCCTTCGGATTTTCTCTGTCAATTGTCCTCCCTCTTCGTAACCCACATAACCAGGAGGAGAACCGATTAATTTTGCCACTGCATGCCTTTCCATATACTCTGACATATCAATCCGAACCATAGCATTCTCATCATTAAATAAAAACTCAGCCAGGGCTCGGGCTAGTTCAGTCTTCCCTACTCCAGTAGGACCCAAGAACAAAAATACTCCCATAGGTCGGTTCTCTTCAGCCACCCCAGTCCGAGAACGACGAATAGCATTAGATACTGCTTTGACTGCTTCTTCTTGATCCACCACTCTCTTATGAAGTTCTTCTTCCATTTTGGCTAATTTTTGAGTTTCTTCCTCAAGCATTCTTGAAACTGGAATCCCTGTCCAGCGAGAAACTACATTAGCAATATTTTCTTCTGTGACTTCTTCTTTCAAAAGTCTTCCCTTTTTCTGAAATTTCTTAAGTTCTTTTTCTGATTTCTTAAGTTCTTTTTGGGTCTTGGGAAGAATTCCATAGCGAATCTCTGCTACCTTCTGAAAGTCACCTCTTCTTTCAGCCAGTTCCGCTTCTTCTCTTAACCTATCCAATTTCTTTTTGAGTTCCTTTATATTAGAAATTAACTCCTTTTCCTTACGCCACTGAATCTCAATTTTATCTCTCTTCTCTTGAAGTTCTGCTAAGGATTTCTCTATTTCTTTTATTCTTTTCTTTGAGTCCTCACTTTTTTCCTTCTTTAATGCTTCCTTCTCGATCTGAAGTTTTAGCATCTCTCTTTTAATCTTATCTAACTCCTCCGGTTCAGACTCAACCTCAAGACGAAGAGCAGAGGCTGCCTCATCGATTAAATCAATTGCCTTATCAGGTAAGAATCTATCTCCAATATAGCGATGAGAGAGTTTAACGGCTGCCACCAGAGCCGAATCCTTTATTCTTACTCCATGGTGAAGTTCATATTTTTCTTTAATTCCCCTAAGAATGGCAATAGCATCTTCCTCTGAGGGCTCTGCTACATAAACCGGCTGGAATCTTCGTTCTAAAGCAGGGTCCTTTTCAATATATTTTTGATACTCTTTTAGGGTAGTAGCACCAATGGCCCTTAATTCGCCCCTTGCCAATGCAGGCTTTAAGAGATTTGAGGCATCAATGGCACCTTCGGCCGCTCCGGCTCCTACCAATGTATGCATTTCATCAATAAATAAAATATATCTTCCCGCCGCTCTTTTTATTTCTCTCAAAAGTGCTTTCAATCTGTCTTCAAACTCTCCTCGGTATTTTGTCCCTGCAATCATTGCTCCAAGATCTAAGGAAATAATTTCTTTGTTTTTTAAACTGTCAGGAACATCTCCAGAGACAATTCTCTGAGCCAAGCCCTCTACAATAGCAGTTTTTCCTACACCTGCCTCTCCAATTAAAACTGGATTATTTTTTGTCCGTCGACAAATTATTTGAATCACTCTTCGAATTTCCTTCTCTCTTCCAATCACAGGATCAAGTTTTTTCTCGCGGGCTTCTTCTGTAAGATTTCTGGTATATTTTTTAATTACCTGATATTTAGACTCTGGGCTTTGATCAGTTACTCTCTGTCCTCCTCTTATCTCTGTTAAAACCTTAAGGACAGTATTGTAATCTACTCCAACAAGAGCCTCTCGGGCTCGATTTTGAGTAGCCAGGATCCCTAAAAGTAAATGCTCTACGGAAATAAATTCATCTCTCATATTCTGGGCTTCTTTCCTAGCCTGATCTAAAATCTTAGCAAAGTCTTGAGTAAGATACGCCTGACCAAAAGACGTTTGACCAAAAACCCGTGGCAGAGATAACAGAATTCTATCAACCCTTCCCTTTATTTCTTCCGGGTCTTTACCGATCCTTCTTAAAATTAAATTAACCAGTCCTTCTCTATCTTCCAAAAGAGCAGCCAATAGATGCAAAGCATCAATCTGCTGATGCTGTCGAGAAGCCGCAATCTCTTGAGCCCTCTGAAGTGCCTCCTGGGCTTTAATTGTAAAATTTTGACCATCCATAAAAAGTTATAGTCATTTTAACATTTTAACATATTAACATTCTAGCATATAAGCAAGTGTGCAATCATTTCGTTTTAAATTTAAATTCAAATGTAATTGCCAACCACTTTGGTAACGCTCTGATATTCTTCCTCCTCCTCCCTTGGGGAAGG
This sequence comes from bacterium, assembly GCA_021158595.1. Classification (GTDB taxonomy): domain Bacteria; phylum Patescibacteriota; class Minisyncoccia; order Minisyncoccales; genus JAGGUF01. Next base: position 1,301 of record JAGGUF010000040.1, on the reverse strand, counting down.
GGAATATTAGGTAGGGGAGGGAAACTATAACTAAGAAGATTTCGCTACCGAAGTGGTTAGATAGTACAATTCAAATGTTAATATGTTAATATGTTAGAATGCTAAAATGTTAGAATGCTAAAATGTTAGAATGCTAATATGCTAAAATGAACTCATTGCCGCTCTCCAAGTTCTGCTATTAACTCTATCTCTTTCCCTGCTCTTAAGATCTTTAATCTTATTTTATCTCCAGGATTATAAGAAAGGATAATATCTGTCAGGATATTCTTTTTTGTTACCTTCTTTCCATCTACTTCTAAGATAATATCATTTTCTTTTATCCCTGCCTTTTCTGCTCCACTTCCCGGCGTTACTGCCACCTCCTCTGGAGATTCTCCTCTGACCACCCAAGCACCATAATCTACTGGTAAATTATACCGTGCTTTTATGTTTTTGTCAATAAGAATATATCTTACTCCTAAAAATGGGTAGGTAATTTTTCCCTTCTCCTTTGTCTCTTTAATGGCTTTTTTCGCTTTATTTATAGGAATGGCAAAACCTATATTTTCAGCCTCTGATGCCATAGCAGTATTTATTCCTATCACCTCTCCTGATAGATTCAAAAGGGGTCCTCCTGAATTTCCTTTGTTAATAGCAGCATCGGTCTGAATTACCTCTCCAATCGTTTCAGTAACCCCTCCTCCGCTTGCCGTAATCCTTCGAGAAAGCCCGGAAACTACTCCTACCGAAACACTATTTTGAAACTCCCCCAAGGCATAGCCAATAGCAATTACTGTTTGACCTACCTTAAGATTATCAGAATCGCCCAAAGGAAGAGATCTAAGACCAGTTTTATTAATTTTTAAGATGGCTAAGTCCCGAACTGGATCTTTCGCCAAAACCTTAGCAGAATACTCTTCTCCATTTTGTAAAACAACGGTATAGTTTGCCTTTTCATATTGGACTACATGCTTATTAGTTAAAATCATTCCATCAGAAGAAACAACAAATCCAGAACCTCCACCCTCAATCTTTTGAGAAAAAAGAGGAAATCCTGGCACAGAAACCTCTCCCTTGACGATAATTGATACCACACTGGGTAAAGACTTATTAACAACATCAATTATGGCCTGTTCAGTATTTGTGGTAACCTCTTTTCTCACTATAACAGGAGAGTTTTGCTCTGAAGAAGAATCAGTTTCCCCTTGAGGAAAAAACTGAGGAAAGAGATTTGATATTTCTGGATAATATCTTATAGCCAAAATCCCTCCTCCAAAACCAAAAATCAAAGAAAGAATAATTAAAAGAACAATCAAGGCTTT
>JAGGUF010000046.1 GCA_021158595.1 bacterium | reverse complement strand
CATAAATCATATTTTGGACTTTTGTTGATTATGAGAAGTTTTTAGTTTTTTCATTGAAAATAAAGATCCCGCCCAGTACCAAATTTTAATGCTGGGCAGGACAAATTTCTTGGATAAGAGAGAATCTCTAAAATTGCCTCAAAATGAGTTCGTAGCAGATAATTCTGGCTGCCGGGCTTGGATTCGAACCAAGAACTCCACGTCCAGAGCGTGGCGTGTTACCATTGCACCACCCGGCAATTTGAGAATTTGAAGAGATACTTTAGAGAGAGTTTATTGAGTACTTATAAGTAATTTCCCTATATATTCTGCCATTTGGGCCAAGCGAGAAACATATCCCCATTCATTATCATACCAGGCAAAAACCTTAACCAAGTTGTCCTCTACCATTGTTAGGTTAGAATCAACAATGGCAGAAAAGGAATTTCCCTTAAGATCCACAGAGACCAAAGGTGCATCTTCAATACCCAAAATTCCTTTGTATCTTTTTTCTTGAGAAACCTTCTTGAAGATATAATTTACCTCCTCTCGAGAGGTCTTTTTTTGAACATAACAGACAAAATCAACAATAGAGACAGTAGGAGTAGGTACTCGGAGAGCAATTCCATCTATCTTGCCTTTAAGTTCAGGGATCACCTTTTCCACTGCTTGAGCGGCTCCAGTGGTGGTAGGTACAATTGAAAGCGCGGCTGCTCGGCCTCTTCTTAGATCTTTATGAGGTAAATCCAAAAGTCTCTGATTATTGGTATAAGAATGAACAGTAGTCATAAAACCTCGCTCAATCTTAAAGTAATCATTTAAAATCTTTGCTATAGGGCTAAGACAATTGGTGGTACAAGAACCATTAGCGATAACATCATCTTTTTTGGGATCATATTTGTCCTCATTAACTCCCAGAACATAATGGGCTACCTCAGGACTTTTAGAATTGGTAGAGATAATTACCTTTTTTGCTCCGGCTTCAAGATGCTTTCTGGCTCCCTCAAAATCTGTAAAGTGGCCGGTACACTCAAGAACTACATCTACCTTTAGATCCTCCCAAGGAAGGTTAGAAGGGTCTTTTTCTGCAAAAATGGGAAACTTCTTACCGTTTACCTTAATATCTTTCTCATCAAAATCTACCTCTTTCTCATAGATGCCATAGGATGAATCATATTTTAATAAATAGGCCAGGGTCTTACTGTCTGTGAGATCGTTAATTGCTACCACTTCTAAATCAGGATGGCTCTCAAGAATTTTTTTAAAAACCAACCGCCCAATACGGCCAAACCCATTTATAGCAATTTTTACAGCCATAGAATTAAAATTTTAAATTTTTTATTTGTAATTGCTAACCAATCTCCCACCCCCACCTATATCCTCCCCCTCCCAAAGGGAGGGGGAGGATTTGGAGAGTCACCACCTGTATCCTCCTCTTCCTTTAGGAGAGGATGGAGGAGGAAGCCCTCTTTCTTTCCTCCCTTCATTGGGGAAGGATCGCCACCTGTATCCTCCCCCTCCCTTTGGGAGGGGAGGACTAAGGTGGGAGAGGGTCTATTTTTTATTTGGTTACCGAATTGATTGGATAATACATTTTATTTTTCTATTTTTAAAAGTCTTGATATCTTTTCTTTCTCAAATCCTACTATAATCTCATTATCAATCTCTATTACGGGAACCTCCATTCTCTCTGTCTTTTTAATCATTTCCTCTCTTGCTATTTTATCTTCTGCCACATTTATATCCTCAAATTCGACCTTATTTTCTTTTAAAAAATTTTTAAGGGCATTACAATAGGGACAAAAAGGGGTAGAATAAACCTTTATCTTCATGCATTATAACTTTGAATATTTTCTTTGTCAATTCTATTTTCTTTTTCTAAAACCTTTTCACATTTCAAAATTGTAAAACTTTTAGCAAGTTTCTCAAAAAAATTTATTTTTTGCATTCTTACTCTGCAAAAGCCAGATATCCTATTACCACAAGATCAACTATGGGAACAAAAACTAATACCCCAAGCCAACCAGGCTTCCCACAAGCCTTGGCAATTCCTACCCATAAAATAATACCAATTACAATATTAACCAAGGGAATAAATAAAAGCAAAAGCCACCATCCTGGCTTGCCTGCAATCTTGCACATCAAATAAATATTGGCAATAGGAATCCAAGCCAAGTATCCATTTTCGGTATTCGTTCTCTTAGCAATACTCTGGAGACAAAATGCTGAATAAGCATATAAGGCTATATATACCAATAGTTCCAAAAGATTATTCTCCATAAATTTTTGTGTTATTTTCAAAAATTAAAAAAAATCGACCTTTAATTACCTCTTTATTGCCTCAGGAATGTATCTAATTAGATCAGTGGCTAAAACTCCTTCCTTTAATTTTTTGGAAGCCAATTCTCCAGCCAAGCCATTAATATAGGCAGCCCCTGAAAGAGCCTTTAAGGGTTCTTTCCTTCTGGCTAATAAGGCTCCTGTAATACCGGCTAAGGTATCTCCTGTTCCTCCCACTGTCAAAAAGGGACAACCGGTTTTGTTTAAAAATACTCTTTCTCCATCTGTAATGATATCTGGATTTCCCTTCAAGAGAATAATGGTTTCAAACTCACGGGCAAAGTCTTTAACCACCTTGATTTTCTCATCTAGTGTGAGTTTATCAACATTAATACCTGAAAGAACAAAGAACTCATAGGTATGAGGCGTCAAAACAAATTGTTTTTTCTTTAAAATATCTTTCTGGGTTGAGATCGCCCAAATGGCATCAGCATCAATAACTGCCGGAATATCAATTTTTGTAAGATAACTTCTTATTGTTTCTTGAACTGATTCATCCCTTCCCAAGCCTCCCCCAATTACCACTGCAGTTTTGCCCTTAGAAACCTTTTTCGCACCTTCTGTTAGGGAAAGCAATACAGACAAATGGGAAGGCTCAATATCATGTCCTTTTAAGGGATAGGCAATAAGATCTGGAGAAAAGGAAGCAATGATATTGGCTGCTCTTTCTGGAGAAATTACTAAAGTCAAATCTACTCCCGCTCGCATTGCAGCCATAGCGGCTAAGGCAGGTGAGCCACTGTAAAGTTGAGAACCGCCAATAATTAAAAGATAACCAAAGTCATACTTATGAGAGTTATCTGGTCTCGGAGGATAAATCTCTTTTAAAATCTTTTTATCTATATACTCCATAAAGTCAAAAATTTACTCAATAATATTAAGATCTGCTCCACAATTGGAACATTTCCCATCGTTGTCTTTTCTCTCAATAAAATAACCAGTTCTGTCAATCATTTTTTGATGACATTTTGGACAATAGGTATCTTCAGAAGCCAATCCTGGAACATTTCCGCCATAAACATACAAAAGCCCTTCTTTCATTCCAATCTCACATCCTTTCTGAACAAGTTCAATAGGGGTAGTATAAAGGTGACGCAATCTCCAAGAAATTTCTGGAAAGAATCTCGAGATATGCCAGGGTGTCTCTTTGCCTAAGTTCTTCTTAATAAATTTGGCAATTTGAATTAGATCTTTTTCAGTGATAAGTTTAGGAATGGCAAGGGTGGTAATTTCAATCCAGATATTTCTCTTTTTTAAAAGAATGAGATTATCCAGTATCGGCTTCAGTTTTCCTTTACAATATTGTTGATAAAACTCTTCAGAAAAACTCTTAATATCAACATTGATAGCATCAAGATAGGGGCAGATAAGATCCAGGGTTTGTCTGGACATAAATCCATTTGAAACCCAGCAGTTCTTCAATCCTTTTTTCTTTGCCAATTTCATTGTTTCTAAAGCAAATTCAAAAAAGACAGTAGGTTCAGTATAGGTATAGGAAATACTTGGACACTTGTAGCGAACAGCCAACTCTACAATCCTTTCAGGAGAGATCTCTTCTCCCTCAATTTCTCCTTTAATCTTTGGACCCTGAGAGATGCTGTAGTTTTGACAGGAATAACAACTGAAGTTACATCCCACTGTTCCAAAAGACAAGGACTCAGTTCCAGGCATAAAATGGAAAAAGGGTTTTTTCTCGATAGGATCAATGTTTATGGCAGCCACCTTTCCATAAACCAAACTATAAAGCCTGCCCTTTTTATTTTCTCTTACTCCACACTTCCCTCGCTTATCTGGCTCAATTATGCAAAAATGATTACAGGCCTGACACTGAACCTTCTCTTTTTTTAATCTTTTGTACAATAAAGCCTCTCTCATAGTAGAAATTGAAAACCCTAAAAAGTATTTTAGCAATTTATAAAAAAAATTCAATTATTAAATTTTCCTCTCCCAAAATGTGTGCTATAATGGAAAATGAAACGTCGAATTTTTATTGCTATTACTCCTCCAGAAAAAATCCAGAAGCAACTAAGTAATTATCAAAAGAAATTCAGGCATCTTAATGTTCGATGGACAAAACAGAAGAACCTACATCTTACTTTGCTTTTTATCGGGTGGATTGAGGAAGAGAAAATTGGAATTATTAAAAGGATAGTAAAAGAAGTGAGTCAAACAATAAATCCATTTGTTTTGGAATTAAAGGAAATCACCTTAGGACCTAATCTAAGTCATCCCAAAATGATCTGGGCCATAGGAAAGCCTAATGAACAGTTAATTAGGTTAAGTAAGCAATTGAAAGAAAAACTTTCCCAAGAAAAAATCTCTTTTGATCAAAGACACCCTTTTAAAGTGCATTTCACCTTAGGTCGAGCAAAGAGAAGGCAATATCTAAAAGAAAAAATCAAACAAAGGATTAATATCGTCTTCTCTGTCCGAGAAATTAAAATAATGGAAAGTCAATTAAAAAAGGAAGGAGCGGATTATTCGGTTTTAGAAAGTTTTCCTTTAAAAACATAACAAAAGGTGATTCCTATGAAGATTCATTTTATTGGCATTGGAGGGATTGGAATTTCTGCCTTAGCCCAGTATTACTTAGCCAAGGGAGATAGGGTCTCTGGTTCTGAGTTAAAAGAATCAGAAATTACCCAATTGCTTCGGAAAAAGGGAGCAACAATCTTTATTGGACATAAGGATAAAAATTTATCAAAAAATGTTGATTTGGTAATTTATAGTTCAGCCATCCCAAAGGATAATCCTGAACTAAAAAGGGCTAAAGAATATAAACTAAATCTTAAAACCTATCCCCAAGCCTTAGGAGAACTGACCAAAAAATATTTTACCATTGCCATTTCAGGCACTCATGGAAAAAGCACTACCACCGCAATGACAAGTTTAATCTTGAGCAAAGCCGGTTTAGATCCTACAGTAATTGTCGGAACAAAACTAAAAGAGTTTGGCAATTCCAACTTCAGAATGGGAGCCCAATCCCCTTCTGATCACCCCCCTATTTTAGTCATTGAGGCCTGTGAATATAAAAAAGCCTTTCTAAATTACTTTCCTAAAATTATTGTCATTACAAATATTGAAAGGGAACATTTAGATTATTACAAAAATCTAAAAAACATATTATCAGCCTTTAAAGAATTTATTTCCCATCTCCCTGAGAATGGATACTTAGTAGCAAATAAAGATGATAAAAATGTTACCCGTCTTATCCGTAGTTTAAAAAAAATAACAAAAAAATATTATTCTTTAAGACAAAAAGAGGATGTCAATAAATTAAAATCTTTATTAAAGATTCCAGGAACCTTTAATGTTCAAAATGCCCTTGCCGCTTTATCTGTAGCCCGAATTTTAAAAATCCCAGATAAGATTTCTTTTAAGGTCTTATCAGGTTATAAAGGTGCCTGGCGTCGCTTTGAAATTTTTCCTCTTTCATTAAACAACACTCCCTTTACCCTTATCTCTGACTATGCCCATCATCCCACAGAAATTAAAGCCACCCTCCAGGCCGCCCGAGAGAAGTTTAGAAAAAGAAGGATTATTCTGGTCTTTCAGCCTCACCAGTATCAGCGCACCAAACTCTTATTTAAAGACTTTGTAAATTCTTTTGACAATGCAGATTATCTGATTTTAAATGAGATTTATGGCGTAGCGGGAAGAGACCAGGAAAAGAATATCTCCTCTAAGAACTTAAAAGAAGCAGTAAAAAGAAAATGGAAAAAAAGAGGAAAAGAGAAAAATGTTGAATTTATTAAGGATATAGACAAAATTCTTAGATTATTGAGAAAGATTTTGAAAAGAAATGATGTAGTGATTATAATGGGAGCAGGTAATATTTATCATCTTGTACCAAGGTTAAAAACATGGAAAAAGAAAAATCAGCCGGGGCTGTAGTCTTTCGAGAAGAAGATAGCAAATTTTACTATCTTCTTTTACACTATCAATCCGGACACTGGGACTTTCCAAAAGGACATATCGAGAAAGGAGAAAAGGAAAAAGAAACGGTAAGAAGAGAGATTAAAGAAGAAACAGGCATTCAAGATATTGAGTTTATCCCTGGATTTAGAGAAAGAATTACCTACTTTTTTAGGAAAAGTTATGATAAAAACAAAAAGCCTCCTTTGGTTTTTAAAGAGGTGGTTTTTTATTTGGTCAAGACAAAAACCAAACAAGTAAGGATCTCCTATGAACATACAGGATATAAATGGTTGCCCTACAACAAGGCAATAAAACAAATCACATTTAAAAATGCAAAGGAGATTTTAGAAAGGGCAAACAATTATCTATCCAATAAAACCTATGAGAGAATTTAAAAAACGAGTCTATGAGGTAGTGAAAAAAATTCCCAAAGGAAAAACATTAACCTACAAAGAGGTAGCCCGATTGGCTGGCTCTCCTTTTGCCTGGCGGGCTGTAGGTAATATATTAAACAAAAATAGAAATCCAAAAATACCCTGTCATCGAGTGATAAGATCTGACGGAGGTATCGGAGGTTTCAAAGATGGACCTGAAAGAAAACTCTTTCTACTAAGAAAAGAAGGTGTTAAAATAAAAAGAGGGAAAGAGAGATCAAAGAAAAAAGGAACCTTCTGAAATTCTTTTGGGTAAAATATGTGGAGACTAAAAACCACCTTTGGAAAGGAGTCTCTAAGGCTGGCTATTTTCTTTATCTTCCTGAAAAGCGGTTACTTTTTTTACTATCTCTTGAAAAACCTCAGGCCTGTTCTCGGCCAAATCTGCTAAAATCTTCCGATCCAGTTCGACTTTATTTCTCTTGAGAAGGTTGACAAATTTACTATAGGTTAAACCAAGTTCTCTACAGGCGGCATTGATTTTTGTCTGCCAAAGGGCTCTAAATTCTCTTTTTTTTCTTCTCCGATCTCGATACTGATAAGTTAAGGCATGCATTAAAGCCTCTTTTGCCGCCTTATACTTTGCCTTTCTTCCCCACTTGAAACCCTTGGTTGCCTTTAAGGTTTTCTTTCTTTTTTTCTTGGCTGTTTTTGAACGTTTTACTCTGACCATAAGTTATAATTAATCTTTCTTCTTCCGAGGGGCAAAAAATAATAACTTCTTGATCTTTTTAGCCATGCTCTTATCCAATTCCACCCAGCCCCGGGTCTGACGAATTTTTTTTCCAGACTTTTTTGATCTAAAATGATTCTGGCCTACTGGCCGATAAAGTATCTTTCCTGATTTTGTAAATTTAAAACGTTTGATAATTGATTTTCGGGTCTTCATAGTTTTTAACTACTTTCTACTTATAATCACCTCCATTCCTCGAGGAATTCTTTTTATTTCTCCTTCTGTTTTTATCTCCATTTCAGTGCTAATCTTTTTAAGGAAGTCCTCTAACTTCTCTTTGGCAAAGTCTGAAAGGGCCTTTTCTCTTCCTTTAAGAAACATTTCTATTCTTACCCTGTAACCTTTTGAAAGAAATTTTTTTACCAAACTGGCCTTGGTCTCAAAATCATGCTCAGCAATTCGGGGAGAAATGCGAACGCTTTTTAACCTTCCTATTTTTTGCTTTTTTCTCTGTCCTTTGGTTTTCTTCTTCTGCTGATAAAGATACTTCCCAAAATCCATTACCTTACAAACCGGAGGAACAGCGTTTTTGGACACCTCTATTAAATCTAAATTGCGCTCCTTAGCATATTGGAGCGCTTTCTCAAAGGGAAAAACGCCCAGATTGGCTCCATTCTCAGAAATAAGCCTTACCTCTTTCGCTCTTATCTGATGATTAATGCGTGGAATCTTCAAAGTTAAAAAATTAAAAATAAAGTGTGGAGATGGTGGGATTTGAACCCACGTCCAGGATATTCTCTTAAAATAGGTTTACAGGCTTAGTCTAATTTGAGTAGGATTACGAGGTAAAAAATTAGACAAAAATCCTCATAACCCCGGTTCAGATTCTTTCGACAGTTTCTTCTGAACCGAAAAAGAAACTGTCTATCTCGAGAAAATATTACACCCAATCTTTCTATCGAGAATCGAAAGATTAGATGTCTCGCATTAAGCGAGAGACAAGGCTGGAGCGCTAAATGCCGAGGCAATAGCGCTTTTTGCCTTTTCAATTAGGTTTGCACTTTGTTTTGATCAAATTTTTATGAGGATTTGATCAGCCTCAGCCTGCCCATTTTAAGAAGAATATCCTATCGAGACCTCTCATCCCCATTTAAATTTCATTCTTTAAAACTCTTTCCATCTCTCTTTTAATTTCTCTCTCTTTGATCTTTTCTCTCTTATCTACCTTTTTCCTTGCTCGTGCCAACCCTATTTCTATCTTTATCCTTCCTCCTTTAGTATAAAGTTTTAAAGGTACCAATGTCAAGCCTTTTTGTTTTACCTTTCCTATTAAACCCTTAATCTCACTTTTGTGCAAGAGCAGTCTTCTGGTTCGAAAGGGATTGTAATTGGAAGGAGTGTTTTTAACCTGATAAGGAGAAATATGAGCATTTAAAAGATAAACCTCATCTTTTTTAATAATGACAAATGAACCCTTAAGAGAAACCTGACCCTTTTTTATTGATTTTACCTCATTGCCTAAAAGTTCAATTCCGGCCTCGTATTTTTCTAAAATCTCGTAGTCAAAATAAGCGCGTTTGTTTACAATAGGCTTCATATGTTAAAATCTTATAATGAGTAAGTCATTAGGGCAAATCGGTGAAGAAATTGCGGCAAATTATCTTCAAAGAAAGAAATACAAGATTCTTGAACGAAACTACAGAAAGCCTTGGGGTGAACTTGATATTGTAGCCAAAAAAGGCAACGATGTTGTTTTTGTAGAGGTAAAAACCATTGGCCAATCTCACGAAAAATCTGGATTTCTTCCTGAAGAAGAAATCACCCCTCAAAAGAAGAAAAAACTAATCAGAGCAGCGAAAATGTATCTTTGGGAGAAAAAATATCCTTCTGATCAGACCTGGCAGATTGATGTTATCGGAATAGAACAGATAGGTAAAAGAAAATACCGATTAAGACACACCAAAAATGCAATCTCTGATTATCGCTAATCTAATTTTTCAAAAATCTCAAATACTCAACTCTGTTTCTGTTTTATTCTCTGCAGAATCAGTGACAATAATCTTAAAATTGTATTGATCTCTTTCTCCTATATTCTTTATATCATAGGTAAAAGAGTAAAGGGTCTCAGTAGTCTCAGTCTTGGTAAGAGTGTTACCATCCAATAAAACCTCAATCTCTTTTACTCCTAAGGGAGCAGTAATTTTTATCGAGAAATTGACTTTTCTCTCTTCTAAGGGAACCTCTTCTCCATCTTCATTCTCTTTTGGAGTAATACCTTTCGAGATTATCTCGATTTTTGGCTTATTGGCTTGAGTATGAATATCATCCTCTTCAGTTGGTGCATAAAACTTACCTCCGGCTGCCTCTGCCCATCTCTGCACTGCTTCTTCCCAATTTTTAAACATAGGATCAGCGGAAGGATTTTTAGGAGGTTCCCCCTGAGGATCATCTTTGTTTATCCAAAAGAGAATGCAATGAGGCTCAAAGAACTCTCTTTCCTCTACTAAATCAGGAGGAGTCATTGAGGTAGCCAATTTGTTAGATATCTTATCTATCTTTAGGGTCTTTTTTGCAAGAAATCCATCCAGAAAGAATTTTCCGGTTCTAATTTCTTTTAAAGGCGGAAAACCTTGATGGGGTTTGTCTTTTGTAACTTCTTTCATAAAGGAATGCCAGATAGGACCGGCACCAGTAGCACCACTGATTCGTCCATACATTGGCTCATTTCTATTATTTCCTACCCAGACTCCGGTTACCAAATCTCTGGTATAACCAATTGTCCAGGCATCAATTACCTTGCCCTTTTGATTGGTTGAGGTTCCTGTTTTGACAGCAGCCCAAGGTCCTAAGTTAAGCCAGGATCTCGAGCCAAACATTGGTGCTCTTAGACTATTATCAGATAAAATCGCATTTATTTCTCGACAGATTTCAGGACTTAATACCTTAATAGGATGAGGCTCTGGCTGATAAACTACTTCCCCCTTTGAATTTTCAATCCTTAAGATATAATGGGGTAGATAACGAATCCCCTCTGTAGCAAAAACCCCATAGGCAGATACCAACTCTAAAGGAACAATATCCTTTCCTCCAATTGCCATTGAAAGTCCAGTATCCTCGTAATTTCTAAAACTCTCTATCATTCCCATACTTTTTGCCGTATCTACCACCTCATTAATCCCTGCCAAATAAAGGGTTTTGACTGCTGGGATATTTAAACTCTGGGCTAGTGCCTCTTTCATCTTTACCGGACCTCTTTGTTTAAGGTCATAGTTGTCTGGAGTGTAAGGGGGATCTCCTCCAAAATTGGTTTTTACATCCCATAAAATTGTATTAGGAGTATAGCCCTTCTTAAAGGCAGTAGCATAAACAATAGGCTTAAAAGCAGAACCAGGAGATTGAAAAGATGCCTCTATTTCAGGTGTCCAGATATTAACCTCTGACTCTTTGAAATTCCTTCCTCCAACCATTGCCAAAATCTCTCCATTGTTGGGATTAATTGAAACCAAGGCTGCATTTCTTGCTCCATACCACTTCTCAAGTCTGGGAGACCATTCAGAAATTGTCTGCTCGGCAATTCTTTGAAGGTTATAATCTAAAGTAGTAAAAACCTTAAGCCCCATCTGAGGATATCTTTCTCCATACATATCCAAAAGTTGCCTTTCTACCTCTCTGGTAAAATAAGGGGCCTTCACTTCAGGGGAGTTGATCTTTAAGGCTATTTCCTCCTTTTTTGCCTTCTCTCCTTCCTCTTTTGAAATAAATCCTAATTTGAGCATTCGGTCTAAAATCCAGTTCTTTCTTTTCTCCCTTCTCTCAGGATTTTTGAGATAATAGGTAGGAGAACGGGTAAGGCTTGCTAAAGTAGCGGCTTCCGCTAATGTTAAATCCTTTGCTGGTTTTTGAAAATAGTGTTGGGAGGCCTCCTCAGCCCCATAAAGAACAGAACCATAACAGACCTCGTTTAGATAAAACTCTAAAATCTTATCTTTTGAATATCTTCTTTCTATCTCAAGAGCCAGTATGGCTTCTTTAATCTTTCTTGAAATGGTCCTTGGAGCAGGACCTATTATCTCTCCCTTTTTGTTTCTTTCTACCAGCATTGCATTTTTTATAAACTGCTGGGTAATGGTTGAACCACCCTGAATTCCTCTCTTTCTATAAAATAAATCAAAAAAGAGTGCCCTCAATGTTGCCTTAAGATCAATTCCGGGATGTTTGTAAAAATCTGCGTCCTCAGCAGCAATGGTGGCCTTCTGAAGATAGGGTGAGATCTCCTCCAAAGGCACGTATGTTCTTTTTATATTCTTTGCGGCATCATATAGGAGTTCAGAACCAGTGCGGTCATAGATTTTTGTAGATTGAACAATAAATCTTTCCTCAAACTCTTCGGGATTAGGAAGTTGACTGGCAAAATAAGCAAAGATTCCTATTCCAGAAAGAAATAAGAAAATAAAAAGCCAGCCTCCAATCTTTAAAAGAAGAGGAAATTTTTTCTGGCTCTGTTGTCTAGTCCTTTTTTCGGATTCCGGAATGGTTAATCTATAATATTTTCGAAAAGGCATAAATTTATCCCTATTATTCTCTCTTATTTTTTTCTATTTGACAAGCCCTATTCAGAATCTTATAGTTAAATATGCCATAAGAAACCTATGTCCTGGATAAATCTCAACAATCTCTTGTCAAAACTAAACTCTCGACCAGAAATAAAAAACAACTTTCAAGCCCAGATAATAAAAAAAACTCTGAGTGGTTTTGGTGTTGAAGATCTTTCTTTACAACAGAAGAAACTCTTCATCAAGACCCGCAACCCTGTCGTAGCCCAGGAACTTTCCTTTAAAAAAGAGGAAATCAAAAAGGAGATTAATAAAAGATTCAATGAAGAAGTAATCAAAGAGATAATAATCAAAAGAGTTTAATCTCTTTTAAGACTAAACAATGAATCCTGAATCTTTAAGAAAAAAATATCCCAGATTTATTTATAAGAAATACTTCTACACAATTGTTGGAAAAGACCTAAAAATCTGGTTTGGGTTTGAAATTCCTCCTTCTTTTTTCTTTCATCCTAAAATTATCATAAAAAATGTCAAAAGAGAAAGGGTTCAAAAACTCAAAAAAGAAATATTGGACAATCTTGTTTTTCATTTAGGGCTGATTGAAATGATAAGTTACTGGAAACTCACCTGCTCTCCCGAAATTGAAATTAAAAAAGGAAGGCTGGATAGAAACCAGATCAGATGGTGGCAGAATCTAATTATTAATGGAATGGGAGAGTTCTTTTATAAAAATAAAATCAATTTTAAAAGGGCAAACTTTTTAAAAATTAATTCAAGGAGTCAAACAAAACGATTGAAAGTCTATAAAAAACCTTTGAATAAAAATAAGATTTTGGTACCAGTAGGAGGAGGAAAAGATTCGATAGTGGGTTTGGAAATTTTGAAAAAATCTAAAAAGGAGATTAACTGTTTTTCTTTAAATCCAACCGGGGCAAGCAAAAAAATAATAAAAATTGCCAATTTTAAAAAACCAATCATTGTCAAAAGGTCTATTGATAAAAATCTATTAGAACTGAACCGAAAGGGGTTTCTTGATGGTCATACTCCCTTCTCAGGATATCTTGCTTTTTTGAGCGCCCTATTGGCCTTGATTTTTGACTTCAAATATGTTGCCTTTTGCAATGAAAGAAGTGCCAATGAAGGAAATTTAAAATATTTAGGAAAGATTATTAACCATCAATGGTCAAAAAGTTTTGATTTTGAAAAAAAATTCAGAAATTACTCCAAAAAATATCTTATAGAAGACCTTGAGTATTTTAGTTTTTTAAGGCCCTTGTATGAGATACAGATTGCCAAATGTTTTTCAAGATATTCTCAATATTTTTCTGCCTTTTTAAGTTGCAATGAGGCTTATAAGACCTACTCTGGCACAAAAAAACCCACTGAAAAATGGTGCTGTAATTGTCCTAAGTGCCTATTTGTTTTCAGTATCTTATATCCCTTCTTAGAAAAGTTTGTTCTAATAAAAATTTTTGGTCAAGACCTCTTCAAGAAAAGAAATCTTCTTCCTATAATGAAACAATTAATCGGACAGAAAGACTTTAAACCCTTTGAGTGTGTAGGAACCAAAAAAGAAACCTTAGTCGCTTTTTATCTTAGTTGGAAAAAACTGAAATTGAAAAAAGAACCCAAAAGGGTTGATCTCCCATTTCTCTTAAAATATTTTGAAAAAAGAATTTTGCCAAAATACCCAAGCCTGGATAAAGAATCAAAAAAAATAATAAACTCTTGGAATAAAAATCATTGTCTCCCAAAAGAGTTCGAAAAACTCCTCAAACAAAAATCTCGGCTTTATATATAATCGCCCTCTCTTGACAAAATTTTTTAGAGATTTAAACTAAAACCATAGAAAATATGAATAAGAAGATTAAACATTTAATTTGGTTTTGTATTTTTATCCCTAAAAGAAGGAGGGGTTTTGGATTTGTTCATACCTAAGGTTAAATAAAGAATAACAAAAACAAACCAAAACCTCTCTCAACAACAAGAGAGGTTTTTAAATGAGATATTATGGGAGAGAAAAAATATTATTTAACAGCCACTGGCTTTCAAAGAAAAAAGGAAGAATACCAAAGATTGATGGAATTGAGAAAAGAAAAAAAATTGAAGATAAAGGAGTTAAGAGATGAACTCTGGAGGCCTGAAGATCTAAATCCTGATTATGGCGCCCTTCAGACAGACTTAGACTTTATTGAGGAAAAGATAAAAAGATTAGAAAATATCCTCAAAAACTCAAAGATAATAAGAAAAAAAAGAAAGCCTCCCAAAAAGGTAACATTGGGCACCACCGTAAGGATAGAAATAAATGGAGAAATTGATGAATTTACCATTGTGGAAACATTAGAGGCAGACCCTGCAAACAAAAAAATCTCTACCTCTTCTCCTATCGGTAAGGCTCTCCTTGGAAAAGAGGAAGGAGAAACTATCACTATCAAAACCCCTATTGTTAACCATCGCTGTAAAATCCTGAAAATAAAATATCAATGAAAGCCTTCAAAAAATTTAAAATAGATTTAAAGGAACTTTCCTTAAAAGAAAAAAGGATCTTGGAAAGATTGGTCCAGGCAGTTGAACTTATAGCCCCCTTGTATCTATCTCAGAAAAATGAAAGATATCCGGGGGCTAATTTTTATCCCCATAATGTGAAAAAAGAAGAAATTGAAAAGGCAGCCAAAAATGATCCTCTAATTTTGAATCCTTATACCCTGGTAGAAAAAAATAAAAAGGGCAAACTCATCTCTGTCCCCTATCATATTAGGTTTAAAAAGGAATTGAAACCAATTGCTAAAATCATAAAAGAGGCAGCAAAACTATCAGAAGAGAAAGAATTTGTAAGATATCTAAACAGTCGGGCTGATTCACTGCTTGATGGCAATTATGACAAAAGTGATATCTTATTGCTCAAGGGTCCAGACTTTAAGATTGGTTTTATCATCGGTCCCATTGAATGGTATCTTGATAAACTATTTGCCAAAAAATACGCCTATCAGGCATGGGTGGGGATTTTGGATAAAGAAAAAACAGAAGAAGCAAAAAGATTAATAAGTATTGTGCTGTCCAGTCAGAGAAAAATCTTACCGGGCTCTAAAAAAATTAATGTCTCTAAGGTTAAGATAAGAATTGATAAGACAGTGGCTATAAGTGGATTAATAAGTGAGTTATTAATATCTGGAATGAATCTTCCTCGAAGTATGAAGATAATTAAAAAATACGGCTCAGAACTAACAGTGTTTGAGCCGGTTTTAAAACTAAGATTTGAAAAAGACTATCTTCCAATTTTCAAAAAAATCTTTGATAAAAAAATCCAGAAATCCTATTCTCCAAAAACTCTTTATACCGGAGCCTTACATTATACCCTTTTAAATGAACTCACCTATTCCTTAATTCAATATAAAGATGCTGAAAGGAGATTAGGGAATCTCTTTTATATATTTGAGGAGTTTCTTGCTAATATCTTAAGTTTAAAAAGTGGGGAAATGCTTTTCCTTAAAGGTGTCATCTCCCAAAAAGAATTAGAAGCCATTTTCCTTTTTTATATCTGTCGGACCTTTAGTTTAAAACAACTTTCAATTAAAAATCCCAATCTCTCTTTTCACTACCAACCCCGAGCAGAAATTGCTTTTAACTTCCTCTTAAGGGAAAATGGGATTAAAAAAAATAATAAGAATATCTATTCCCCTAATTTTACCAAACTTTCTATTTGTATTGACCAACTCTCTCGTCTGGTTGAATATTACCTTGCCTTAGGCAGTTATAAAGAGGCCAAAGAGTTTTTAAATAAATATTCATCTCCCAATCTTAAAGATTAGCGGGGTCTCATTAGAGGGAAGAAAATCACCTCTCTTAAGGTTTTGGAATTGGTAAAAATAATAGCCATTCTATCCAAGCCAATACCAATCCCACTGGTAGGTGGCATTCCATACTCTATGGCTTTAATAAAGTCCTTATCTAAGGGATGGGTTTCTCCTTTTAACCTCTTCCTTCTTTCTTGCTGCCATTTTAAGTTTTTCTCTATTTCTTGAGGATCATTTAACTCTGAGTAATTATTTGAGCACTCAATACCTGCAATAAAATGCTGAAACCGCTCTGCATAAAAAGGATTGTCTTTACATCTTTTCGCTAAGGGACAAACCTCAATAGGATAGTTGTAAACAATGGTAGGTTGCCATAAAAGAGGAATAATCTTTTGATCAAACAACTCGCTCATTATTTCTCCCTTGGTCTTTAGTCCCTTTGTATCTATGCCAAATTTCTTTGCTTGTTCTTTTGCCTCTGAGACATCTATTTTAGAAAAATCAATCTTTAGTTTCTCTTTTATAATATCTTCCATTGTTATTCTCTTCCAGGGTCTTTTAAGATCTATTTCTTTGCCTTGATATTCTATCTTGGTGGTATTGAAAATTCTTTTAGCCACAGACTCATAAAGTTCTTCCATAAGATCCATATTATCTTTGTAATTGGCATAAGCCCACATTGTTTCTAACATTGTAAACTCTGGATTATGGACAGCATCAACACCCTCGTTTCTAAAAATGCGACAAATCTCAAATACCTTTTCAAAACCAGCCACAATTAATCTCTTTAAATACAACTCAGAAGAAATGCGAAGATAAAGTTCCATATCTAAACTCTTATGATAGGTTTTAAAGGGATCTGCCAAGGCTCCTCCATAAAGAGGCTGGAGAATAGGGGTCTCAACCTCAATATAACCCTTGTTTAAAAAGAATTCTCTTACTGCCTGAATGAGTTTGGATCTTAAAATAAATTTTTCTTTCACTTCTGGAGACATCAAAATATCAAGATATCTCTTTCTAAATCTCTCCTCAATATCTTTCAGTCCATGCCATTTTTCAGGAAGGGGCAAAATGGACTTACTCAAGATCTGGTAGTTTTCAACCTCAATGGTTTTCTCTCCTCTCTTTGTTTTAAACAGGGTTCCCTCAAACAGGGCAAAGTCTCCTATGTCAAAATTATCCAAAAAGAACTCATATCTTTGCTCTCCTAACCTATCTCTTCTCAAATAGGCCTGGAATCTTCCCGTAAAGTCCTCAAAATGTAAAAAGGTAGCACCGCCATGAACTCTGATGGTTCGAATTCGACCCACCAAAACTATTTTCTTACCAACAAAACTTTCAAAATTTAAAATTGCCTCCCTTATCTTTTTATGGGCTTTTACCTCTGAGGGATAAGGATCAATCCCAGCCTTTCTAAAATTCTCTAATTTTTCAATCCTTCTTTTTTTAATTTCTTCTTGAGCACTCATAGGTTACCAGTTTTAGATAATGATTGAACAAGTTCTTTAATCCTTTTTTCTTGTTCTTTTATATCTAAAACCTCTCGACGGATTCGAGATTTCTCTTTTCGGATATACTTCCGTAAACTTTTTGGCAATTTCTTTCTTTTCATTTTGAAATCCTTTTTTAGACATTGAGAATAAAATCTATTTCTTTTAAAAATAAGAAGACCAATCAGTTGATGAAAAGGGTGCTATAATTCAAAACCATATAGCATATTCAATTTCAACGATTCGAATGCTTCTGAAACCACCTGACCACTTCCTCTAAGCCCCTATCAACACTATATTTTGGCCTCCAGCCAAGTTCTTTTTTGGCTTTTGAAAAATCCAAGCAACTTCTTTTTTGTTCACCAGGTTTGACCGGACCATGGACTTTTTTGCAATTAGAGGTCGTTAACCTTTTCAGTTTTCTAAAAATGGTGTTAATATCTGTTTCCTTGCCAGTGCCAATATTATAAATTCCTGTTTTTTTACTTTTCATTGCTAAAATACTAGCCTCAACTACATCATCAACATAAACAAAATCTCTTGTTTGTTTGCCATTGCCATTAATTATTGGTTGTTGTCCTTGAAGCATTTTATCGCAGAAAATTGCCACCACTCCTGCCTCCCCTTTTGAGTTCTGTCGAGGTCCATAAACATTAGCCAATCGCAATGAAATAAATGGCAAACCAAAAACCTTATGATAATAATTCAGGTATTTATCAATTGCCAGTTTTTCAATTCCATAAGGAGATAATGGAAATTCAGGATAATCTTCCGGAGTAGGAATGATATGAGCATCACCATAAATTGCACCACCAGTGGAGGCAAAAATAAACCTTTTTACCCTAAACCTCTTGCAGTTTTCTAAAAGATTCAAAGAACCCAAAATGTTAATTTTGGCATCTCTTATTGGATCTTCTATCGATTTTCTCAGATCAATCTGGGCTGCAAAATGAAAAACTATTTTCGGTCTTTCTCTTTCAAAAATCTGGCTGATTTTCGGACTCCGAATATCAATTTTATAAAATTTCGCTTTAGGATTTAGATTCTTCTTTTTCCCTGTAGACAAATTGTCCACCACTACCACCTTGTGGTTTTGTTTTATTAATCTATCAACAAGGTGAGAACCAATAAAACCTGCACCACCGGTAATAAGTATTTTCATATTAGTTTTCTTACCTCTTTTATTTTTTTATTTAAAATCTTTTGATTTTTTGCTTCAATTACCAAGCGCAAAAGGGGCTCTGTATTGGAAGGACGAAGCAAAATCCAATGGTCTTTAAATTTCAGTTTTACTCCATCAAGATGAGAGACTTGCAATGCTTTATTTTTAAAATAATTCTCAAGTCTTTCCATCGCTTTTTGTTTGTCTTTTATCTTAAAATTTATCTCTCCGGAGGAAACATATCTTTTAAAGGGTGAGATAATCTTTGATAGAGGTTTATTTTGAACAGAAATCTCTTCCATTATCTTAAAAAGAACAAAAAAGGGAGCCTCACAAAAGTTATTTTCTCTTAAATAATAGTGGCCTGAAAGTTCTCCTCCAAAAGCAATATTTTCTTTTCTCATTTTTTCTTTGATAAAGGAATGGCCTATCCGAGACTCTACTGGTATTCCCCTATTCTCTTTAATGGTCTCTTTTACTACATCACTTGATCTTATATCATATAAGATCTTTTCATTTGGATTCTTTTTTAAAATTATCCTTGCCAAAAGAGCAGTAATTAGGTCCCCGGAAATAACCTTTCCTTTCTCATCTACAAAAATTATCCTGTCTCCATCTCCATCAAAAGCCACTCCAAGGTCTGCCTTTCTTTTTAGAACCTCTTTCTGTAAGGATTTTAGATTCTCCTTCTTTAAAGGATCAGGTTGATGATAAGGGAATCTGCCATCAAGTTTCCAGAAAAGATGATAAATCTTTATTTTTTTAATTCTCCTCTCTAAGGGTTTGATCAAAATTCCAGAGACAGCATTAGCGGTGTCAATGACAATCTTTAAAGGAGAGAGTTTTAACTGGTCAAGAAAAGAAAGGTTAAATCTTATATATTCTCTCATTATCCTTTTTTTCTTCTCTTCTCCCTTGGAAGAACTTCGTTTGAAACTTTTTTGAATAATGATTTTTTTTATTTCTTGAATTCCGGTATTTTCTGAAATAGGGATGGCCTTTTCTCTTGTTAACTTAAATCCATTGTATTCCGCTGGATTGTGAGAGGCACTTACCATTACCCCTCCATCAGCATTTAATAAATTAATCCCGAAATAAAGCATTGGGGTAGTAGAAAGACCAATATCCACTATTTGAGCATTTTGGGTTTTTATTCCTTGTTTAAGACCTCTTGCCAAAGAAGATGATGAAATTCGGTTGTCTCTGCCTACTATTATTTTAGTTTTTTTTCTCTTTTTTCTCTTTAAAAACTGAACAAAGGCTCTTCCTATCTCAAAAGCAATCTTCTCGTTTATCTGTCTTGGATAAACTCCTCTTATGTCATAAGGTTTAAAAATTTCTGGATTGATCTTCATAAAACCCTAATCAAAGATCTTTAAATAAAGAAGAGCCAAATATTCATGGAATGCCAAATTGGTCTTTCTTAAATTTTTGGCATGAGGGAAAAAATCTAAGATATCATAATTCTTTTCGATTTTAAAATCTGTGGGAGCCGGAATGGGGGTTGTCTTTATTTTCTTAAAAATTTCCATTGCTCGGGGTAGATGATAGGCTGAGGTCACCAAGAAAAATGGCTCATCTCCCACTATTGCCTTTGTATTTTTGGCATTTTCTTTGGTGTTTCTGGAATTGTTTTCCAAAATTATATTCTGAGGAGTAATTCCTCTCTCGACCAAAAATGTTTTTATCTCTTCAGCCTCCTTCTTCTCGGGGTTTAGGGGATCTCTTCCTGAAATAATGATTTTAAAGGGCTGACCTTTCAAAAATCGTAGTCTTAAGACCTCATTTGCCCTTCGAGGATCACTCTCTTTCCCTCCTAAAAGCAAAACAATTCTCTCTGCCTTATTAAGTTCAACCTTTGAGACTGGAGGATATTTATTTTCCAAGGGAGATAAGATAAGATCTGAAACAGGAGTGATAGAAAAAAACCAATAAAAACAAAGACCTAAAACTATCAATATCTTGCCAATCTTTTTTCTTTTTGATTTAAAAAGTAAGATTGCTCCAGAAAGGATCAAAATAAAAATAAAAACACTGGGAAGGAAAAACTCTTCTAAAATTTTCAAAACAAGCATAAAGACTCATTCTGGACAACAGAAATAACTCAAAAATTTTAAGACTAACCTAACATTCTCTTTATGAGATTTACCTTATCTGTTTTTTCCCAGGTAAATTCCTTCTCCTCTCTTCCAAAATGGCCATAACAGGCAGTTTTTCGATAAATGGGACGCAAGAGATTAAGTTGCCTTATAATCATTCCTGGACTTAGATCAAAAATCTTTGGAATAATTTTTGCCAACCTCTCTTCCGTTAATTTTGGAAATCTCTTTTTGTTCAAGGTTCCAAAGGTATTAACATTTATTGATAAGGGCTTTGTTCCTCCAATCACATAGGCAATTTGAATCTCACACTTCTCACAAACTCCAGCAGCCACAATATTTTTAGCGATATAACGAGTCATATAGGCTCCAGATCGATCTACCTTGGTAGGATCCTTGCCAGAAAAGCATCCCCCTCCAATATGGGCTCTTCCTCCATAACTATCAACAATTACCTTTCTTCCCGTGGCTCCACAATCTGCTACAGGTCCTCCAATAACAAACCTGCCGGTATTGTTGATAAAATACTTGGTTCTCTTTGTTAAATAATTCTTGCATACTGGCTTTATTACCTCTTCAATTATTCCCTCTCTTAACTTCTCAAGTTTTACATCTGGATTGTGCTGAGCGGCAATCACTACTGAATGAAGAGAAACGGGTTTTGAATCCTTGTATTCTACCGTAACCTGACTCTTCCCATCTGGCCGCAAAAAAGGAAGAATCTTCTCCTTTCTTACCTTATCAAGACGTCTTACCAACTTATGGGCTAACATTATAGGTAAAGGCATCAATTCCGGTGTCTCTTTACAGGCATAACCAGTCATCATTCCCTGATCGCCTGCTCCCTGTTTTTTGGTAGCCGTTTTCCGCACCCCTCGAGCAATATCTGGAGACTGAGGATGAATAACATTAAAAACAGTTACGGTATGATAGTCAAAGCCATATTCTGATTTATCATAGCCAATATCTCGGAGTACCTCTCTTACCAAATTATTCACATCAACCCAGGTAGTGGTAGTAATCTCTCCGCCTACGATAACATAACTCATTCCTGTAGAAACCTCACAGGCTACTCTTCCATATTTATCATTCCTTAAAACAGCATCTAAAACAGCATCAGAAATCTGATCGCTGATCTTATCAGGATGTCCCTTACAAACTGACTCTGAGGTAAAAAGAAAATCTTTCATAAAGGAAATTTTACCAATTTAAATTTAAAAAATCAAATTGTATTAACAAGAAGGAAATGAAAGAAGTTAAGATGGAAGTTTGCTCTTTAGTTGTTAGTGGTTAAATGGAAAATAAAAGTTGACAGTTAATAGAGGAAGATTTCCCTCCCCCACCTATATCTTCCCCCTCCCAGAGGGAGGGGGAGGATCCCCTCTGTATTCTCCCCTTAGAAAAAGGAGAGGATTAAGGTGGGGCTCCTTCTCCCAATCCTCCCCCTTCCCTTTGGGAAGGGGGAGGACTAAGGTGGGGGATAGGAATTTTCTTCCCCAACTAACCCCCTCCTTGTGTT
>JAGGUF010000065.1 GCA_021158595.1 bacterium | reverse complement strand
GTTGAGGCATACAAAATAGAAACAAATCCAAAACGAGGCTATGATATTTTCCAAAGGGCAGTAAGGTGCGTTCGCGGTCCTAAACCTGCTTCTCACAGCCAATGTAAATTTTGTTCCTGGGGAAATGATTTTGCAAATTTTGAGTAATCGACTTAATAAAAATTCTTTATTAAAAGAAACTTAAAAGTTTTAAAATAAGAATGCGGCTTGTTTAGTTAAGAATACTACTGATTATTTATAAATTTAGTGGCAGATTAGACAGGTTTTTCATAATTTATAAAGGAGTATGCACATTTTTTAACCATTTCTCAAAGAATTAAATTAAAATAATTAAAAAACAATTTTGTTGATTAGAAGAACTTGGGTTTGTAGGGGTAAGAGAGAATAGACAAAAATATTCTCACATTCTTAAGAATGTGAGAATATTAAATTTAAATTAAGTAAAGGTGAGAAATTGATTAAAAAAGAAAAAAATGAAATTAAGAGAGATTCAAAAAATTTTAAGAAGAAAGGCAGATAAAAAAGCAGAACAAAGTGTTAAAAAATTTGTGCCTTCGGCGAGAAAAGTTTACGGAGTGAAAAATTTATTATTGAATGAAATTGTTAAAAAAATTAAAAAGCCAAATTTTGAATTAATTGAAAGATTGTGGAAAAGCGGTTATTTGGAAGAGAGAATTTTGGCTGCGAAAATTTTAGGAAAATTTGGCAGAAAAGAACCGGAGAAAAGTTTGCAATTAGTAAAAAGATGGAGCAGTAGTATTTCAAATTGGGCTATTTGTGATACATTGGCTACTCAGGGTATTAGAGGGATTGTGAAAATAAAAGGAGAAGAAATTTTTAAGCTTTCAGAAAGGTTGATTAAATCAAAAAATTTTTGGCAGAGAAGATTTGCTATTGTTTTACTGATAGAATTGAATAGAAGCGGCTTTAGTAGGACAAAAATTAGAAAATTATTAAAAGAAATTAAAGAGGATAAGGAATATTATGTTAGGAAAGCAATAGATTGGTTGAGGAGTGAGTTGAATAAATGAGAAAAGATTATTTTTTCTCAGGACAAAGATTTTAAAAGAAAAATAAACGCTTAATCAGTTTGGAATGATTAAGTTATAGAAGTTGAAAAATCAAAGGAAATGGAAATATTCTTATATTCTTGAGAATGTTAGAGTATTGTGATATTATCAAATAATATGAAAAACAAGAGGAAGACAGCCAAACAATTGGAAAGATATTTCAAAGGTGTTGCCAATCATCGCCGAATTGAGATTTTAAGATTGATATCAAAAATAGAAGGAATAACAGTGGATGGGGTTTGTCAAGAACTTAATGCCAATTTTAAAACAATATCTGAACATATTAGAAGATTGGTTCAAGCGGGGCTGGTAAATAAAAAATATAGAGGAAGGCGAGTAGAGCATTACCTCTCTCCGTATGGAAAGAAGTTTTTGAGGTTTATGAGTTCTTTTGATGAAAGATAGAATATTCTCACATTCTTAAGAATGTGAGAATATTATTTTTAAATAGGTTTTAGGATTGGTTTGTCTTAAGAATTTTAAAATTTTTGTTAGAAAAATCTTAATCAAAAATTTAATTAAGATGTACTATCCAATCAATTCGGTAACGAAATGAAAAATAGACCCTCCCCCACCTTTATCCTCCCCCTCTCAATGGGAGGGAGAGGATAGAGAGGGACTCCTTTCCAAATCCTCCCCCTCCCGGAGGGAGGGAGAGGACTAAGGAGGGGGAGGAAGATAATAACAATCAAATCGTTACCAAATTGGTTAGCAATTACAATTAAAAAAAATGAAAAAATTTCTTCAAGAGAATAAGATAGTTTTGGCAATTTTAATTGGAGGATTAATTGTTGGGGGAGTAATTTATTTTTCAGGAAAAGAGAGATCTTTGGTTAGAGAGAGGGCTTTAGTAAAAGAAGGAAGTTTAATTTCTTCTTGCCAAAGTATTCCCTCCCTACCCGATGGCGCAAAAAAATTAGTCACCAAAGTGATTGATGGAGATACCTTTTTAATTGAGGGCGGTTATTCGGTGCGAATTTTGGGAATTGATGCTGATGAGAGAGGCTATCCCTGCTATGAGGCAGCGAAAAGGAGATTAGAAGAACTTGTTTTAAACAAAGAAGTGAGATTAGAGAAAGGAGAAGAAGATTTGGATCAGTATTGTCGATATTTAAGATATGTTTTTGTGGATGATAAAAATGTTTCTTTAGAACTTGTAAAGGAAGGATTAGTGATTGCTCGATTTTCTCCCGAGGATTTGAAATATAAAGAAGCGATTGAAAAAGCAGAAAAAGAAGCAAAGAAAAATGAAATTGGTTGTAAATGGTCTCCCTTTGCTAAAACTTCAGAGGATAAAAATGAACCTCAATGGAAGAAATTGACTCCTCAAAAATTGAGGCTTGAAGTTGTTGGTGCTTGCTTGGCTGGCAAATATTTAGGTAAAAAAGTTATAATTGAAGGAAAGATTGCTGATACCTATCGCCATTTAAAAAGCAATACTATTTTTTTAAATTTTGAAAAACCTTATCCTAACCAATGCTTTACCGGAGTGATCTTTAGTTCTGATCTTTACAAATTTGTCCAAAATCCTGAAGATTATTATCTTAACAAAACTGTCCGGATCGTTGGAGAGATAAAAGAATATAAGGGTAAGCCAGAAATCATTTTAAAGGATCCCAGTCAAATTGAGGTAGGGGAATGAATATTTCGGTGAGATGAAAATAAAATTTGGTTGTCTCTTTTGGTTGAGATATTTTGTGTCAATTTCACCCCCTTTTCTTTATGAAATCACTGAAAAAATACGAAGAATAAAGGTCGGCCTAAACAAGAAGAATAATTCTAATATGCTAGTTCTAATATGCCAGAGGCAATTTATTCAAAACAAATAAGTGCTGGAGGAAAAACCTACTTTTTTGATGTAAGGGAAACACAATCGGGCGATAGGTATTTGCAGATTACTGAATCAAGATTGAAACAAAATGGTGAAAGATATCGAACCAATATTGTAATCTTCAAAGAGCATTTTAATGAATTTCGAAAGGCCCTGGAGGAGATAGCAGAGAAACTATAGAAATTTTTGATTCAATTAATTTTAGAGAAAGTATTTACTTTTTAATATGGAGAAAAAAATTGATGTATTGGTAAGGGCAATTATAGTAGTTAACGGAAAAATTGTGGTATGCAGGAAAAAGAACAAGAGATATTATTTCTTTCCGGGAGGGCATATTGAGTTTGGAGAAAGTGCGAAGAAGGCATTAAAGCGAGAAATTAAAGAAGAACTTGGTCTAAGGATAAAGAAATCCAGTTTCATTGGATGTTCAGAACACTCATTTATTGAAGATGGCAAGAAATATCATGAGATCAATTTGATATTCTATACAGAGGTTAACAAAGAAAAAATAGAAAGCAAGGAAGAGTATCTTCAATTTTTTCTCTTTGACAAAAAAGAATTAATTAAACAAAGGGTTCTTCCTCAGATCTTAAAAAACTCTGTGTTGAGATGGTTCCGAAATAAAAAAATATTTTGGACAAGCGAATGGAGATAAAATGGCTTTGATGTTTTTAATCTAAGCGAAGTTTTTTATGAACATCAAAAAAATCAAAAAATTTCCCCTGGTTGGAGTGGGCGTAATGATTTTGAAAGAGAAGAAAATTCTACTTGGTAAACGGAGGGGTTCTCATGGGCAGGGTGAATATGCTTTTCCTGGAGGACATTTAGAATATATGGAAACAATAGAAGAGTGTGCTAAAAGAGAGGTATTTGAGGAGGTAGGAATTAAGATAAGAAATATTAGATTTCAATTTGTGGCAAATGTTCGCACATATAAACCAAAACACTATCTTCATATAGGGGTAATTGCAGATTATAAGAGTGGAAAGGTTCAATTGAAGGAACCTTTAAAATGTGAAAGTTGGAATTGGTATGATTTGAACAATTTACCAAAACCTTTATTTTTAATGACAAAATTAGGTATAGAGGCCTATAAAA
The DNA here is from genome assembly GCA_021158595.1 of bacterium. GTDB lineage: Bacteria > Patescibacteriota > Minisyncoccia > Minisyncoccales > JAGGUF01. The sequence goes on along the minus strand of JAGGUF010000065.1, from coordinate 5,234 downwards.
CAAACAAGGTTTATTTTGAAGAAAGATATCTTAAGAATCTTACTTGATTTTACAAAAATCTCTTCTAAAATTATAAAAAGATAAAATTTTAAAAATTAAGATATGGATTGCATATTTTGTAAAATTGCAAAAGGAGAGATTCCCTCATACAAGATTTACGAGGATGAGAAGTTTATAGCCTTTTTAGACATTAGACCCAGAAATCCGGGTCATACTTTGGTGATTCCAAAGCAACATTTCAGATGGGTCTGGGATGTTCCTTATTTGGGAGAGTATTTCAAGATAGTAGGAAAAGTTGCCAATGCCATTAGAAGAGCAATGAATACTGAATGGGTCGTCTCTTTAGTCTTAGGAGAAGAGGTTCCCCATGCTCATATTTGGCTTGTGCCACGATTTGAAGGAGATGGTCATGGCTCTTCAATAGATCTTTCAAATATTAAAGAAATTTCCAAAAAAGAAATGGAAAGAATTGCTGAAAAGATCAAAGGAGAAATAGAAGGGCAGGGATGAAAATTATTTAGGTGTGGGAGGGAAGCCCTCCTTTAAGAATATTATGAAAGAATTATTTTCTTTGATTTTAACCCATGGAATTAAGGTAGTATTAATTTTAGTTGGTGCCTGGATTTTGATTCGGATAATAAATATCTTTCTTTCGCGATTTTTAGAAAAACTTGTTAAGAGGGGAATTAGTATAGGCAGGGTTGGAGATATTAAATTAGAAGAGAAGAGATTAGAAACATTGAAGAAGGTTTCTTATTCAATTTTGAAAACTGTTGTTTGGCTGATTGCTATTATCACTATTTTACCAGAATTTGGAATAGAAATAACGCCAATTTTAACAGGAATTGGAATAGGTGGTTTGGCTTTGGGTTTGGGGGCTCGAAGTTTAATTTCTGATTATCTATCAGGATTTTTTATTCTTTTAGAAGATCAATACAGAGTAGGCGAAAAGGTTGAACTTGCAGGCATAAAGGGTGAGGTTAGAGATTTTAATCTGAGAAGAACTGTAATAAAAGATGAAAATGGAGTATTTCATTATATTCCTAACAGTCAGGTGAAGACGGCTTCTAATTTTTCCAGAAAAGAATAGATAGGAACTTGGAAGGGAATTTATCAAACCTATTTTTTTAGAAATACTCCAATGTTCTTAAGAACATTAGAATATTACTTCAAAGGGTTATGGTAGATATCCTTAGAATGAATAAAACAAGAGGGCAGGGTGCTTTTCTTTTTTTAATTCTTTTTCTTTTTTTGATTTCTCCCTCTTTAGTTTTTGCTAAAGAAAGAACCTATATTAGTGACTGGTATATTAAGAACTTTGATACTGTCATTACCTTAAATAAGGATTCTTCAGTAGACATTGTAGAAAAAATTACTGCCGATTGTGGAGATTTGCCAAATAAGCATGGAATTTTTAGGATTGTTCCAGAGAAGATAAAAGTCAAAGGCGGAAAAGAAATAAAAACTCCGGTAAAGTTAATTAGTATTACAGATTTTTCCGGAAAACCATATAAATATAAAACAATTCATAGAAACGGCACTATTACTTGGAAAATTGGAGACCCTCATAAAACTGTTCATGGGATTAACAATTATCTCATTCATTATAAAGTAGGAAACGTCATCAGATTTGAAGATCCTTCTTTTGATGAATTTTACTGGAACCTTTTAGGCGCCTTTTGGGATCTGGAAATAGATAACTTTCACGCCAAATTGATTTTTCCGAAAGAGATTTCAAAAGAAAATGTCAAAATAGAATATTACACCGGCTATTTTGGAGAAAAAAGAAAGGATTTGGCTTACTATTTCTGGAGTTCTCCTAATGTTTTAGAGTTCAATTCTACTCGAGGATTAAATAAAAAACAGGGGATTACGATTTCTGTAACTTTTCCAAAGGGTATTTTTTCTCCCTATCGTTTCAGTTTTTGGGAGTCTTACGGAGACTATTTTAGGAAATACTTTTATTTTTTAATTCCTTTGCTTGTCTTTATTGTTTGCTCTTATCTGTGGTGGAAATACGGAAAAGATCCTTATTTAGAGAGATCAATCGTGCCTGTATACGAGGTGCCAGAGAATCTTACGCCATTAGAAATGGGAGTTTTGATGACGGGTAAGGAGGCAGTCAAAAAAGAATTTATTACTGCCGAGATAATTAATTTGGCAGTAAAGGGAGTGATTACCATTAAGGAAATAGAAAAAGGAAAATTTTTAATATTTCACTTTAAAGATTATCAGTTAATTAGAAACTATCGTTCTGAAATAGAAAAGAACTTAACCTTAACTCAAAAATTTATTTTAGAAAAAATTTTTGAAAAAGGAGACAAAATAAATCTGTCCTCATTAAAAAATAAATTTTACAAAAATATAAAAACCATTCAGAAAAAGACCAGAAGTAGTTTGATTGAAAAACAACTTATCACAAAGAAAGGGATTAGTTTGAGTAAAAGGTTAAGGACCTTGGGTATTGTTTTATTCTTTATTTTGGTGCTTTTATTTAATTTTTTGGGCAGATGGATTCCATTTTTTTCAACTGCTATGGTATCTTTGCTTTTATCTTTTATAATTATTTTTATTTTTAGCAGTGTGATGCCCTCACGAACCTTAAAAGGAGCAGAAATCCTATGGAAGATTAAAGGATTTAAAATGTTTATGGAAACTGTTGATAAGGACCGGGCTAAATTTTATGAGAAAGAAAACATCTTTGAAAAACTTTTGCCCTATGCCATTGTTTTTGGAATTACTGACATCTGGATAAAAAGAATAAAACAAATTTATGGAGAGGAATATTTTGCTGCCTATGCCCCTTGTTGGTATGTGAGCACAAGCAGATCTTTTGATGTTAAGGGTTTTTCTTCAAGCCTTAATGCCCTGACCTCAGCAATTGCTGCTAATGTAGGTTCTCGTAGTGGGACAAGAGGTGCCGGCGGCGTTGGCGGTGGCGCTGGTGGCGGTGGAGGCGGTGGCTGGTAAGATTTTGGTTTTAAATTAGAAGAATTTCAATAAAAGGAAATTTTGAAGAAAAATAACCAGGAAGGATTTTCCAATCAAATAGGATATTCCAACATTCTTAAGAATGTTGGAATGTAATTTTGGTAAGAGAATTTACGGGTTGATTGAAAAAATGAAAAATGAATGATAGAATGACAGAAAACAGAGTGATAGAAATTAAGAAAAAGACTAGATTAAAAAGTTTTAAAAAATAACAAAACTTAGAATATGTTAAAAAAATTCAATATTTTAACTGAAAATAGATATCAGTTGGTAGATATTACAGAGAAGGTAGAGGGAATAGTTAAAGAAAGTGAGACTAAAGAGGGTTTGGTTTTGGTTTTTGTACCTCACTCTACGGCTGGGATTGTTTTGACTGAAAATGAAAGGGGATTGAAAAATGACTGGCTTGAGATTTTTAAAAGGTTAACCTCAGGTGTTGATTTTGAGCATAATAAGATTGATAATAATGCCGATTCTCATATCCTCTCAGGATTGATTGGACAGGGGAGGGTTTTACCAATTAAAGATGGAAGAATAGTAAGGGGAACCTGGCAGCAAATATTTTTGGCAGAGTTTGATGGTCCTAGAGAAAGAAGGGTAATGGTAGAGGTGATAAGGAATTCGTAAAATTTGGTTAAAGTGGTTCAATAAATGATTAAAAATCAAATTAAAAAAAATTTTTTTATTGGGATTGATTTAGGAGGAAAAGAGAAAAAGACAACAGGGGTTTGCATTCTTGAAGATAAAAAGATAGTTTTGTTAAAGGATGTTGTTGGAAAAGAGGTTGTAAAGGAGATAGAGCCATATTTTAAAAATACCCAAGTAATTGCTATTGATGCGCCTTTAACCAAAGGGCGAGGAAAAGGGAAGATGCGTCTTTATGAGAAGTTTTTATCAAGAGGTATTTTTCGTCAAGAAAAAGTAAACCCTCTCCCTCCTGCCTTAATGCCAGAATTATGCAATTTCGCTAAAGAGTTGGTAAATAAATTGGAAAAAAGAAAATTTATATTAAACATAAACCTAATAGAAACCTTTCCTACCTTAGTGGAAAAAATTTGCAGAAAAAATGTTCTCTTAAAGAATGGTATTTGTAAAACTGAAAATCAAAGATCTGCTCTAATCTGCGGCCAGGTGGCCCTTCTTCACTTTCAGTTTAAAACCCGATACTTAGGATATAAAGATGGATTTTTATTTTTGCCAGAGATGTCCTTCTGGAAAAAATATTGGAGAGAAAAATTTTATCAAGCCTGGAAAGAGAAACCTTATTTAAAATATTATCGGTTAGTTACCAATCTCTTTAAATAAGGCATTGATCAATTTTTCTTTATCATATTTTATCTCTCCCTTATCTAAAAGAAGATTTTTCCCAATAAATTTTTCGTTTTTAGGAAGTTTATCAAAGGAAACTATTTCCAGGAGAAATTCCTCTTTCTTTTTAAATTCTTCTATTCTTTGTGGTTCGGGAAGGGAGTTGTTATATAAAACCCTATCCAAGGAACATCTAATGTATTTTTCAATCTCTCTTGCAAGGTCTAAGACAGAAAACCCTTGGGTTTCTCCCAGTTTTGTCATTGCTGGACAGATAAAAATCTTTTTAGCCTTAGAGTTTTGAATGGCCTCTGAAATTCCCTTTGGGAGAAAACAGGGAATAACTGAAGAGTACAGATCACCAGGACCAAAGATTAAAAAGTCTGCTTCTTTTATCTGGTCAATCGCCTTTGAATATCCTTTTGCCTCCGGTTTTAAAAAAACTCTCTTAATTCTTTTATTTCTATTATGATTCTCTCCTACATCTATTTCGTCTTCTCCTTCAACAAGAGAGCCATCTTCTAATTCTGCCATCAATTGGACCTTATCTAAGGTGACTGGCAGGACCTTTCCCTTTACCTTTAAAAACTGATGGCAGATCTCAAGAGCCCTTTCAAATCCATAATTGACTTCTAAGGCAGCAATAAAGACATTGGCAAGGTTGTGTCCAAAATGTCCGGGAGATAATTTAATATCTTTGGCAAATCTGAAATTCCAAATCTTTTTCTTCCACTGTTCGCATTCTGCCAAAGCCAATAGATGTCTTCTAATATCTCCACTGGGCAAGATATTAAATTCTCTTCTTAAAGCCCCGGTAGAGCCCCCGTTATCGACCATTGAGGTTATCCCCACCACACTAAAACCAGACTCCTTTAGAGGCTTAAGAATCAATTCCGGTACTGCCGAACCTCCCCCAAAACAAACTATTTTGTGGT
>JAGGUF010000020.1 GCA_021158595.1 bacterium | reverse complement strand
GTGTAAGTATTGTCAACAGGAAATAGAAATGTCAGGTTTCTTAAAAATAATAAAGACTCTTCTCTTTTCTTCTCTGAAAGAAAATTGAATTTGGTTGAATTTTTCGACACCTGTCGAAAAATTCAACCCTCTCTCTCTTCCCCTGACATTATCATTTCCTTTCTACATACCTGCATTTAACATATAAAAAATGTACTATCCAACCACTTTGGTACCAAACCTTCTCGCTTAATCCTCTTCAGATGTGAATATCCCTCCCTCACTATATCCTCCTCTTCCAGAGGGAGGAGGATTGAAGAGAACCCTCTCAGTTATCCTCCCTCTCCCTCTGGGAGGGGAAGGATTAAGGTGGGGGTGGGAGAAGATCCTTATTATTAAAAAAGAGGGGTGAAATACCCCTTCTTTTTATATCTTTTTCAAATATTTTTAAAGAATGCCAACCCTAGACCACCGTATAGACCTATCTCGCTTCCTAATTTTGTGATTTTTATCTCTGGCACTGGATTCACTGTGAATTCTCTCACATATTTTTTGATTAAGGCTACAAGTTCTGGATTCTTCAATACTACTGAACCTCCTACGGTAATCAGTTCTGGATTAAAAGCATTGACCACACTTGCAAACCCCATTGCATTTAGTCTGGCTATTTTGTCAATATAATCTTTAGCTACCCTGTCTCCTTTTTCTGCCAATTTGAATAAATCTTCTGTCTTCAGATCTCTGATTTCTTTTAATTTCGTATCTCTTCTCTCTTGTTTTAATAATACTCTTACAAAGTTAGGAATGTTTCTTCCAGAACAATAGGCTTCCCAAACTCCTTTTCTAGCGAAAGCTTCACACCTACCCTCACTATCAATGACCAGAAACCCTATCTCCCCTGCTCTGCCCCTTTTTGAACTCTTGAGTAACCTTTCTTGATAGTAAATCCCTGCTCCTATACCTGTACCTATGGTAATATGAATTAAATTCTCAACATCTTTCCCTTCTCCATAAATTTTCTCTCCCATCACTGCCACATTGCAATCATTTTCTATTTTTACCGGAATTTTTAATTCTCTTTCAATTGGTCTAAATGAAATTGTTGGTGCATTAGCAGCTAAGACCAACTCCTTCTTTTCTAAATCAACGATACCGGCGGCTCCTATCCCAATACCTTCTATCTCTTCTGGCCTAATCTTGGCTTTTTTTATTTCTTCTTTTATCAATTCAATTAATGTTTCTATTTTTTCTGAGGTGGGTACCACTTTGGGTCTTGTCAAAAATCCATTTTTGTCTCCTATTACAATCCTGGTTGTTGTACCTCCTCTATCAATGCCGATTGCATATTTTTTCATTTTACCACCTCCTCTCATAAAAGATCTCCTCTTCTTTGAAAAAGTTTTGAAGAAATCTTCTATCTAAAATTGGCGTCTCCTGAACCTGCCACTCTGGATAGGGCCAATTTGAAACCTGGCTTCTGTGCTGAAAAATGGCTTCTCTTTTAAGAGGAAGTTCCTCTCTGATATTAACTTTGATCACCTCCTTTGGAATCTCTGGAACATCCTCTCCTTTCACTTCCACTCTCCCTTTGGCAGTTTCTTTTGTCCAGATAAAGAATTGATACATTTTCGGCTTTATTTTTAATTCTCTTATTACTTCCTCTGTTATTCTACTTGCTACTCTATGATCTGAATGCGCATCTTCTTTCCAGTGATAATAGACAATATCCGGCATCTCTTTTTGGGTGATTTTCAATACTTTCTTTTTGATAAATTCTTTATTTTCTCTTACTCGTCCGGTTCCCGGAGGATTGACAAGATATATTCTATTAACTCCTATCACCTTTGCTGCTCTTTTAGCCTCTTCTATTCGTTTCCTCCTTACCTCTTCAGGGCTTGGATTTTCTTTTATCCCTAAAACTGACTGATGGGAAGTTTGTCCTGTTCCTAAACTCACTATATATACAAAATCTCCCTGCTTGATATGCTGAATCATTCTTCCTCCCACTCCCAACTCGGCATCGTCTGGATGAGCACAGTAGATGCCTACTCTCCTTCCTTTTACTTTATTTTTAAAGTCCAGGGTCATATTTTCTCACCTCCTCTTTCCAGAGTACATTAAATTAAAATTGAAATCAAGGTCTTATCATCCTTTAAAGTCACTTCTTTTTCTACAAATTTTTCTATTCTTTTTTTAACCTTTTCTTTTTTGTATTTTCGAAAGACCTTTCTAAATTCTGATCTCTCAATAAAAGGCAAAATCCCATCAGAATAAAGGAAAACAATATCTTGAGGAAAAAGTTTTATTTTTCCTATATGATAGTAATATTTCACCTCTTTTTCGCCGGTAAAAACTCCATAAGTTAAGTAAGGTGCTTTGGGTTTGTTCCTTAAAACCTTCCGCCATACCACCCAGTATTCCTTTTTAGATTTAAATTTTTGATTTTCTCTCCATCCTTCAAGAGGTTCCACATCATTTGTTGAAATGAATCTTAAGAAATCATTTTTATCATAAACTCTAATTCCACAATCTCCTACATAACCATAATAAAGAAGGTTTCTTTTGATAAAAGCTGCTACCCCACAGGTACAAAAGTAATCATTTGTCAAATAATCCAGATTTTTGTTAATTCCGTATTTCTCATTGAGTCTAAAAATAGATTTATTAGCAAAATTAAAGGCTTCTCTTAAGGTTTTTAAATTTGATTTTGAGAATTTTTTTTCTAAATATTCTATCACTTTCTTGCAAAACTCCTCTGCTGCTAACCCTGCTCCAGAAATTTTAGGATAATTTCTATCAAAATTTTTATTCCTAGAAACTCCATCAGCCACAGCAAAAATTGGATACTTTTCTGAAGCAAAATAAAAATCTTCGTTTGCTCTTCCTTTTAAATTTTGAAAAGAAAAAGAAAAAAATCTCATATATATTTATTTTATATTTTACCTTATTTTTTACAAGAATAAAAAAAGCTGGAGAAAAACTCCAGCAAAAAAATAAAAAAATTAAATTTTTATAACCCTCTTCTGTTCCTATTCTACGGACTCCCAGCCTCTTTCTGTCTCTACAAAACAGTAAGGTTTTGTAGAGGGAAAGAGGTCCATCCTCGCCGGAAGAGTGTCCGAAATGTATTGTCTTACCGCATACTGAAAGCCTCTTACTTCATCTCTGGAAAACCTTCCTAATATTTCCTTGATGTCATCCACGACTAGAGCTGCGCTTTCAACGAAATCGTCAGTGTATCTCCAAATATTGTTTGGATCAAACGGTGGTTCTTTTTGCATTTGCTGAACCCTCCAGAGAGTGTCTTTGATATATACTTCCTTCGTCTTCTTTTCTGAATGTCGCAGAAATACCATCAGATAGTTAAGACCGATCGTTCCCAATCCACGACTCCCAGTCACATTGCTCATTCCAATAGGATATCTTTTACCACTGAATTCGGGGTTAATCACTGCAATCAAAAATCCCGGTTCATCTTCTGTTCCAGGAAATGGTGCGAGCGTTGATCTCCCTAAAAAGATCTCTTTCTCTTCTTTCCTTGCATATAAATCCCAGTAAGTCGGTGCCCCTAATGGAAGAAGCTCTCCTATTTTTAAGTCCTCTGAAAATTCTCTGCCTTTTGCTTGCAGGATCTGTTTCCAGCCGCCGAGATAGTCAAAATGAATGGGTTTTGGCTTTCCTTGAACTACATCCTTTATTCTCCTTTGCATCAATGGTACATTGCCTGATAGGTTGGGATAGAGATTCAATTCGAGTGTCATTCCGTTGCCCCATCCCCCCGATAGATGAATCCATTTGTGTCCTCGCTTTTGCCAGTGGTTTATTATTTGATCTCTCGTATTATCTCCGTAGACTATCACACATTCTGATGTTTTCACCGTTATCCCTTCGGCGCTAAAAACATCCTGGAGAGCCGGAGCTTCTTTCTCTGGATACCTTACTCCCCAGCAAATCTGTGTCACCTCTCTATCCAGTAAGTCTGGAATTATCTCTCTTATCTGCATTTTTCCTTTTCACCTCCTAAGCCACCTCCTTAGAGATGGCAAACTAGCTACCAAAAATTTGATAACCAATTTGCCATCCCCAAGGAGAAATGTTTTTAAGGAACTATAATAGAATAGCAAACTTAATTGATCTTGTCAATAGCAAAGCAAAAAAAATATGCTGGAGAAAAACTCCAGCAAAAATTTTTGTTTAAATTACTCCGAAGGCCATAAGCAGAAATAATGTTCCCATTATCATCTTAAATAGACTCTGCGTCACTATTACCTTCCTTAACCTTTTTAGTTTCATCACTTCTTTTTTTATCATTTCTTCAGCACACCTGCTCTTACGATATCTCCTAATTTTTCTTTCCTTCTTTAATAAGTTCACTACGTCCAGAAGGCCTATAAATATCCCAGATATTCCTGCAATGCATAATACCAAAAAGATAGCTACACTCATCTTTCTCCTCACCTCCTATTTATTTTTTAAGAGCTCATCGGGTTTGCCTTTGGCAAACCCTCCCTCCAGTCTCCAAATTACCACATCTTTTATTTTTTGTCAAGAGCAAAAATTTTGGACTCTATTGCCTTGGGCTTTTCAGCTATTTTATAGACCTCTTCGGCTATTTTTTGATATTCTAAAGCCTGATCCAAGGAACAAATTAAATCTTTTTTTGATTTAGCTTGATAGAAATCTTTTAACATCACAAAGAGTTGGTTTGGATTGTATTTTTGCATTTCTTTTCTTAAAATTTCGGCATTAATCTTTTTTAGAACTTTCTCTTGAATCTTATTATCAGTTATTTCCATTTCTTTTATCTTTTGTTTAAGATATTCAATATTTCTCTTGCCGGTTATTTTAGCTGCTAATGGTTTAATTTTTTCTCTGGTTAAGGTATTCCCATAAAAGGCAGTTTGTTTGGTTTTATCAATTATTAAAAACTGCCTTACCTCTGGATCTGCAAAACTTCCTCCAATTTCAGCTCTTGCTCCATCTTTAAATAAAAGAGTAAATTTTGCTTTAACATCGGTTAAATAGGGGTAACCAATTTCTTTCCAGGTTTGAATTTTCGCCTCTTTTACTTTTGGCGGATCCTCAATTAAAGAACCTTTTCCTAAATTTCTTCTGAAAAATCCTATTTCGGATAAATCGTGGACTAAATCATCTAAAATAATTCTTGAGCCCTCACCTCCTCCTATTTTTCTTTTACTCCCTCTTAAGTCTTTGCTTCTATGATGAAAAAAGAAAAATGGCTGAATTTTTTCTTTTAACATTCTGTCTCTTATTGCTAAAACTACTGGATGAACCATTTCAATATAATCTACACCAATTTTTGCTTTAGGAAATTTTTTTAAGATATATTCAGTCTCTGAAATTCTCTCAGTTGATGGTTTCTCAACAAAAATATCTTTTTTTAACTCTAATCCTAAAAGCATTAACGGGAAATGGAAAAAAGAAGGAGTAGCAATATCCCAAACATCGGTATTTTTTGCTAACTCTTTTATTTCTGGCAGATTCTTTTCAATTTTATGACTAATTGGGTTTCCATTTTTATCTCTTTTTATCTCAATTGCTTTTGTCAAATCAGCACAGAAAAATTTCCCTCCAAATTTCTCAACCAATTTTTTCTTTTCAGGATTTATATCTATTCCGTAATCAAAGCATCTCAAAGCAACAATATTCTTAAGATGAAAATAACCAAAATACCCTAAACCAAATATTGCTGTTTTATTGGTCTTGCTACTCATAAGAGTATTTTAACATAATTTCAGAAATAAAAAAAGTGGAGGAAAAATTTCCCTCCAGGAGATTCTAATTTTTCTCTTTTTATTCCCTTTCCGCTAAATATATTAGTAATGCTATTCCCGCTGATATTACTGCTGAAATCGTAAACATAGTAACTATCCATAACTGTCTATTCTGTAGATAGAAGAGTGTTAATATGTGACGTGATAGCAAGTAGTCTATACCGTTCCAGTCGCTGGTATCAAGATTTCGCAACCAGTGGCCATTCAGCCATAAATCCACCTGTGTATCTGCATAAAGAACCCCTACTATTAAAGAGAAAGAAATGAGAAATACAAAAAACCAAAATTTCACTTCTTCTCACCTCCTAACTTTTTAAAGAACTCATCGGGTTTGTTTTTAGCAAACCCTCCCTCCAGTTTCTGGATTATCACATTTTTCATTTTCTGTCAAGGGTTTGTGTAAGTATTGTCAACAGGAAATAGAAATGTCAGGTTTCTTAAAAATAATAAAGACTCTTCTCTTTTCTTCTCTGAAAGAAAATTGAATT
>JAGGUF010000068.1 GCA_021158595.1 bacterium | reverse complement strand
GAAAAAGGCGAAAAATTCGTTTTCGTCCGGTCATAGATTCTTTAAGTCGAGTTTTTAATTCTAAAGAAGCAGATCCGCTGAGAATCATTTTGACATTCAAATCAGAATCATAAACTCCTTTAAAAAATCTAGTGCACTCTGGCACTCTTTGGGCTTCATCAACCAAAAGATAAACCTTACCTTTTTCTGTTCTTTCTTTAAGAAATTTAATAAATTTTGTCTGATCTTGAAAAAACTCCCAATCTTTAATGATATCTAAATTAAAATATAAAACATTACAGGGGCTAACCTTCTTCTCTTTCAAAAGATATTCTTTAATCATACCTAAAAGCACAGTTTTACCGGTTTGCCTGGCACCAACTAATAAAGATATCTCGGGCTCTTGCAAGTGAGAAATTAGTTGAGGGAAAATTTCTCTAGGAATTAAATTATTTTTCTCTATTTTTGGCATATATACTAATTTTAGCATTACTATTTTTCGTGTCAACCCCTAAAGTGGTTTATAGAAATAAAAGAGAAATATGCGCAAAATTCTCCCTTGATAGTTTTTGAGTCGATAATTTTTTAATATAGAACCACTTTTATACTAAAATAGTGTCATAAATGATACCATTTTGTCAATCGCTACTCTGTGGATAATTGCTAAAATCCATAATGGTATTGGATATATTAGTAAACTTTTTAAAAAACTTACTATTACTAATAGTATATTTTAGTTTCTCCTTTAATCTGTCAACCCCTAATTGTAAATAATAATCCGTTAACTCGCTAATTCTTTAGTAAATTTTACCTTCAATTCTCTCTCAAATGTTTCAAATCTTCTTTTTTGAAAATCAATTAGATATTGTTTTATCTCTTTCATAGTATTCTTTAGGAAACCAAATCAGTTATTTTTCGTTTCCTCTAAGAAACATTATATAAGCCAAACTCATCTGTCAATTTTAGATTTAGTTGAGGGAAAATTTCTCTAACTCGCTAATAAACTAATGAATTATTTGTAATTGCCAACCACCTTGGTAACGCTCTAATATTCCCCCTCCCTTTGGAGGGAGAGAATATTGGTTTGTTAATAAGTGCCGGAGGAGGGATTCGAACCCTCAAGCCCTTACGGGCAATGGATTTTGAGTCCATCCTGTTTACCAATTTCAGCACTCCGGCAAGATCTATTCTCTTTTATCCTTTCTTATTTTAATCTATATCAAAAAATCCTTTAAATTTCCAGTTTAAAAGATTAACTTGAAAAGTCTTCCTTTGTTTGATATCTTTATTATTAAATATGGCTCGGATTATCTCTATCATCAATGAGAAGGGAGGTTCGGGAAAAACGACCACTGCTGTCTCCCTCGGTGCCTATCTAACAAAATTTGGCAGGAAGGTTTTAATTTGCGATCTTGATCCTCAGGGAAACGCTACTATTTCTTTGGGTTTTTCTCCAAAGAAAGCCACCCTAAACCTCTATCATAGCCTTTCGGGAGAAATTCCTCTAAGGGGAATTATAAAAAATACCTCCCTCTTTAACCTTGATCTTGCTCCAGCAAGTGCTGACCTTGCTGGAAGCAACATTGAACTTTTAGAACAAGAAGAAAGGGAAAAGGTATTAAGAAAAATTCTCTCTCCGGTAGTCAATAACTATGATTTTATTTTATTGGATCCACCTCCTTCTCTTGGAATCTTAACATTAAATGCCTTATTTGCTTCAAAAGAAGTAATTATCCCCATCCAGTGCGAATACTTCGCCTTAAGAAGTTTAGAACAACTTTTTGAAATCTTTGAACTTTTGAAGCAAAATCTGAATAAAGACTTCTCTGACGTTTTTGCGCTTTTAACAATGTATGATATCCGAAACAATCTTTCTCATGAAGTGGTCAAGAAAGTAAGAGAAAACTTTCCAGGAAAGGTTTTTGAGACTATCATTCCCAGAAGTGTAAGGTTGGCAGAGGCTCCAAAATTTGGTAAAACTATTTTCCAATATGCTCCAGAATCAAAGGCTGCCAAGGCATATGAAAGGTTGGCAGAAGAAGTAATTACCTTAAAAAAATAATATGCCAAGAGGTTTAGAAGCACTAATTCCTAAAAAGAAAAAGGGAACCCAGTTATCTCGAAAAAAGAGTGTTTTTTGGATTGAGATAGATAAGATAAAGCCCAACCCCTTTCAGCCAAGAAAAGAATTTAATAAAAAGGATCTTAAGGAATTAGCAAACTCAATTGAGAAATACGGAATACTTCAACCCCTTTTGGTGAAAAAAATTGAAAAAGAGGTTCCCACAGGAGAAAGGGTTGAGTACCAGTTAATCGCCGGCGAGCGAAGGCTAAGAGCGGCAAAGATGATAGGAATGAAACAGGTGCCCGTAATAATTGAAGATGTAAAAAAAGAGAGTGAACTTCCAATCTCATTGGTTGAGAACATCCAAAGAGAAGACCTAAATCCCTTAGAGCGCGCAAGGGCTTTTAAAAGACTAATTAAAGAATTCAATCTTACCCAGAAAGAAATTGGAAAAATAGTAGGAAAGAGTAGAGAAGCAATTTCAAATACCTTACGTCTTCTGGAATTACCAGAAGAAATCAAGAAAGGCATTGAAAAAGGAGAGATTTCAGAGGGTCATGCCAGAGCCATTCTATCCTTTAAAAAGGATCAACAAGTAAGGATTTTTAGGGAAATTGTCAAAAAGAAATTGCCGGTAAGAGAAGTGGAAAGAAGGGTTGTCTCTCCCATTTCTTCTCAATTAACCAAGTCCTTTTCCCCCTCCAAACTTCAAGAAAAAATTGCCAAGGTTCTTGGAATAAGAGATATAAAAGTTAGAGAATCTCAAAATAAAATAAAACTCACCCTTACCTTCTCTTCTAAAAAAGAATTAGAGAGGTTTTTGTCTCTTATAAAGAAATAATCTCTATTAAGCAAATTTTCATCTTATCTCATCTAAGATTTTCAATTCAAGAATATCATTTTGGGTCTCATATACGGCAAAAGTTGCTTTATAAAGAATTCCAGCCAGATTCCCGGGATTTACTAATCTGCAGTGGTTTATCCTTTGTTCCCAGGGTTTATGAGTATGACCATAAAAGACCAGGTCATATTTTCCAGTTAGGGCTAATTCTTTAGCCTTATCAGGAAAGTGGCAAAATGCAATTTTCTTATTATCTTCTTCTATCTCCCCTACCTGTCCATAGAAAATTGCATTTTTAATCTCTTCTTTTTCAAAGAGTCTCTTATCATCCATATTGCCGAAGACCAAGTGAATCTTTCCCTTAAAATCCTGAAGCGCCTCTTTTAGGGTTCCTGGCAGGCTAATATCGCCACAATGAATGATAGTTTTGATATTCTCTCTTTTTATCCACCCTATTGCCTTTTTAAAGTTGACAATATTATCGTGGGTGTCTGAAATAATAGTTATTCTCATAACAGGACTATTCTTTTATATCTTCTTTATTGCCAAAAAGCATTTTTGATTATCTAATTTAAATTCTCGCTCCACCAGATATAAAGTCTCTTTTCTTTCAGAAATCTCAATAGCAAATGTCTCTTCTCTTATAAATTTTTCATTTTCCCTAACTATCTCTGCTAAATCCTTGGGAAAATCAAAGAAGATCTTAATCTCATCCTCTTTTGTTAATTTCCCATCTTTCCTCATCTCCTGAATGGTTCTTATCACCTCTCTCAAGATTCCTTCCTTTTTAAGTTCCGGAGTAATTTTAGTATCCAATTCTACCTTCAATTCACCCTTCCCTTTTTCTAATATGACTTTTTTTACATTTAACTCTTCTTTAATTAGGTTTAATAATTCATTTTGGATTTCGATATCTGAATTTCGAATCTTAAAAGCACTAAGTGGTTGTCTTACCTTTATCCCCGCCTTTTTTCTTTCTAACAGTCCCATTCTCACAATCTCTCTTATTCTTGTCATTTTTTCTTCTAAATCTCTATCTATTAAGTTCTTTCTTATCTTTGGAAAATCCTCTAAATGAACAGACCTACCCTTTTCTCTTATAAGCCCCTGATAAATGGTTTCACTTAGAAATGGAATAAAAGATGCGCAAAGTTTAGAAAGTTCTAAGAGGATGAAACCAAGGGTCTCAGATGCCCTTTTTAAATCTTTGAGTTTTTCCTTTATTCTCTGTTTCGATTTCATTTGAAATCGAGAACGAGAGCGTCTAATATACCAATTAGATAAATCCTCTAAGGTAAACCTTTCAATTGCTCTTGTGCTTGAAACAATATCAAATCTATCAAGACAATCTTTTACCTCTAAGATTAGACCTTCTAACCGAGAAAGAATCCATTTATCCAAAACCGAGGTGACTTTTGGCTTATAGTCTTTAGGTTTTGCCTTATATGCATAGGTTTTGTAAAAAAGAAAGGAGTTATAAAAAGTCAAGATGAATTTATTAAAACCTCTTTTTATATCCTTTTCCTTGAATAGTTTTGACTCTCCTGGCTGATTGATGGTATAAAAGTACCAACGCAGAGCATCTGCACCATATCTGTTAATCATTTCCCAAGGATTCACCACGTTTCCCCTTGACTTTGACATCTTTTCTCCCTTTTCATCCAAAACAAGTCCTAACGAAATTACATTCTTATAAGGAGGACCAAATCCCAGTAATGTAGAAACCGCTAACAAGGTATAAAACCATCCCCGGGTCTGATCAACTGCCTCACAGATAAAATCAGCCGGAAATTTAGACTTCGGAATCTGAAGTTTATCGTTTTCTAAAATCCAATCCTTTGGATTCTGGGCTATGGGCATAGCACCAGAATCAAACCAGCAATCCACTACCTGGTTTACTCTTTTCATCTTTCCTTGACATTTAGGGCAGAAAAATTCTACCTCATCAATATAGGGACGGTGAAAATCCAATTCGCCGCTGTCATTATATGGAAAAACATTTAACTTCATTTCAAGGTACTCTCCTTGGGATATATTTTTCTTTATTAATCTTGTCTTCTCATATTCTTGGTTTAAAATTCCTTCATTTGCAATCTGAAGACAGACAAGGGGATCCTCGTGGCTAATAATAAGAATTTTTTTATTCTGGTACTTTTTGTCGATCTTCTTTAAGAAATTATACATTCTCATTTTCAGTTCCTGCCAGGTTTCTCCTCCTTCAGGTTTCTTATAAAACTTTCTCTCTCTTATCCCTCTCTTATAAAAATTATAAAACCGCTCTCCTTTTTCATAGAAAAATCTTCTATACTCAAAGACCGAATGTCCATTGAAAACTCCCAGTTTTATCTCTCTTAATTCTTTGAAAAATTGAGGTTTAATATTGAGTTCTTTGCCTATTATCTCTGCTGTCTCTTTACATCGAGAAATATCGGAAGACAAAATAATATCTATTCCTTCCTTTTTTAGTTTTTTGGCTGCTCTTTTAGCCTGAATTTTTCCTAATGCCGTTAACGGATATTTATCAGGCTCATCACTTACAATTCCTTTTACGTTATTTTCTGCTAATCCATGACGTAGAAGAAAATAGCGATTATTGGAAAACTTTTGTTTTCTTAAATCTCTTCTTGAGCCAATTACCTCAATCTTTCCACATTTCTCGCATCTCCAAACCGGCAAGGGAGTTCCCCAATACCTTTCTCTAGAGAAATTCCAGTCCTGAACTTGTTTTAAAAAGTTTCCAAACCGTCCGTGTTTTAGGTAAGAAGGTATCCAGTTTATTTTTTCATTATTTTCAATTAATTTTTTTCTTACCCTTGAGACTCTAACAAACCAACAAGGATAAAGATAGTATAAAAGAGGGGTTTTGCATCGCCAACAGAAGGGATAATCATGCTCATAGAGTTCTTCCTTAAAAAGAAGAGTTCTTTTCCTCAAATCTTCTATAATCAAAGGGTCAGCCTCTTTGACAAATTTCCCTTCTCCAATAATACCCTTTTCCATTGTTCCCTCTTTTTCTACTGTCACAGGAATCTCATTGGTACTTATTATTTTCTCTTTTTTAATGAGATTGAAATCATCCTCTCCAAAAGCAGGAGCAATATGGACAATTCCTGTACCCTCATCAACAGAAACAAAATCTCCAGGTAGAACTCTATAGAAGGCATCTGTTTGATAACGTTTGGGATCAAGAGAATACAATGGCTTGTATTTTAATCCCTTCAGTTCTCTCCCTTTGAACTCTTTAAGAATTTCATATCCCCCTTCTGGAAAGACCTGTTTTAGTCTGGCTCGGGCTAAGATATATCTCTCATTCTCTTGTGGTAACTTTGGTGACTTTAATTCTACTAATACATAGTCAATCTCTGGATTTATGGCTAAGGCAATATTTGCAGGCAGGGTCCAGGGAGTAGTAGTCCAAACCAAAAAGTAGATTTTTGAGTTTGAATTTTGAATCTTGAATTTTTTAAGATCTAAGATTTCAAATTTAACATATATTGCTGGCTCCTTAATTCTTTTATACCCTTGAGCAACCTCATGACTAGATAAACTAGTTTGACATCTGGGACACCAGGGCACAATTTTTTTGTCTTCATATAACAATCCTTTCTGATAGAATTTTTTTATTATTAAAAATAAGGTTTCAATATACTCAGGAGTATAGGTAATATAGGGATTTTTTATATCCAACCAAAATCCAATTCGGCGAGTGAGATTTTCCCATTCTTCTTTATACTTCCAAACAGATCTCTTACATTTTTGATTAAATCTATCAATGCCATATTTCTCAATATCTTTTTTTGACCTAACTCCAATTTCTTTTTCCACCTCTATCTCTACCGGCAATCCATGAGTATCCCACCCTGCTTTCCTTTCTACATAAAAACCCTCCATAGTCTTGAAACGACAAATAGCATCTTTAAAACTACGCACCAAGATATGATGAATTCCTGGCCTGCCATTGGCAGTCGGGGGCCCCTCATAAAAAACAAAAACTCGCCTCTTCTTATTTTTATCAAGACTCTTTTTGAAAACTTGATGATCCTCCCAAAATTTTAGAATTTTTTCTTCTTCTTTGAGGAAATCAAAATACATAATAGATAAATTTCCCCTCTTAATCTTTTTTGAAAGGGGAAAAATGGTTTTCTCTGTGCCGGGAGAGGGATTTGCACCCTCACGGGATTGCTCCCACGGGATTTTAAGTCCCGCTTGTCTACTTGTTCCAACATCCCGGCAAAATAGGCCTGGGCGGGAATTGCACCCGCGTATAAGGGATTTGCAGTCCCTTGCCTTACTTCTTGGCTACCAGGCCTTTACCTATCTGATATTATACTCTCTTTTTTAGTTTTTTCAATTCATTTTTAACCCTCTTCAATACTTCTGGGATTGTACCTTTTACCTTAAAACCGGCTGCACACTTATGTCCTCCCCCTCCAAACCTTTCAGCAATTTCTGCTACATTTACAGAACACTTCAATCTTTTGCCAATATTTCTATGAGAGCGAAGATTGGCTTTAATTTTATTATTTTTATGCTCAAGCAACAAAAGATAAACATCGGCATTGCCAATTTGAGATAGAAAATCAGGAAAAACAGGGGGTTCAGAGAAAATACTCTCTCCCTTTCCTTCTTTAAAATCAGAAATCTTAAGCCAAGAATAAATAAGGTTTAACTTCTCATCCTTTTCTATCCGTTCAATCATCTTTGCCAAAAGTTTTGCCCGAGAGAGACTAATGTAGTTATAACTTCTTGCAATTTGAGGAAGGTCTGCTCCAAGATCTATTAAATCTCTTATCGTCTCTAAGGCTCCTTTTTCAAGCCACGAAAAACCTCCGCTATCGGTAAAAACACCACATAAAAGACAAGTGGCTATTTTTTTATCAATTTTCACTCCCAAATAGCAGAAAAACCAATAAAGAATCTCACAGACTGAACAGGCATTGGGAACAATGATATTTATATTTCCAAACTGACCCTGTTTTAAATGATGGTCAATAGAAATTACCTTTTGAGGATTAATAGAAAAATCCTGGGGTACTTCCAATCTATCTTTTCGAGGACAATCCAAAATAAAGATGAGATCAAACCTGTTCTGAAGCAATTTTTTTTTAATCTGAGCAAAACCAGGAAGAAAACTTAAGGATTGTGGCAACTGAAGGGCATAAATATATGGTTTTTTCTTCTTTCTTTTTAAGAATAAACCTAAAGATAAAACAGAACCAATGGCATCTCCATCAGGAGCCCGATGGGTTAAGATTAAAATTCTCTTTGCTCTTGAAATCTCTTTTTTGATTTTTTCAAATTTCTTTTTCAAGGAATTGGCAATTACCATATGGTTGGCAATTACAATTTATTTGAAAGTTCATCTATCTTATAGAAATTTTTCATACTCTGGTCAATTTTGAAATCAATTTTGGGAACCGAGAACATTCTTAGTCTTTTATTTATTATTTCTTGAATATTGCCAGTATTTCTCTTTAAAATCTGAATCACCTCCTTTTCCTTGGATTCAGGCATTACTGTAATAAATACTTCTGCCTGACTTAAATTACGATTTACTCGAATATTGGTTACTGTAACCAAAGCCTTTCCAAAGTCTATCTTTTTCAAAAGAATCTTTCCTATCTCTTTTTCTAAAAGACTATTTATTTTTTCAACTCTCCGCATATTCAAACACTATTAGAATATCTCCTTCTTTTATTTTTGTCTTTCCTTCATATAAAATTCCAATCTCTTGACCTGTCCTTGCCTTCTCAATCCTTCTTTTCTGCTCCTGAATTTCCATAATCTTGCCTCCAGGGAGGATTTTTTCCTTTCTTTTTATCTCAAGATTAGCCTTTTTTATTTCTCCATTAATTACCTTGCCTCCTATAATCTGTCTGTAACTTCTCTCTCCTCTCTTTTGGGTCTTAAAAATAATAAGTGTTTTAATCTCTCCAATGTCCTTTCTTATCTTCTTTTTCTCTTTTTTCTCTTCCATTAATTTTCTTACCTTATCGATAACGTCATATATAACCTGGAAGATAAAGAATTTTATTTGTTTCTGTTGAGCAAGAGACTCTGCTATGGGACTCATTTTTACCCTAAAGCCAATTATCACTGCCTTCTCATCTTCTGCCAATCTTACATCTGAATCTGTAATCTCTCCCAACCCACTCCTTAGGATTTTTATTCCTATCTTATCCTGAATCAAACCTCCTAAAATTTTCTCCAAGACCTCAAGACTTCCCTTTACATCGGCTTTTAGAATAATTTTCAAGAACTTCTCTATCCCCTCTCTCCTTTCCATCAATCTCTTAGAATATCTCTCTCTGGATGTAATCTCTTGTCGAGCGCTTTCAATTGAATCCACAAGAGTAAACCGTTCTCCTATTTCTGGAACCTCCTCAAATCCGGTCACTACTCCTGCCTGTCCGGGAAAGATTTCCTTTTTCTCCTTGAGTTGAAAATCCTGGAGTTTTTTTATCTTCCCAAAAGTTGTCTGGGTTTTAATAACATCACCCTTCTTAAGTCTCCCCTTTTCTAAAAGAAGAGTTGCTGTTGGTCCCTGACGACTATCAAGATAACTTTCAACAACCACTCCTTCTGCCGGTTTTTGAATATCTTTCTTGATTTCTGATATTTGCCAAACAAGAACAACTGTGGAGAGAAGATCTTCTATCCCCTGGCCTGTTTTTGCTGAGGTTTCCACTACCGGAACATCTCCTCCTAATCCTTCAACAAAGACTCCTTCTTTTTGAAGTTCTATTTTTACTCTTTGAGGATTTGCCCCTTCCTTATCAATCTTATTTAAAGCCACAATCATTGGAATATTTGCTTTTTTTATTGCTTTTATTGCTTCTTTTGTCTGGGGCTTCACTCCCTCATCAGCAGCGACAACCAAAATGGCAATATCAGCCACCCTCGCTCCTCGAGAACGCATTTCCGAAAAAGCCTCATGGCCAGGGGTATCAATGAAGGTGATTTTTTTATCTTCAAATTCTACCTCATAGGTTCCAATGTGCTGAGTAATTCCTCCAGCCTCCTTTTTTGTAATTTCAAAATCTTTCTTGATTGCCTCAAGAATACTTGATTTTCCATGGTCAATATGGCCCAAAACCACAACCACTGGTATTCCTGTCTGAATATTTTCTCTTGTTTTATCTTTTGAACTCATTTTTCTCAATGGCTTGTTTAATTGCTAATTCTTCTTCTTTAGAGAGAGGGAAGTTTGATTCCCCGTTTCTAATGGGCTTTGCATAAACTCTTGTTCCGTCCTTTGAATGATAAGAAGAAATTACTACTCCATCATCTTTTTGGTCTAAAATGGCTAATGAAAAACTCTGGTTTCCTCCTGTGTCTTTAAATGGATTAAAACGAATAATTCCTATCTTTTGAACCGCCCGTAAAGCTACCTCATCCAATTGAGAAATTTTCTCTAAGATTTCTTTGATTTCATTCTCATCATTTCTAACCTTCTTTAATATTTCTGAGATTACCTCCTCAAGATCTTTTGCCTCTTTACCTTTAAAAAAGAAAGAGATGCGCTTCTTCTGCTGGTATAATCTTATTTCAAGGAGAATATTCCAAAAGAGAAACACTGTCCCTATTGCTATTAAAATATAATTAAAATTTTGAGAAACAGACCCAGACATAGGCTTTTAGAATTAAATATAAACCTTATTCTATTATATTTTTTCTCATTTTGCAATCCCGTATCGAGCCATTATTCAAGAATTATCACCCATTTCTTCCCCTTGGAAAGACTCCTCCTTCTCTTTAATTCTCCTCCAAAAAGTTCTCTCTTTTCCTTTTAAAGATTGACGGATGTTTATTTGCCTGTCTCAGTATTTATGATTTATAATAGAAGGACTTATAATGAGACTGAGTAACCACAAAATAGTTTGTTTTGGGGGAGGTTCGGCAGTACCGGAATTGATTCTTAAGCCTCTAAAGGAGTCTGGTTTTAGTGTGGTGGGGATAACCTCAATGGTCGATAACGGGGGCT
>JAGGUF010000004.1 GCA_021158595.1 bacterium | reverse complement strand
GCAATATCTCTTATAACCTCTGGATAGGGAGATGGGGCTTTGTATTCATGCTCTTCTTCCGCCAACTCTATAAGTTTTTCAAAATCAATTTCAAATCCATATACCTCATCTTCTATTTGATAGAAATCAAGTGTCTCTTTTTTAATCCTTCCCAAAAATCCCAGTTTTATATCTCCTTGCCTTTCTCTAATTTCTGCTGAAGCATTCCTTTCCCAAAATACCAAAGGGCTCTCCTCAGGAAAGACCTGAAAGGGATCAAAAAATATGTCCACTATTCCTAATTTTTCAAATAAAGATTCGGTTATCCCTTTAAGTTCATAAAATTTGTCTCTTCCAGAAACTATTCCTACTAACATCCTTTTTTCTCTCACTTTTTGCGGTTGGAATTTATCTGGACTTCTAAGATATATCTTTCCAATTTCAAAGATTCTAATTTCTTTTTTCTTTTTTTCATTTTTCTTAACCACCTTTAAAAGATTGGGCAAAAGAGAAGGTCTTAGATATTTTGTGTTTGAACTCACAGGATTTTTAATCTCTATCAATTGAGAATCTTTAGAAATACTCTGTGAATTCTCGGTAATAGAGAAGAGTTCCTTATCTCTCTCTGAAATAAAAGAGTAAAGATAGACCTCTGTAAAACCCATTGCTCTTACTATCTCTTTTATCTTCTTTTCCCAAAGAAGGGTCTTATTCTCTTTTGGAGGATAAATAGGAACTATTGGCATCTTTGGAGGAATATTCTCGTATCCATAAACCCTCCCAATTTCTTCAATTAAATCTTCTGGAAGAGAAATATCTAGTCTTCTGGTGGGAACTTCAACCCATAATACCGAGTCTAAATCCTTAACCCTAAATTCTAATCTCTTTAAAATACTTATAATTTCTTTTTTAGAAATTTTTATCCCAAGCAAGTGCTCCACATACTCTAAATTCAATCTCATCTTCTTTGGCAAAACCTTTTTAGGATAAATATCTACCATTCCCTTCGCTATTTTGCCCTTAGCAATTTCCTGAATTAAATATGCTGCTCTGGTAATTGCTTGTTCGGTTAGATTCGGATCAATGCCGTGTTCAAAACGCCAAGAGGCATCTGTTCTCAAATTCAGTTTTCTCGAAGATTTTCTAATCCTATGGGGATTAAAGTTGGCTGCTTCAAGCACTACAATTCTTGTATCTTTATCTATCTCAGGCACCTTCCCTCCCTTAATCCCGGCAATAGCCAACGGAGTTTTTTTGTCCGCAATAACTAAAACATCATTGTCCAAATCATATTTCTTTTCATCTAATGTGACAATCTTTTCTCCTTGTTTGGCGTTTCTCACTATAATTGTTTTCGCTTTTGAACTTGTAGAATCTTTAATCTTCTCAAAATCAAAAGCATGAAGGGGTTGTCCAGTTTCTAACATTACATAATTTGTTATATCTACAATATTGTTAATTGGCCTTAATCCACAAACCTTCAGTCTCTCTTGCATCCATTTTGGCGAAGGTCCTATCTTCACATTAAAAACCATCCTGGCACTATACCGAGAACAGGTATTTTTGTCCTTAACCTCTATCTTCAAGAAATCTTTTGTTTTTAATTCCTTCTCTTCTCTCAATGTGGATTTTGGAGTTCGAATTTTATCTTTCAGTAAGACTGCCAACTCCCGAGCGATGCCAATATGAGAAAAACAATCAGAGGCCCTGTTGGGTAAAATATCAATATCAAAAACCCAGTCCTTTCCTTTTTTCTTCGGTTTCTCTGTCTCAAAGGAGTGCATTGTCAAAACCTCCGCCAACCTCTTTGGCTCTGGCAATTTTTTGATAAAAAAATTCTGAAGCCAGTTATAAGAGAAAAGCATAACCTGTACTATCAACCACTTTGATAATAAATCTTCTCGCTTAATCCTCTCCAGATGTGAATATCCCTCCTCCACCTGTATCCTTCCCCTCCCTCTGGGAGGGGGACTAAGGAGGGGTGGGAAAATATCAGAGCATTATCAAAGTGGTTGGTAATTACACATAAACAAATATTATCTTTCTAAAACTTGTAAAGATTTAAAATTGCTCCAAAAACCTTAAGTCTCCATTATAGAACAACCTTATATCATTAATTTTATATTTAAGCATTGCCAGTCTGTCTACTCCCATTCCAAAGGCAAATCCCTGCCAATTGTGTGGATTTAATCTTGCTGCTTTAAAAACATTAGGATGAACCATCCCTGCACCCAAAACCTCCATCCATTTTCTATTAAGTCTTATATCCGCTTCTATACTGGGCTCGGTGAAGGGAAAGTATCCGGGTCTAAATCTTATTTTCACCTCCCTTCCAAAAAAATTTTTAAAAAATTGGATTAAAATTGCCTTTAAATTTGCCAATGAAATATCTTTGTCTACCATTAATCCCTCAAGTTGATAAAATTGGATTTCATGAGAGAAATCAGTTGCTTCATAACGAAAAACCCTGCCAGGAACAACAATTCTAAAGGGAGGATTATTCTTTTCCATATAATGAATCTGGACGGGCGAGGTATGGGTTCGCAGTAATAATTTTGGTATTTTTAACCACAAAGTGTCCCACAAATCTCTGGCAGGATGATCCTTGGGAATATTTAGAGCATCAAAATTATACCACTCATTTTCAATATCCGGACCTTCCACAATAGAGAAACCCATTTTCCCAAAAATCTCCTCAATTCTTTCCAAAACCTGAGTTAAGGGATGAAGATGGCCACCTTCTATCTTCTTACCAGGAAGGGTAACATCAATCCCGGATTCCATTTCCTGTTTGGAGGTTTCCTTCTCTAATAATTCTTTTCTTTTTTCTTCTATGAGATGCCTAATTTGTTCTTTAATCTCATTGGCTTGCTTTCCAATCTTTCTTCTTTCTTCTTCAGAAAGATCTTTTAAGGCATTAAAGATTTTTGAAATCTTACCTTTTTTCCCAATATACTCTCGCCAGAGACTATCTAAATCCTTCAACTCTTTGGTTTTTTGAATTTTCTCTTGGGCCTTGATTTTAAGAGATTTTAAGTCCATATTTAACCATTTATTTTACCTTAATTTTTGATGAAAAACAAGATCTTAAATAAAAAAGTCTATTAGAGAATAGAATTTCTCTAATAGACTAATACCTTTTTTCTAACTCTTCTAAAAGATATTCAAAATACTCTAAAACTTCTAAAACCTCCTCTTTTGTGGTCTCTAGTCCTGGGAAATTGGCTATTAATCTTTTTGCAAAATCCTCCCTTGTCTCTCGCAACCTCTCTATTTCTCCCTGCTCTTTTAATCTCTCTAACTCTTTTCGCATCTTTGAAACCTCTGGGATCATTTTCATTAAAACCTCCTCCTTCTTCTCTTTTAATACCTTGCTCAATGCCTTACCGATTCTCCTCAGGTGTTTTTGGCTCTCTACTGCCAATATCGCTTTTATCAACCTTTCTCTGGGCTGAATCTCTCTTGTTGGGGTGAATATCCATCTTGTTTTTTCGATTAAATCTTCTATCTCTTCTCTGGCATCTTCGCTAACATCGCATGCTTGAAAATACTTCATTTTTTCTCTAGCCTCCTCAAAAAGATGTAGTCTTACCAGAATCCTGATCCACAGATGATAGAAATTGCCCAGGTTTCTTGTAAATCTCTTATGAATCTCTCCTTTCTCCACCGCTTGAAAGAATTCCTCTCTTCTCTGATAACCCAGGTTCTTTAACTCTTCTTTTTCTGCTTCTTGAATATACATTAACGCTTCCCTCAATCTCCCTTGGACGAAATAAACATCACTGAGATAAAAGTGAATTCTGGAAAAAACCTCTTCTGCTTGACCTTTAACTTCTGTTGCTATTCTCTCTGCTTCTCTGAGTGCTTTTTCTGCCTTCTCTAATTGCTCTGTTAGAGAATAAGCCTGCCCCAAAAGTGCCCAACTGATTACTAACAGATATTGATTAGAAACTTCGGACCTTAAAAGAGTGTTCAATATCTCAATCGCCTTCCTTGTCTCTGACTGGTCTTTATGAATAAGGCACTGGGCAATTCTTACTGTCCCTTCCTGATAGTTCGGATCTACTGAAAGCAAAAGTTTAAAAGCCTCAATTGCCTTATCGTATCTCTCCAGAAAAAAATAACTTGTGCCTAAATAGTAAAAATCCTTAACTGCCAATCTCTGGGCTATCTTATTGGATCGGAGACTCTGCCAATTATATCTCCGGCGTAGGCCTGTTTTGACCTGTTCAAAATATTCAATTGCCTTTTCGTAAAAACTTATTTCTCCCCTTGGATCTCGCGCTTGCTGATAAAAGGTGGCTCCGATATCGTAAAGACAGATCAACCTCTCAAGGCTTCCCTTCCTGGCAAGTTCCAAGGCTCGCTCACAATTGCCTCTTGCCTTCTCACTCTCACCTTTCAGAAGTAAATTCTCCGCTGTCTCAATGAGTATCTGAAACTCTCTCTCCATTCGTTCTTTAAATCTTTTCCTCTTTCCTCTCTCTGTTCTTTTCCCTTTCATTTCTTAAAGCCTCCTTTATTATTTTTAGAGAATTCTTAAAGAAATATCAAGAAGAGAATGAGTTCGCCGACCACATAGGAGAGGATATAGGTGGGGGCTCCTTCCCCTAATCCTCCCCCTTCCCTTTGGGAAGGGGGAGGACTAAGGTGGGGGATAGGAATTTTCTTCCCCAATTAACCCCCTCCTTGTGTTCCTCCCCCTTAAAAAGGGGGAGGAAATTGAGAGGGGAGGAGGAGAAGGATATAGGTGGGGGTGGGAAAATTCCTACTTCCTACTTCCTACTTCCTACTTCCTACTTCACCTCTTAGGTGGAGGAGGGAATTAGCTTTACGCTTTGCGCTTTGTCGCCCAGCCCCTTGGAAAGGGGCTGTGGTCGATATTCGGATTTCTCTCCTCCAGGTGAGGGTGGGAAAATATCAGATCCTTACCAAAGTGGTTGGTAATTATACTTTAACTTTTAACACCCTCTCTTTATTTAGGTAATGGATGATCTTTAACTGT
>JAGGUF010000074.1 GCA_021158595.1 bacterium | reverse complement strand
TTCCTCTCGGCCCTTTAGATCTGGCAAATCCAAAACAACTCTTCTATCAAATCTTCCAGGCCTAAGCAAAGCCGGATCTAAGATATCAGGCCTATTAGTAGCTGCTATAACTACAACTTTATCATGTCTTTCAAAGCCATCCATCTCAACTAAAATTTGATTTAAGGTTTGCTCTCTTTCATCATGACCTCCACCCAAACCAGCACCCCTCTCCCGGCCAATAGCGTCAATTTCATCTATAAAAAGAATTGAAGGGGCATTCTTTTTGGCTATTGAGAAAGCATCTCTTACTCGAGAAGCACCTACACCGACAAAGAGTTCAATAAATTCTGAACCGGAAATATGAAAAAAAGGCACGCCAGCTGTTCCGGCTACTGCTCTGGCTAAAAGAGTTTTACCGCAACCAGGCGGACCAACCAACAAAACGCCTTTAGGAATTCTGGCGCCGATATTCAAAAACTTCTGGGGATTTTTCAAAAATTCAACTACTTCTTCTAATTCCTCTTTAGCTTCTTTGAGATTGGCAACATCATCAAAAGTAATTCTGCCTTTTTCTGGCTTGAAGACCCTTAAACGAGAACGGCCAAAAGTTAAGGCCTGGCCAGCCCCTTTTTGAGCTTGCTTAAAAGTCCACCAGAAAAAAAGAAGTAAAAGAAGAAGAGGTAAAATCGAGGAAAGAATAATTCCTAACCAGAAATTAGAACCGGCTTCGCTTTTAACATTTATTTTAACTCCCTTTAAATCCTCATTAGTCAAACCAAACTCTTTCAAGGTCTCCAACAATCCCTGACTAGCTTCTTTATAAGAAACAAGCTC
Source organism: bacterium (assembly GCA_021158595.1). Lineage (GTDB taxonomy): Bacteria > Patescibacteriota > Minisyncoccia > Minisyncoccales > JAGGUF01. The sequence continues at coordinate 3,663 of JAGGUF010000074.1, read as the reverse complement.
CTCCCCTTCTTTGGTTTTAAGAGTTATTTTTTCTCCTTTAAGAACAATTTCTTCGACTTGGCTATTTTTTATTTTTTGAACGACTTCATTCAAACTAATTGTCTTGACCGGAGCAAATAAATTACTTGAACCAAGCCAAGAAAAAAATAAGCCAAAAAGAAAAAGGAGAAAAATAACCAAAAAAATGTTATTTAAAATTCTTTTCATCTTTATTTCTTAGGTATTTTTATACCAAAATTATATTTAAAAAAATCTTTTTAGCAAATTTAAATTAATGAAAATAAAAAATTTTTTAAGTAGAGAAACATCTTTTTTCTAAAAAAGGGGTCTGAAAGACCCCTTTTTTTTAATATACAGACATTGAACTTGAAATAGCTTCCCATCTTGAAATTACCCTGATTTCTTCAATTCTGATCCTTTCCTCTCCTTCTAATAATATCTTCTCTTTATCCACTTCTTTCAAGATCCCAACCTTTTTCTTTCCGTTCTCAATTTCAACTTCAACCTCAATTCCCTTTTCTACCCATCTTTCTAAAATGGGCAGAACATAAGCTTGAAAAAATTTTTCACCTTCTTTCATATTCGGCTTAACAAATTCAACTCTTACTTTTTGCATCTTTATCCCTTCTTTCTCTTCAACTCCTTCGCTTGAAAAAGAAAAAGATTCGTTCCCCCAAGGAGTAAACGTCCCATCCCAAGGCATTCTCATCACCTCCCTCCTTATTTATTTTTTTAAATAACTAAAAAATCTCCCGGTTGGGAGATTTTCTAATGACTATTTAATATCTTATTTTTTATTTTAAAAAACCTCCCAACCGCTGGGAAAAAGTAAAAAAACTAAACCAATATTGGTTAGTAGTTGAGAAGTTGTTTTCTATTGTCTGCCAAATTTTTTCTCTCATTAATTTTAAACAAAATAATAATTCCCTAAATTTTTTTGTCAAGAAGATGTACAGGGTGAGGACACTTCTGACAAGTGATATTTTCTCCTCTCCTTCCTTACTCTTCCCCTTCTCCAAAGGAGAGAGAGGAAATTTCCTCTCCCAATCTGTGTCGGAAGAGAAGAATGAGGAAAAGGGTCAAAAAGAGAATCGGACTCATCTCTTCATTTTTACGTTTTTCTCGGCCTTGTTTTTGGCATTCTTATTTTCTGCCGACAAAAATCTTTCAACTCTTGACAAATGAAAATTTTTGAATATATTTTCTCAAACAAAGGCGAGTCCGTCAAGGACTTGACAAAAAATTTTTTTTGGATTAAAATTTGCGGGCAACTTGAAAATTTAAAAGGAATTTAAAAGGAAAGGAGGTGATGGGATAGTTTTTTTAAAAAAAATTAAAGGGGGTGTAGTATGAATATGAGAAAATTAGGAGTGGTAGTATTGGTGTGTTTTTTAGTTTTAGGATGGTCAGGTAATGCATTTGCTGATAGTAGTAGTACAGCGAATGCAGGTGCAAGTGCAAATGCGAACGCAGGCGCAATAGCCACTGGAGGTTCGGCTAGTGCGGTAGCAGGTGGAGGTTCGGCTAATGTTAACAATAACAATATGAATGTAAATGCCCCTGAAACCGAGATAGGGGTAGGAGTAGAAGTGAATCCTGAAATCAACCCAAGGATAAAAAATGAGGTAGGAATAGAAGTGAATCCTGGTCAGACTGTGGCTCCTAAGACGTCTTCTAGCGTAAGTATTGACTCTCATGCGGTAACTAACACTAACTACAAATATATCAATCGGCAGTTCTTACCTGTATCTATCGGCGGAAATCCTATGGGAGGTCCAATGCAAGACTTTTTACCTCCCAAAGCCTTTGGGTACCCTTGGAATTTTTCTCCAGTGATTGAGGGAAATTGGAAGAAACAGGATGTTCTTAGAAAAATAAAAGTCAAAAAGATAAAGGAGTATTGCTATCGGAAAATGGCTCCTCAAAAGAAAGTAATAGTAGTGACAGATCATAAGGTGTTGATAAGAGGATCAATAGTAGGAGAAGTGATGATAAAAGGAGCAGAAAGAGAAGATTCTCGGAGTATTCAAATGGCAGCGGTAGATACCTTAGCCAGCTGGGGAGCAAATGTGATTTGGGTTAGAGTAAACGCCCTCGAGCATGAAGCTAAATCCAGTTACTCCGGTTTCATTCTCGGAGGTGGCGCAGGAGGAGTTATGGCATCCCAGGAAAAAGTTGCTAGTAGCGGTAGCGGTGGAATTGGAAAAGGATCAAGCCGGTTGAGTTTTCTGCACTACCCAGTAGTGCATGCTATAGGGTATAAAGGAAAGGTAGTTGAGGTGAAAAAAGAGAAGGAAGTGAAAGAAGAGGAAGTAAAAGGTGGAGATGGGAAAAAATGGCAGGCGATTCAATAAAAAATAAACAAGGAGGGGAAAGATGAAAAAATTAGCATTAATAATAGGCATTCTCGGAATTATAGGAATTGGCTGTAGTAGCACGAAAACGCTGAGTTACCACCAATGGGTACCAGTACAGATTCAGCAATCACAATCACAGCAAGCACAACAGCCAGCAACGCATCTTAAAAAATAAAATGAAATGAAGAAAGGAGGTGAGAAAGCTGTCTTTGGCTTGGCAAGCCAGGAAATTAGAGGAAAGGAGGTGAAAGAGCTAAAAGAGGTCTAGCAAACCGAAAGAAAAGAAAAAAATTAGGAGGATAAGTTATGAAGGAAAAGTTTTTAAGAGTGTTATTAGCATCATCCAAGGAGAAATTTTTAGGAATGTTATTAGGAGTATTCTTGGTATTAGGGTTGGCCACGATGGTCCCCGCTCAAGGGTTTTATGTGGGTGGCGGAAGCGATCAGTACCAATACATGATGAATGATGGAGCCTTTCCAAATACTTTTCTCTGGCAAAATCAGAACCAAATGCAAACGACCACATTCGGCATCGAAAATACCGCAATAGCACAAGTTAACAGCTATATGGAAGGCTACATGGCTCAAGAGATTGGCGATCATTGCTCAGCCGCCTACACCGAAACCGGAAACTCTACTTACTATGGAGTTTCAATAGATCTTTCCAATATCAGCGCCGGAGCAGGTGCGGATGCTTACGCCTTCAGTGCTACCAGCGGAGACGCTTTTGGGTATGCTGATGCTTACACTGACGTAGTGATTACCATATTACCCTAAATAATAGGCCTTAATTTAAGGAGAGGCAAATGCCTCTCCTTTTTTTATTTTTTAATTTTAAATCCTTTAAATTTCTAGTTTTTTTAAAATAAAACCAAAATTCTTTTAATTTTGCTTCTAAAAATAACCAAAATATAACTTGGGGCTTAAAACAAATCTATCTGGGGGAAATAAGAGGCATCCCCCTCCTTAATCCTCCCCCTCCAGAGGAGGGGGAGGATTCCCTTGTTTTCTCCCCTCCGACCTGTGTCGAAGGAAAGAGATTAAGAGGGAGATGGGAATCAAACTTCAAATTAAGACACGATCGTGTCTTAATTTGAAATCGGGATTGGATTTTATTCGGCATTTCTTCTATTTTCCAAAACAATAACTAAAATTGTCAATTACTTGATTAACTTCTTCAAAAGAATTGCCTATCTTTTCTAACTCAATTAAATAAAAATAAAGTTTATCTTCTTGAGCGAAATTTGTTCTCGGCAAAGAAAAGAATTGGAAAATTTGAGAAATTTCTTCTTTAGTTAAAAAATCA
>JAGGUF010000081.1 GCA_021158595.1 bacterium | reverse complement strand
TCATAAATTCCTGAATGTCTAAGTTTCCTCCCGCATGAAGACCTCCCTCAATAATAAGAAAACAGGGTTGAATACCTGAGGCTCGAACTTTTGAAATAGGAGTGCCTGAAAGATAAGCAATATATTTGTAAAGAGGAAGTCTTCTTGCCTCTGCTCCTGCCCTACATACAGCCATACTTACCGGCAATATTGCATTCGCTCCTAAACGATTTTTATTTTTTGTCCCATCCAACTCAATCATCAAGTCATCAATTTCTTTTTGTTTTGTGGTATCTTTCCCTTTTAATTTAGGAGCAATAATTCTTTCAATGTTTCTTATGGCCTTTTTTACTCCCTTGCCAAAATATCTTTTTCCTCCATCTCTTATCTCCACCGCTTCATATCTGCCGGTAGAAACTCCGGAAGGTGTTAAAGCCTTAAAAATTCCAAAATCAGTTCTTAGTTTAACCTCTACCGTAGGATCACCTTTTGAATCTAAAACTTCTCTGGCTTTAATAGACTTAATCTTGGGACTTTTTCTCATAATATATTTCTAAAAGTCGGTTATACTTTGCCACCTCCTCTCCTCTGGCAGGAGCACCAGTTTTAATTCCCCAAGCACCACAGGCAACTGCCAAATCAGCAATAAAACTATCATTGGTCTCTCCACTCCGATGAGAAATAATTACTTTTATTCCTTTCTTTTGAGCAAAGTTTATAATGTCAATTACTTCTGAGAGCGTTCCCACCTGATTTGGTTTTACTACTATCCCAGAAATTGCTTCTTCCTCTATTGCCTTTTTTGTCTTCTCAAAATGAGTAACAGTTAAATCATCGCCAACTATTAAACAGCCCTCTATCTTTTCTTTAAGAATGGTAAAACTATTATAATCATCTTCACAGAAAGGATCTTCAAGATAAACTATGTCAAATTTCTTAGAGAGACGAAGATAAAACTCTAAAAGTGCTTGAGGAGAAAGCAGGGCTTGTCCTAACTTGTATTTTTCACCATCAAAAAGTTGAGAGGCTGCTACGTCAAGACCAAGTCTTACCTTTTTTCTTACTTGTTTTTCAGCAATAACTCTGGAGATTGCCTCTAAGGGGAACTGATTGTCATTAAACCGTGGCACCAATCCCCCCTCATCTCCAATATTTCCTTTGAAAAATTTTCTCATCTCTCTATAAATTTCTGCTCCTAAAAAAATACTTTCTTCTAAGTTCTCTCCCTTTATCACAATATGATACTCCTGAATATCAGGCCCACCAAAGGCATGCATTCCTCCATTGACAATATTCATTAGAACAGTTAAATCTATTTCCTTTTTATCTTCTGATTCTGAAGAAAAAAACTGGGAAAGAAAATCAAAAAGGGATTTCTTTTCAAGTTTAGCCTGAACCCTGGCACAGGCCAAAGAAATCCCCAATATTGTATTGGCTCCAAGATTAGACTTATTCTCGGTCCCATCCATTTTTATAAGTTCCCTATCAATTTCTTTAAAATTTGCTTCTTTGCCAATAATAGCAGGTGCAATCTTTTCCCTGATATTCTCTATGGCCTCCTCAGGGGGTAAAGAAACGGCTTCGTATTTTCCTACACTTTTCCCTTCAGGAATTGATGCTCTTCCCCTTACTCCTTTTGCTTCCACTTCTACCTCTATGGTAGGAATTCCTCTTGAATTTAAAATCTTTCTTCCTCTTACATTTGAAATTTTATCCATAGTAATTTTCTATATTACCAATTTTAGTTGTGGGTTGTCGACTCTGAATTATCGGTTTCTTTTATATAGACCTCTCTTGGTTTTGATCCTTGACCCGGACCTACTATCCCTCTTTCTTCTAACATATCAAGTAGTCGTGCAGCCCTGGCATAACCAATTTTAAGTCGTCTCTGAAAAAGCGAAGCCGAAGCCTTTCGAGCCTGGATAGCAATCCGTTTTGCTTCTTCATAAAGTTCATCATCAGTTTCTTCTATGCCTGAGAGTTCATTCTCTGGTATCTTTTCCAGATTCTCTTCTAATCTCTCCTCTATTTCTTGAGGTTCTTTCTTTTCCGTCTTCTTTATATAATCAACCACTCTTTTTATCTCTTCTGAAGAAACAAAAGGTCCTTGAAATCTTCTCGGTTTTGTAAACTCACTTGATAAAAAGAGCATATCCCCTCTTCCTAAAAGCCGCTCGGCTCCGGCTACATCCAAAATTGTTCTTGAATCAACCTGAGTAGGAAGTTGAAAAGCAATTCGTGAAGTGATATTTGCCTTAATAAGACCCGTTAAGACCTCCACTGAAGGTCGCTGGGTAGCAAGAACCAGATGAATACCTACTGCTCTTGACATTTGGGCTAACCTTACCACCAAAGACTCGAACTCCTTTCCTTTTGCCAACATTATATCGGCTAATTCATCAATGATCAAGACAATGTAAGGAAGTTTCTCAAACTCTGTTTCTTCTCCTTTCTTTTTGGTTTGCTCAATGAACCTATTATAACTTAAAATATCTCTTTTTTTTGCTTGATGCAAAATATCAAATCTCCTTTCCATCTCTTCTATCAACCACTTTAGAATAGGTATAACCTTTTTAAAATGAACCACAGGGGCACAAAGAAGATGAGGCAGAGAGGCATAAAAAGTAAATTCTACTCTTTTGGGATCGATTAAAATAAACCGAAGATTTTGAGGATTATTTCGCCAGAGCAAAGATAAAATTAAAGAGTTTAAAAATACAGTCTTTCCAGAACCAGTGGCTCCGGCAACAAGAAGATGAGGCATTGAGGATAAATCAGAAAAATATGGTTTTCCCCTTACGTCCCTTCCTAATGGAAAACCCATTGGTGGAAGAGAAAGAAACTCAGGACAAGAGAGAAGGTTTGCCAATCTAACCTCTGCTCTTTTTCGATTCGGAACCTCAATCCCTACCAATGACTTTCCAGGAATAGGAGCCTCTACTCTGATTGGATGTGAAGCCAATGATAAAGCGAGATCATTCTGAAGAGACAAGATTTTTGAAAGTTTTATTCCTTCGGCTGGCTTTAAGGTATACTGAGTGACAGCAGGACCAATATTAATTTCTCCCATCTCTACATCAATTCCGAAGTTTTGAAAGGTTCTTTTTATAATCTGAGCATTTGCTCGAAGATTTCCTGCTACTGCCTGATTCCTTTCTTTTTCAAGAAGGTCAAGAGGAAGGGTCTTGTATTTAAATTTCTTCTTAGGTTCTTTAAAAATTTTTGAGGTTGTAAGTTTGATCTGTTCCTTTACCTCCTTAATAGGCGAAATCTCTTTTATTTTTAAATCAGCCTCTCCCTCCTTTAACATATGCGGTTGCTCATTCTCTTTATTTTCTCTCTCCTTTCTCTTAAAGATTGAGAAAATTGAGATGTTAAATAGAATAGAAATTGAGACCAAGAATAATGTGATAAAGAAAATCCAACTTCCTGCTACCCCAAGAAGTTCTTTTGGCAGAGAAACCAATATCCTTCCAAAATAGCCTCCGAGATTTTCTGAAATAAGTTCAAGAATGGAAAAGAAGGAAATCAAAAAGAGAATTCCTCCAATGATGGTGGAAAGGTATGGAGAAGGCCGCTTTGAAAAAAACAAAATCACTCCTTGTAAGAAAAACAAAATTATAATCAGCCAACTTCCACCTCCAAAAAGTAAAGTTAACACCTTAGAAACACCTTCTCCTACCTTCCCTGTAAGATGGAAATGAGAAAAAGCAAAAAATACAGCAAAGAAGATAAAAATGAGGCCCCAAATACCTTTTTTGGTATCAGAAGAGAGGCTTAGAGAAGGAAGTTCGGCTTTTCTTTTTCTCTTCATATTTGGCAAAAATTCCTCTTTGTATTAACTTCCTCTCCTGTAATTGTAATAGCATCAGAAAATCAATCTCAAGACAGGGGTTATTCTCTTCTAAAACCTGTCCCTGCTGGGATTAGTTTTCCTATTATAACATTTTCTTTTAATCCTCTCAATTTATCCTCGCTTCCCTCTATTGCCGCTTTAATTAAGACCCGTGAAGTTTCTTGAAAAGAAGCGGCTGAAAGAAAACTATCTGTAGTTAAGGCTACCTTAGTCAATCCTAAAAGCATCACTCTTGCTTTTGCTTCTTTCTTTCCTTTCTCTCTTAATTTCTTATTTTCCTCGAAAAATCTTAATTTGGAAACAACCTCTCCAGGAGAAAAGTTAGAATCACCAGGATCTGTAATCTTTACCCGAGAGAACATTTGATGAATTATGGTCTCGATATGTTTATCATGAATAGCCACTCCCTCTCCCGCATATATTCTCTGGATTTCTTTTAAGAGATATTTCTGGACTGCTCTTTTTCCTGCTATTTTAAACAATTTTTTTACATCAATTTCTCCCTCAAAAATAGGTTCTCCTGGAAAAACAGTATCACCCTTCTTTACTAATAGCCCTGTCTTTACAGGAATCTTATATTCTCTCCTTTTCTTCTTATCAGTCTCGATAATAACTGAAAGACCTTTTTCTCTCTCAACAATATCTTTCACCCTTCCTGTTTCTTCAAAAACCATTGCTTCTCTTTTTGGATCTCTTAATTCAAAAAGTTCTTCCACCCGGGGTAAACCTAAGGTGATATCACCAACCCCCGCTACTCCTCCAGTGTGAAATGTTCTCATTGTTAACTGAGTCCCTGGCTCTCCAATAGATTGGGCAGCCACTATTCCTACGGCTTCTCCCAACTTAACAAGTTTATGAGTAGTCAGGTCAGAACCATAACACGCCTGACAAATTCCATCTAAACTCTTACAACTTAAAGGACTGCGCACTCTTATCTTTTGAACTTTTGATTTCTTAATTAACTCTACTCCCTTTTTATCTATTAACTCTCCCTTCTTTAAGATTACCTTATCTCCAGCCTTTACATCTTCAAGCAAAACCCTTCCTAATATCTTCTGGGAAAGATCTTGTCCCAACTCTTCAGCCTCCTTTATCTCAATAACTATTCCCTCCTTATCACCACAATCTTTTTCTTTAATAATCAACTCATGAGCCACATCAACCAACCTTCGGGTAAGGTATCCTGCAGTGGAAGTTCGAAGAGCAGTATCAGCCGTTCCCTTTCTGGCTCCATGGGTAGAAATGAAATACTCTAATGTGCTTAATCCTTCTTTATAATTACTCTTAATGGGCATTTCAATAATTTCACCTGCCGGATTGGCCACCAATCCCTTCATTCCCGCCATCTGGCTAGGCTGAGACCAGGAACCTCTGGAGCCAGACTCAATAATAGCAAAAACGGAACCAAATCGTGGAAGGGTTTTTGGCACCAGATCTGAAATTGTATCTTTTACTCTCTGCCAGACCTCAATCACTTTTGCTTTTCTTTCTGATTCTGATAAAAATCCTTTAAGATATTGCTTTCTTATTTGTTCCTCTTCTTTAATTGCCTTTCTTATTAATTTTTCCTTTTCTTTTGGAACTACCAGGTCATCCATTCCCCATGTATTACAAGAGAGGGTAGCATACTCAAAACTCAGATCTTTGATCTTATCCAAAATCGGAATTACCTTTTCTATTCCATATCTATCTATAAGTTCTGAAACCAATTTTTGAACCTTTTTAGAATTTTGAAGTTCATTCTGAAAAGGAAAGTCTTTAGGTAAAACCTCATTAAAGAGTACTCGACCCACACTTGTCTCAATAAACCTATCTCGAACATTTTTAAATTTCGGATTTTCCTTTGGCACGCGGATTTTGATTCGGGCTTGAAGATCTATCTTTCCAAACTCATAAGCAATCTTTGCTTCTTCTAAAGAGGAAAATATTTTCCCTTCCCCTTTTACCTTTGGCTTTATATCAGTTAAATAAAAACAACCAAGAATCATCTCTTGTCGAGGAACAGCAATTGGCTTACCACTAGCCGGTTTTAAAATTCCTTTGGTAGAAAGCATCAAATCCCTTGCTTCCTTCTGAGCCTCTTCAGATAAAGGCAGATAGACTGCCATCTGATCACCATCGAAATCAGCATTAAAGGCAGGACAAACCAAGGGATGAATCTGGATAGCCTCTCCTTCAATAAGGACCGGCTTAAAGGCTTGAATAGAAAGTCTATGAAGGGTAGGGGCTCTATTTAAAAGAATGTATTTCCCCTGAATTATCTCTTCAAGAATTTCCCACACCTCCTTTCTTCCCTCGCTAATCAAAAGTCCAGCCCCCCTTACATTATGAGCAAGTCCCCGTTCGATAATCTTATTGATAATAAAAGGTTTGAAGAGTTCAAGAGCCATCTTCTTCGGCAGTCCTACCTCCTCCAATCGAAGTTCCGGACCAACCACAATTACTGATCTCCCAGAATAGTCTACCCTTTTTCCTAAAAGATTTTGCCGAAATCTTCCTTCCTTTCCCCGAAGCATATCGGCAAGGGATTTTAGTTCCTTTTTGCTACCTAAAGAAATCCCTCCCCCCTGAGTCCTTCTGGCTTTATTATCAATTAAGGCATCAACTGCTTCCTGGAGCATTCTTTTTTCATTTCGAATTATGACCTCAGGAGCCCCAATCTCCTTCAGGTACTTAAGCCTATTATTTCTGTTAATCACTCTCCGATAAAGATCATTTAAGTCAGAAGAAGCATATCTTCCTCCATCTAATTGAACCATTGGTCTTAAGTCTGGAGGAAGAACAGGAAGATAGGTAAAACACATCCATTCAGGCCGTATTCCTGAATTAATACAAGATCGAACCAACTCTAACCTCCGGAGAATATTTTGATTCTTATCAGACTTTTTATATTCTCTCTCTAATTTTTTCTCTAATTCCTTAAGATCTATCTCCTCCAGCAACTTCTTTATTGCCTCTGCCCCCGTATCTCCCTTAAAACACTCTCCAAAAAGAAGAGAAAACTTCCGAAAGGAAGTTTCTGAAAAAATCTCATACTTATTAATGGACTTTATTTCTTCTAAAGCCAGTTCTATCTCCTTCTTTAATCTTTCTATTATTAATTTTAACAATTTTATTTTTCTTGAGAGATCCTCTTCTTGACTAAATACCTTTTCTACTATTGCTCTTATATCTCCTGTCTTAACTTTCGGAATAACTCCTCCCTCTAATCCCTCTATTTCCCTTAGTAACTCCTTTCTTTTATTGGAATCCATATTAATCTCTATCCAACCCCATTTTAATTTTTTTATCTCATTCTCTCTGTTTAGAATTTCTCTCTCAAGTTTCTCTTTCTTTAACTTCTCTTTCTCCTTCTTTAAGAGGATTTTCTCTTCTCTTAAAACTGCCTGCTTTTCAGCAGTTATATTTGAGATTATCTCTTTTTTAGCCTTCTCATCTACATTTGTGACAATATAAGCCATAAAATAAACCACACTTTCAACCTTTCGCATTGATTGCCCCAAAAGAAGTCCAATTCTTGAAGGAATACCTCGTAAAAACCAGATATTCACTACCGGTGCTGCTAGTTTTATATAACCCATTCTTTCTCTTCTTACTGATGATTTTGTCACCTCCACCTTACATTTATCACATATTACACCCTTATAACGAGCATGTTTATATTTCCCACAGTAACACTCATAATCCCGGGTGGGTCCGAATATCTTTTCACAAAAGAGACCATCCTTCTCGGGTCGCTGAGTTCGATAATTAATAGTCTCTGGCTTTAGGACCTCACCCTGTCCCTTTCCCAATGCTCGTTCAGCCTGAGACCAAGAGAGAATTTCTTCTGGAGAGGCTAGTCTAATTTTTATTGAATCAAAATCTTCTACCTTGCTCATAGATCTTTATGTGTAGAACCTTTTATCAGTTCTACATTTAATCCCAAAGATTTTAGTTCTGAAACCAACACATTAAAAGAAGAAGGAATATTAGGAGTCTTTATTCTCTCCCCCTTTACTATTGCTTCGTATGCTGCTGCTCTTCCTAAAACATCATCTGACTTTATTGTTAACATCTCCTGAAGGGTATAGGCTGCTCCATATCCTTCCAATGCCCAAACCTCCATTTCTCCAAACCTCTGACCTCCAAACTGAGCCTTTCCTCCTAATGGCTGTTGGGTAATTAATGAATAAGGACCGACGGAACGGGCATGAACCTTATCCTCTACCATATGGATAAGTTTCATCATATATATATATCCTACTGTTATTTTTTCCTTAAATGGCAAACCAGTTTTTCCGTCAAACAGTTGAACCTTGCCACTCTCAGGAAGATTAGCCTTTTTAAGTTCTCTTTTAATCTCTTCTTCTGAGGGACCATCAAATGGTGGACATATCGCTCGATAATTCAATTTCTTTGCGGCAAAACCAAGATGTGCCTCAAGAACCTGTCCAATATTCATTCTGGAGGCTATCGAAAGGGGATTTATAATAATATCTACCGGGGTACCATCTTCTAAAAATGGCATCTCTTCTTCTGGGAGAATCTTAGAGATTATCCCTTTATTTCCATGACGGCCGGCCAACTTATCTCCAACTAAAATTTTTCGCAAATATGCTACCTCCACCTGAATCCTTTTTATTACTCCTGGCTCAAGTTTAAATCCTTTGGCTCTATCAAAAATCTTTACTCTAATCACCTTCCCTCTCTTTCCATGAGGAAGTACCAAAGAGGTATCTTTTATCTCTTTTGCCTTCTCTCCAAAAATTTTTTTCAAAAGCATCTCTTCAGGAGAGAGTTCCTCCTCTCCTTTAGGAGAAACCTTTCCCACCAAAATATCTCCTGCTTCTACCTCTGCTCCAATTCTTATTATCCCATCCTTATCAAGGTTTCTTAATTTTGCTTCCGATACATTGGGAATATCGTTTGTAGTAATCTCAGGTCCTAATTTTGTCTCTCTTACATCACAAGTAAAATCTTCAATATGGACAGAGGTAAAAACATCATTTTTTACTACTCTATTTGATATCACAATAGCATCTTCATAATTAGCGCCGCGCCAAGGCATAAAGGCACAAAGCAAATTCTTGCCCAAGGCTAAGGCTCCGGAGGCTACTGCTGCGCCCTCAGCAAGAATGTCTCCTTTTTTTACCTTATCTCCTTCTTTCACTATGGGTCTCTGAGAAATGCTGGTGTATTGGTTCGACCTTACAAACTTAGAAAGAGAATAATTTTTCAGTCTTCCATCTTTTGTTTTAACCAAAATATGAGAGGCATCCACTTCTTTTACCTCTCCCTCTTCTTCTGCTACAATAAGTTGTCTTGAGTCTCTGGCAACCCTCTCTTCTATTCCAGTTGATACCAAGGGTACCTCTGGCTGAATACAAGGCACACTCTGTTTTTGCATATTCGAACCCATCAGGGCTCTATTTGCATCATCATGTTCTAAAAAAGGAATTAAGGAAGCACCGACAGAAAGAATCTGTTGAGGAGAGACATCAATGTAATCTATTTTTTTTACATCAATTACCTTAGGTTCTCCTTTGGCTCTTGCTTCGGCCTTTTTTTCAATAAATTTTCCTGATGCATCCCGAGCAGTGGTTGCAGGAGCAATATTATATTTTTCCTCTTCATATGCATTTAGATATTCAATTTCTTTCGTTACTCTTCCATCTTTCACCTTAAAATAAGGAGTCTCCAGAAAACCCAATGGATTTATTCTTGCAAAAAGAGCAAGATGAGTAATAAGACCTACACTTTGTCCCTCTGGAGTTTGAATAGGACAGATCCTTCCATAATGACTCGGTTGAACATCTCTTACCTCAAAACCTGCTCGTTCTCGGGTCAATCCTCCAGGTCCCATTGCCGAAAGGCGCCTTTTGTGCTCAAGTTCGGCTAAGGGATTCTCGTTGTCCATAAATTGGGAAAGAGATGATAAGGTGAAAAATTCCCTCACCTGAGAAGCAAAGGGACGAGGATTGATAATATTTTTTGGTTCAGCCTCTTCGGGCTCAATGGTAGACATCCTATCCTTAATATTCCTCTCTATGCGAAGCATGGCTACCCTTAGTTTTGAATCAAGAAGTTCACCTAATGTCCTTATCCTCCGGTTTCCGAGATGATCAATATTATCAGGCTCTGCCTTTGGATCTTTATTAAGTCTTATAATCTCCTTTATGGTAAGAATAATATCTCTTTTAGTTAAAAGACGATTCTCTCGATCTGAATTTTTAGAGATTTTTAATCTTTGCTGCATTCGCCACCGTCCCACCTCTGAGAGATCATAACGCTTGGGATCAAAGAACATTGCTTCAAGAAATCCCTTTGCATTCTCAAGGGTAGCCAAATCCGAGGGTCGCAGGTGACTATAGATTTCTATCATTGCCTCATTTCTATTTTTGGTGGTATCCTTTTGAAGAGTCTCTTTAATATAGTCCACCTCCGCCCCCTTTATATCTTCCTTAAAAATCTCTCTAATTTCCTCATCCTTTTCAATACCAAAAAATCTGAGCAATGTAGTTACTAATACTCTTCTTCTCCGATCAATCTTCACCCAAATTACTCCATTCAGGTCTGTCTCAAATTCAAGCCAGGCACCTCGATTTGGAATAATTTTTGCTCCAAATAATTTTCTTCCATAAAAAGAGGTGGCTGTAAAAAAAACGCCGGGAGAGCGAATAATCTGAGAAATTATCACTCTCTCGACACCATTTAAAATAAAGGTGCCCCGTTTAGTAATATAGGGGAAGTTGCAAAAATAAACCTCCCCCTTCTTTTCTTTGCCTAAACTCTTAATCTTAAGAATACAGGGAACCACCAAACTTCCCTCATAAGAAAAATTAATATTTCTGGCTTCTTCTTCAGTTATCTTTGGCTTATGAAGAATAGGTGTTTTAAACCAAAGTTCAAACTCTCTCTCTCCATAATCTCTAATTGGAGAGAATTCTTGGAAAAGTTTTTTTAATCTTTTCTCTATAAAATCTTTATAAGATTCAAACTGAAAGCCTATCAAGTCAGGATAAGGAAATTTAAAAGAGTATTTACCAAAATTTTTCTTTCTCATATTGGCTCAACTAACAACAAAAATTTCCCAAAACTAAAAAAAATTGGGCTGAAAACAAAATTTTAGAGATCTAAAAGATAACTCAAAAATATTTCTAACTTATTTTTGTTGCTCAATTTAAATTGTATCCTTTATCCTAAAATTTGTCAACCCCTTGTTATTCTACTGTCACAGACTTTGCAAGATTACGGGGTTTATCCACATCATAACCTTTTAATACTCCCATATAATAACTAAAAAGTTGAAGAGGGATTACACTTAAAATAGGGGTTAGCATTTCAAGGGTCTTTGGAATATAAATCACATCCTCAGTTATATTTTTAATCTCATCATTACCTTCAGTAGCAATAGCAATGATAGGTCCTTCTCTGGTTTTTATCTCCTCTGCATTAGAAAGTGTTTTTTTATACACACTATCGGAAGTCAAAATAGCAATAGTGGGAAAATTTTTATCGATTAAGGCAAGGGGTCCATGCTTCATCTCCCCTGCTCCATAACCCTCGGCATGAATGTAGGAAATCTCTTTTAATTTTAAAGCCCCCTCTAAAGCAATGGGATAATTATATTTTCTTCCAATAAACAAGAAATTTTTGGCGTCTTTATACTTCTCAGCAATTTTTTTCACCTCTGATCTGGTTTGTAAAACCTTTTCTACTAATTCTGGGATCTTTAAAATCTCTTTCGCAATTCGTTGACCCATTACCAGAGACATTTCTCTCTGTCTTCCCAAAAACAAGGTTAAAAGAGCCAAAACCTCAAGTTGAGAGGTAAATGCCTTGGTAGAAGCCACCCCAATTTCAGGTCCGGCATGATTGTAAACCCCGGCATCAGTTTCTCTGGATACAGTGGAGCCTACTACATTAACAATTCCCAGTGTCAAAATTCCTTTTCTCTTTGCCTCTCTTAAGGCAGCAATGGTATCAGCCGTCTCACCAGATTGAGAGATTGCCAACAAGGCAGTATTTTCGTCTAAAATAGGCTTTCGATAGCGAAACTCTGAACCAAAATCCACCTCTACTGGAATTCCGGCATATTCTTCAAGCATATATTCTCCCACCAAACCCGCATGATAGGCTGTTCCACAGGCAACGATAATTAATCTTTTAATCTCTTTAAGTTTATCCTTTACATCCTCCAGTCCTCCCAATTTTGCCAGTCCTTCTTCTAAAAGTATTCTTCCCTGTTGAGAATGTTTCAAACTCCTGGGCTGTTCCATAATCTCTTTTAACATAAAATGAGAATATCCCTCTTTTTGGATATCTTCCACTTCCAATTCTATTTCTTGAGGAACCTTTTCTTTAAAGATAAAAAATTTCTCTGGAGTAATAGTGGCTATCTCATTATCTTCAAGATTAATGATTTTTTTGGTATAGGAAACAATGGCTGCGGGATCAGAAGCAATCAGATACTCCTTCCCATTAATTCCAATCAAAAGAGGGGAAGAAAGGCTTGCCGCTACTATTTTATAGGGATCCTCTCGTGAGATTATAACCAAGGCATATGTGCCCTTTACCTCTTTTAGGGCTTTTCTTACCGCCTCCTCTAAGTTTCCTTTGAAATATTTTTCTATTAAATGAGATAGAACCTCGGTATCAGTTTCAGAGACAAATCTATGTCCTTCTTTTATAAGTTCCTCTTTCAATTCCTGATAATTCTCAATAATTCCATTATGGACCACCCATATGTTACCTTTGCAGTCTGAATGGGGATGAGCATTTACCTCGTTAACCCTTCCTGTAGTAGCCCAACGGGTGTGCATAATAAAGGGAGTTCCAAAAATAGCAGAGTTAGAAAGTTTATCCTCAAGGTTTGAGATCCTGCCTACACACTTTAAGCAATAGATTTGCTTTTTTTCAAAATTAAAAACAGCCATACCGGCTGAATCATAACCTCGATACTCAAGTCGTTTCAAAGCCTCAAGCCCTATCTGAGGATTGGTTTCTTTTCCAATATAGCCAACAATTCCACACATAATATATTATTTAATAACAAAATTTATCAATTTGTTTTTGACAAAAATAACCTTTTCAATCTTTTTGTTGGAAATATATTTTTTAATCTTTTCTCGTCCTAAAGTCAAGGATTCAATCTCTTTTTGAGAAGAGTCCTTTTTTACTTCTATTTTGTCTCTTGTTTTTCCATTGATCTGAATTATTAGGGTAAATGTTTGTTCTCTGATAAGTTCTGGATCATATTTGGGCCATTTCTCTCTAAAAATGCTATATTCAGGATCTTTATAGCGCTCAGGATGAAGTCTCTGCCAGAGTTCCTCTGAAATATGAGGAGCAAAGGGAGAGAATAAAAGGAGCATTCTTTCAATTGCATCTCTTCCCACCTCTTTTTTATTCTTCCCACACAAATTCACAAATTTCATAAAACCTGCAATTATAGTATTAAATTTTGTCTTTTCCAAATCCTTATCTATCTGTTTGTTAAGTTGATGAATACTTCTTATAATCTTCAAACTACTCTTAGGATTAGAGGTACACTCTAAACTCAATTTCCAAAATTTTTTTAGAAATCGATAAACTCCCATTAGTCCCTTATTGCTCCAAGCAATGGCCTGATCAAAGGGACCCATAAACATCTCATAAACCCTTAATGTATCTGCTCCATATTTTTTTACAATCTCATCAGGATTAATAACATTTCCAAGAGATTTTGACATTTTTCTTCCATCCTCTGCCAAAACTACTCCATGAGAGGTTCTTTTTTTATAGGGCTCATCCTGAGGAGCAACACCAATATCGAAAAGAAACTTATACCAAAAACGGGAATACAAAAGATGTAAGGTGGTATGCTCCATTCCCCCATTATACCAGTCCACCGGCATCCAATATTTCAATTTTTTGGAATTAGCCAATGCCTTATCATTTGAAGGATCAGTATAACGCATAAAATACCAAGAGGAACCCGCCCAATTAGGCATAGTATCGGTTTCTCTTCTTGCCTGTCTTCCACATTTTGGACATTTACAAATCACCCACTTTTTGATATTTGCCAAGGGAGATTCTCCGGTTTCTGTAGGTTGATATTTTTCTACAAATGGAAGTTCAACCGGTAAATCCTTTTCAGGAATAGAAATCCATCCTGGATTTAACAGTTCTCCCTTGTTAAATTTAGGTTTTTGAGATTTGATATCTGAAGAACCAGACTTGATCTTCTCCACTATTTTTTTGCAGTTTTCGCAATAAACCAAGGGAATAGGTTCGCCCCAATAATGCTGTCTTGAGAAAACCCAATCTCGAAGTTTATATTGAACACTTTTCCTTCCCAAACCTCTTTTTTCTAACCACAATGTAATTTTTTCTCTTGCCTTTAAAGAAGAAAGGCCTGAAAACTCTCCAGAATTTACCAATATCCCATCTTCCACAAAGGGAAGGGTGTTTTTATTTGATTTTTGGTTTTTGGGTCTGACCACCTCTTTTATCTTTAATCCATATCTTTTGGCAAACTCATAGTCTCGTTTATCATGACCTGGCACAACCATTACTGCTCCCCCACCATAACTTCCAATTACATAATCTCCTATCCAGATAGGAATTTTTTCCTCATTTATTGGATTAATACAATATGAACCCGTAAATACACCAGTGCGCTTCTTTTCTAACTTTGTTCTTTCAAACTCACTTTTGTTTTTAATCTTTTCAATATATTTTTTTACCTTTTCTTTGTTTTCTTGAGTAGTGAGCACATTTACCAATGGATGCTCCGGAGCCAAAACAAGAGCCGTTACTCCAAAAATGGTATCCACTCTGGTAGTAAAGACAGGAAGATAATGACTCTTTTTCAGTTTAAATTTAACTTCTGTACCATAACTTTTTCCAATCCAATTTATTTGCTGGAGTTTCACCTTTTCTGGATAATCAACCTTCTTCAAATCTTCTATTAATCTATCGGCATAGGCAGTAATTTTTATCATCCATTGTTTTTTAATTCTCTTTTCTACTGGTGTTCCACACCGCTCACACTTACCCTGAACCACCTCTTCGTTGGCCAACCCAATTTTACAAGAAGGACACCAGTTAATAGGAATCTCTGCTCGATAAACCAAACCCTTCTCAAAAAGTTTAAGAAAAATCCACTGGGTCCACTTATAATATTTAGGATCAGTGGTATTTATTTCTCGTGACCAATCAAAAGAGAGCCCTAAACTCTTAAGTTGTCTTTTAAAGTTGGCAATATTTTTGCTTACTGTTTTTTGGGGATGGGATTTTGTCTTTATAGCATAATTTTCTGCTGGCAACCCAAAGGCATCCCAACCAATAGGAAATAAAACATTGTATCCTTCCATTCTCTTTTTTCGAGCAATGGCATCTAAGGCTGAATAACTCCGACAATGACCGACATGGAGACCCTCTCCTGAAGGATAGGGAAACTCTACCAAAATATACATCTTTGGCTTTCTGGAAAAATCCTTGGCTTTATAAATATCCAATTTCTCCCAAGTCTTTTGCCACTTGGGTTCGATTTTAGAAGGGTTATACATAACCCTAAGAGTTTTCTGTCTCTGAGAGGATAAATTACTCCTCTTCCCAACCAATAAAATATATAATAAGTCCTGCTAAAAAAAGAATTGGTCCTAAAAGGCCTAAGAAAACCTTAACAAAAAGGGGCCACCACCAAAAAATAATTCCATAAATCCCTAAGCCCATTAGAACAATTCCTAAAATAATTAATGACCACCTTCTCATAGGTAATATTTTTCTATTAATTTTTCAAATTCTTTTACGACCTTTGAATTTACCTTAAGTTCAGGATCATCTTCAACAGGAAGCCAGTTTAAAACAGGAATAGGCCAACCCTCTCTTTTTTCTTTTGAAAAATAGGGAGGGGTCAAAATTCTAAAATAGGGCTTCTCTTTACAGGTCACCAAGATAATCTTTGCTTCCCAAAATCTCTCTAAAAATTCTTTTTCTAATAACAACTCTTCTTCAAGCGCCTCTGGATCAGTACGAAACTTTACCTCTAAAAATAAAACCTTATCCTTTTTTGTTACTACCAAAAAATCGGGAATAGAAGAAATCTTCTTTCCAATCTCACCTTCTCTATTAATTGACTTCTCTGATTGAGTTAACTGTTCGAAAAAAGCAGTATTACCAAAATGATAAACTCTGTTTTTGCACCTTTTAAGCAATTCCTTTACTATGCTTTTTGCCATCTGTCCTTTTAAAACATTCTCTGGTTCCATAAGAATAAATAAAATTATTTTACAGTTTCACCCCCTCCTTAATCCCCCTCCCTACAACTATCCATGTTTTACCAATATCACATCTCCATCTTCAATTTCATAGTCCTTCCCTTCTGTGCTTATTGCCCCTGCTCCTTTAGCCTGGGCCCAACTTTCAAAATTTAAAAGTTTTTTCCAATTAATCACTTCTACCTTTATAAATTTTTTCTCAAAATCACTGTGAATAATTCCAGCCGCTTTTGGCCCCTTTGTTCCCCTTTTTATACTCCAGGCCCTTACCTCAGTTCTATCCTCCTTAATGGTAAAAAAGGTTATCAGGTCTAAAATTTTATAAGAGGTTCTTATGAGAGAATCAAGAGGATTCTCTTTTATTCCTAATTCCTTTTTTTCTTCCTCTGTTAACTCAGAAATCTCACAGGCTTCTTTAGCATCAAGCACTATATAAGGAAAATCCATTTCCTCTGCTTTTCTCTTTAACTGTTCATCAGTTTTTGAATCATTGGTATTTAGTAAAATAATACCCTTTTTGGCTGTTAAAAGACAAAGGGGCTTTAAGAACTCAATTCTTCTTTCTCTTTCTTTCTCAGAAAATCTTTTTAAATATTTTATCACCATTTCTTCTTTATTTAAAGACTCTTGAACTTCCTTTATTATTGCCATTTCCTCCATTGCTTTTTTCTCTCCTTTTTTTATCTCCTTTTTCAAGGATTCTAATCGCTTTTCGATTGTTTCAATATCTTTTAAAATCAGTTCTGAAACAATAATCTCAAGATCGCGTTTTGGATTAATTCCTTCTTCAGAAGAAGGAACCTTTTTATTTTCAAAACCCCGCAAGACATAAAGAATAGCATCTACCTGTTTAATATGAGCCAGAAATTGATTGCCCAACCCTTCTCCTTTATGAGCATTTTTTACCAAACCAGCGATATCTACGAATTTTATGACTGCCGGAATACTTCTTCCAGAGGTAGTAAACTTAGTCAATTTCAAAAGTCTCTCGTCTGGGACCTTGACAATTCCTATATTGGGCTCAATGGTACAGAAAGGATAGTTTGAGATATCCACAGGGTTTCTGGTAAGAGCCTTGAATAAAGTAGACTTCCCTACATTTGCCAACCCCACTATTCCAATAGAAATAGACATATAGAAAGCGCAAAGCGTAAAGCGTAAAGCGTAAAACTATTAAATTCGAAATCCGAAATCCGAAAGGAAATTCTAAATTCCAAATCCCTCCCCCTCCTTAATCCTCCCCCTCCCAGAGGGAGGGGGAGGATTTGGGGAGGACCCCCACCTTAGTCCCCCTCCGAGGAAGTTGACTATTTTCTCTCGCAGCAGTTAATGGGAGGACCCCCACCTGTATCCTCCTCCTCCCTTTGGGAGGGGAGGATACAGGTAAAAAATATTATATCAGACTCTTCAGAAATTAGAAGGGAGATTGCTTTTAAAAAATTTTATAAATAGTTGGTCAGCCACTGGACAAAAAGGAATAAGATATAAATTAAAAATAGAAACAATGCCTCTCTTTTGGTAATCCTTTGACCGGTACGAGCGAAAAAGAAGAAAAAAATAGCAGAAACTATGAGAAAAAACCGTGCTGGAAGAAACAAACGAAAATCAACTATCTCAATAGGACAGAGAAGAGCCACAGTGCCTAAAACCAAACTGGAAGGAACAATAACAGAACCCATTAAATCTCCTAAAATCATCCAGGTTCTCCCAGATTTAGCGGAAGCCCCTGCAAAGTAAATCTCAGGAAGAGTATTTCCTACCCCTACAATTAAAACCCCTACCAGAGATAGAGGAAGTCTTAAACTCTGAGCGAAAAAAGAGGCAGATCTTACTACTCCCTCTGCTGCTAACAATAACACAATAATTCCTAAGATTACTCTACCCAGGTCCTTAAGAAAGATCTTAAATCTTCTAATAATTGAATTTCCTTTCTCTTCATAACTCTTCCTAAAACTTTTCCTTTTGGAAAAAAGCCAAAATATATAAAATAAAAAAAATGAAATTAAAATTATTCCATCTACTCTCCCCAATCTGCCATCTAATATCAAAAGCAAAGGGAGAATGGCCACTACCATAGTGAAAATCGAACTGGTCTGAACTGTCCGACTAGCGGTAGGAAGACCTTTAGCAATTAGGGTGGCTATCCCTATGCCCAGTGTAAGATCCACTATATTTCCTCCTATTACATCTCCAAAGGAAAGTTGAGGGGTCTGATGAATGGCAGAAGAAATGCCTATAAAAAGGTTAGGAATAGAAGCCGCTGTCGCCATTACAAAAAGAGAAACGGTAAACTCCTTCCATTTTAAAAAATGAGCCACTCCCATTAGGGCTTTGACCAAGATATTTCCTGCCCAGAAAAGCAAAATACAAGAACCAATAAAAGTAAAAATATAGAAAAGACCTGTCATTTTTTATTACCCTTCTCTCTTCTTCTCAGAAAGGGAAGTATTAAATCATAGACCTCAAATATCGAAAGAAGAAGGCCTCCTATTACACTGAATAAAAAAATAAGGGGAAAAGTCTGAAATTTCTTATCTAAATAAAATCCTATTCCTAAAATAATTACAATAGGAACAGCAATGGCAAAGCCTAATTGAAAAGCCAAAAGAAGGGCATAAAGAAATTCTCCTCTCTTTCCTTTATTTTCTCTTATCTTGAAATCCTGGGGCATAAAAACATTTCATTTGCTTATTCTATCAAATTTTACTAATATTGTATAAAATTCAAATATCCAATGAGTAATCTAACCCCCCTCCTCTCTCTGAAAGAAAGGAGGCTAAATTTCATCTATGTTTTCGTTGTTTCTCTTTTCTATCAAAAATGCCTTTAGAAAGAAAGGGGTCTCCATACTTGCCATATTTGGGGTGGCTGTAGGAATTGGCCTAATGGTTTTCATTTTAGCCAGTTCAGAAGGGATAAATAAGGCATTCTCAGAGTCTTTCACCAAGGCAGCCGCCCGAATTACTGTTTCAAGCACTGGGAGTCCAATGGGTCTTCCCTTAAGCGGAGGAAAAACCTCTTTAATTCCCAAAAGTTATGTGAAGCGAATTGAAAAAATCAAAAATGTAAAATCTGTTTCTCCAAGAGTTATAGGAGCAATTCCTTCTAAATCACTAAAAGCCCTTGATCCTTTTTCTGTGATTGTAGGAGTAGATCCTAAAAAAGAAGGAAAGAATAGCCCTATTTTTTCAATCATTAAAGGAAGATCTTTCTCAAAGGAAAATGAGGTTATTGTAGGAAAAATACTTGCCCAGTCAATCAAAACGAAAGAAAAAAGAGAAATCAAACCCGGAGACACTATAGAAATAAGTGTTCCTCCTGAAAAGCCACAACAAACTCCAAAAAAGGAAAAACTTATCATTGTAGGAGAATTCGAAACAGGAAATGTGTTAGAAGATTGCTATCTCTTTTCTTCAGAAGAAACGGTCCGAAAAATTTCCAAAATTCCCAAAGATAAAATCAACAGCATCATTGTAGAAGTAAACTCAATAGATAATGTAAAAAAGGTGGATGAAGAAATCAAAGAAGAATTCAAAAATGAAGACATTCCTATCCAGACTATGATGAGCAAAGATATCTTTAGCAACCTTAAAGAAACATTGGATAACTTTTACCGATATAGGATAATACTCTCAACTTTTGCGGGAATGGCAGGAGGAATGTCTATTTTAATTGTAATGCTGATTTCTGTGATAGAAAGAAAAAGAGAATTTGGAATTTTAAAGGCAGTGGGATGGAACAGAAAAGATATTACCTTCTCTATTTTAATTGAGTCTTTAATATTAAGCCTTATAGGAGTAGTTTTGGGAATACTTTTAGGGTATCTGGCAATAATAATATCAGGACATTATATGGAAATCTTTAAAGAATTTTTGGTTTTAAACTGGAAGGTAACAACAATGGTTTTCGTCTTTGGAGTCTTTGTAGGAGTACTTGGTGGCATCTACCCTGCCTGGAAGGCATCAAGGGTTATGCCAATGGAAATTTTACGGAGTGTATGAAAGATATTTTAGTTGAAGTCAAAAACCTTACTAAGATTTATGGCAAGGGAGAATTGGCGGTAAAAGCCCTTGACAATATCAATCTTAAGATAAGAAGGGGGGATTTTATAGTGGTAATGGGTCCCTCAGGCTCCGGAAAAACAACGCTTTTAAATATGATAGGCGCTTTGGACAAGCCCAGTTCAGGAGAAGTAATTATTGAAAATATCAACATCTCAAAAATTAAAGAGTCAGAACTTTATAAAATAAGAAGAGAAAAAATTGGCTTTATTTTTCAGAATTATTATTTAATTCCTACCTTAAATGTATTGCAAAATGTTCTGGTTCCTGTCTTTCCTCTAAAAAAGAAAGAATCTAATTTTAAAAAGAGGGCCAAAAAACTTTTATCAGAAGTGGGTTTGGAAGGAAAAGAGCAAAGAAAGCCATTCCAATTATCTGGAGGCGAACAACAAAGAGTGGCCATTGCCAGGGCTCTTATTTTAGATCCTGTTTTAATTCTGGCTGATGAACCAACTGGAAATCTTGATACAAAAATGGGAATGGAAATTATTCAACTAATGAGAAAACTCAATCAAGAAAAAGAAAAAACATTTCTTATTGTTACCCATGATCAAAGAATTGCCAAATTTTCAAACAAGGTAATTCAACTGGAAGATGGAAAAATAAAAACACCCCTTTCTACTTCTTATAAAACCTAAACAAAATGGGAGCGGCAATAAAAATTGAAGAATAGGTTCCTAAGATAATTCCCACAATCAAGGCTAAAGAAAAGGAAAACAAGGTCTCTCCCCCCCAAAGAAGGACAGCAAAAAGAACCAACAGGGTGCTTAAGGAGGTAAATAAGGAACGGGCAATACTTTGAGATAAGGACCTATTTAAAATTTCTTTAAACCCTCCTTCGCTTTTTATGAGGTTTTCCCTGCATCTGTCAAAAACAACAATAGTATCATTGATGGAGTATCCCAAAATGGTCAAAAGAGCAGCAGCAAAGGGAGTATTAACTTCAATATTAAAAAATCTGCCAAGAAAAGCAAAGATACCGCAAGTAATTAAGATATCATGAAATAAGGCAATCAAGGCGGCAAGACCATATTTGAAAGAAGATACTGGTCTTGAAACCCGACGAAAGGCAAAGGCAATATAAACAATGATAAACAAAAAACCAAAAGCAAGAGCCGTAATGGCTTCTTTTTTCAGTTCTCTCCCAATGCTTGGTCCTATCATCTCAAATCTCTTTTCTCTTACCTTCTCCTCTCCTCCTAAAGATTCAATTATTTTCTGATGGGTTTCCTCTGAAATCTCCTTTGCTCTTAAAATTACCCCCTTCTCCCCTACCTCCTGAAGAGTAAAATCTGATTGTATCTTTTCAGAAATTGTTTTTCTCAAATCAGAAATCGCTGGCCGTTCTTTGATAAACTCAACCTCAAGAAGTGTTCCTCCGGTAAAATCAATACCAAACCTTAAACCCCAAAGAGAAAGAAAAACAATGCTGGCCAAAATTAAGATTCCAGAGAAAGCAAAATACAATCTTGAATATTTAATAAAATCTGTCATATATTTACACCTTTATTTAGTATCAGCGAATCCATATTTTTACAAAGTTTCCTAATCTCGTCTGGATCAAGGTCTTCATAAGTAATTTTGTAATAACCATTGCGGTAAACATACTTACCAAAATACCTACGCCCAAACTCAAAGCAAATCCTTGAACAAAACCAGAGGCAACCAAGAACAAGATAGCACAGGTTATTAAAGTAGTCAGATTTCCATCTCTAATAGCACTCCAAGCCCGAGAAAATGCCTCATCAATATCTGTTGGCTCCACATTATCTTTATCTTGAACCTCTTCTCTTAGTCTCTCAAAAATAAGAATATTGGCATCCACCGCCATCCCCAAGGATAAAATAAGACCGGCAATCCCAGATAGGGTCAGAGTAACAGGAATTAGTTTTATTAAAGAAAGCAAAATTACTATATAGACCAAAAGGGAAATTCCTGCCAAAAATCCGGAGAAACGATAAATCAAAATCATAAATAAAATTACAAGCAAAAATCCAACCACTGCTGCTATAATACTTTTCTCAATAGATATTTTTCCTAACGATGGTCCAATCTTCTCTTCAGAAATAAGTTTGATAGGAACAGGCAAAGCCCCTGCATTTAGGTTTCGGGCTAGTTTCCTTGCTTGTTCAATAGTAAAATCTCCACTGATTACTGCCTTACCTCCCTTTATAGAGCCGGTTTCAGAGGGATCGTCTTTACCTACAATAGGAGCAGAGATTAATTGATCATCTATAAAAATGGCCAATGGTTTATGCCAATTTCTTTTGGTGACTTCCTCAAAAAGTTTTGCTCCCTCTTTATTAAACTCAATTCCTACCTCAGGTTCATAGGTAGTGGGATCAAACTCAAGTGTTGCTCTTTTTAGGTATTTTCCTGTTAACTTGGTAGGCTTAAAAAATATTGGGGAATCTTTAGGAATCTCATTTGCCTTGGGGCCCATCTCTTTTCTCAATTCTTTTAAAATCTCTTCCTTTTCTTCTTCTGTCATTTCTTCTCTAAATTCCAGATAGGGAGTCTTTCCGATCATCTCAATTGCCTCCTTCGGATTTTTAATTCCTGCCAATTCAACAATCAAACGATAGGTATCTTTTGCTTTTTGAACCTGAACCAACGGTTCCTTTACTCCAAAAAGATTTACCCTCCGCTCAATGATATCCCGGAGTCCCTCCATAGCACTTTTCCAATCTTGCTTTTCAACCTGAGAAAGATCTGCCTCATACAAAAGATGAATTCCTCCCTGAAGATCAAGCCCGAGTTTATAAGGCTTCCTTAAGAATTGAGGAGTCTCTATATTTATCTTTTTAGCCAAAGTTCCTGGCAAAACAAAAAAGGCACCAAAAACAGTGAAAATAAGAATAAGGATAATCCAAGACCAGTTTTTAGAAAGCATACTTCATTTTAGCATTTTAACATTTTAACAACGAACCTTAATATATTTCGAATGCCATTATTCGGCAGGGATACCCATTCGTTCAAGACGACTTCTCAAATCTGAACAAGTAAGATCAAAACCACCACAACTTCTATATACCTCTTTCCACCGATAAGCGCTGCATACTACTTTATCACAATAAGTTGAAAGAGTTCCACAAGGATTAGAACTACACTTTCCTCCTCCTGGATTATAATGATAAGCAGCTGTTTTCCAATCTCCTCCACCTAATTTATAGGCCATTGCTAAAACTGCATCATTCAATCTCCAGGGATTTTTAATAGCTGGATCCTTCTTTTGATAGGCTCTCCATGTCGTTGGAATAAATTGAGCCGGACCCATTGCATAAGCATATGAAATCGGCACCTTATTAGGATCTAAATGGAGTTCAGCACAAATTTCTTCAAATACTGGTTTTTGTTGATAACATAAAGAGTCATCTATTC
Organism: bacterium; assembly: GCA_021158595.1. GTDB lineage: Bacteria > Patescibacteriota > Minisyncoccia > Minisyncoccales > JAGGUF01. The sequence goes on along the minus strand of JAGGUF010000081.1, from coordinate 511 downwards.
GATTATCTAAACATCTTTGCAAATTTGCTTCTGGAGAACCCATATTGTTGCCAGCTGAAAGACGAAAAGTACTTTCTACCTGAAGAGTTCCTAAAATTAAGAAAACACTTGCTCCAGATCTTTCAGAAGCAAAACTTACCGCTGAAAAAATCTCTGACCAACTAAGGATTTCAGGAGATATTAACCAACTTGCCAAATACCTCTGGATTCTGGACATTGCGTTTCTAAGTTCCATCAATTCTGCTTCAATTCTTGCCATTTCTCTTTCAAGCGGTGTCTTTGCTTCCGCCAATCTTTCAAGAAGATATTTCTGTTGCTTTTGTTTTAGAACCAGATTTTGCCTTGAAAACTCCTGCATCCTTTTGTATCTAAGTTTTTTCTCTTTGTCTTTTTCTAAATCTGCTTTTTCTTTTTCCATTTTCTCTTTTGCTTCTTGTATTTCCTTAATGGTAGACTCCAAATTCATCTGAAGTCTTTCCATTTCCATCAATCTCTGTCCAAAATCAGAGAT
>JAGGUF010000052.1 GCA_021158595.1 bacterium | reverse complement strand
TCCTCCCCCTCCCTAAGGGAGGGGGAGGATTGAGGAGAGGGATCCCCCAAAATCCTCCCCCTCCCAGAGGGAGGGGGAGGGAATTCCTTATTATTGTAAACAATGTGGTGAAACTGTACAAGAAAAACACTCTTTGGGAAAAAGGTTTTTTGTCCTTTCTCTTTAAAATCAGTTACTGGTTAAAAGGAACAAAAATCTCTCCTTGAGAACCCTCAATCTTTCCTGAGAGTATTCCCTTTTTCTTTGGATATGTTCTTCAAGGAAAAGAGGAAGATCAAAGAAAGAAAATCCTCCAATCCAAACCTTTGTTTTTTCAATTCCTGCTTCAAAAACCCCTCTTATACCTGTTCTAAATTGATTAGAATGCCCTTACTAAATAACTCAGGAAGTAGAACCCCAATTATCTTCTCTCTTCTTCCCATTTCTTTCTTACCTTCTTTTTAATATCCTCAACAATCTTTGGATTATCCTGTAAAAACTTTTTTGCTGCTTCCAGGCCTGTGCCCAATTTTACCCCTTCAAACTCATAGGTGCTTCCTTTTCTCTCAATTACTCCATATTTTATCCCTGTATTCAAAACATCGCCAAATTTTGAAATTCCTTGATTGTAAATAATATCAAACTCGGCTGTTCTAAAAGGAGGAGCAACCTTGTTTTTTACCACCTTTGCCCGGACCCGATTTCCTATTATCTCATTTCCTCTTTTAATCTTGGCTATGGGTTTAAGTTCAAGTCGGACTGAAGCATAAAACTTCAGGGCTTTACCGCCGGGAGTGGTCTCTGGATTTCCAAAGCCAAAGGTGCCAATTTTCATTCTGGTCTGATTTAAAAAGATAATAGAAGTACCTGACTTGGCAGAAATGGCATTTAATTTTCTTAGAGCCTTACTCATCAGTCGGGCTTGAAGTCCCACCTGTTGATCTCCCATCTCTCCTTCAATCTCTGCTTTAGGAGTTAGAGCAGCCACTGAATCCACTACAATAACTGCTATCTTTCCTGATCTTACCAAACTCTCTACAATATCAAGAGCCTGTTCGCCTGTATCTGGTTGGGAAATTAAAAGATCGTCAATTTTAACTCCTAATCGACGACTATAATCTGGATCAAGAGAGTGCTCGGCATCTACATAAGCCGCTACCTCTCCTCTCTTTTGACTTTCAGCCACAATGTGTTGAGCCAGGGTACTTTTTCCAGAACTCTCAGGTCCAAAAATTTCAATAATTCTTCCTTTAGGAATTCCTCCTACACCCAAAGCCAGATCTAAAGAAAGAGAAGAGGTAGGAATAACCTCAACATCAACCGCTTTCACCTCTCCTAATTTCATAATCGCCCCTTCTCCAAACTTCTCTCGAATGCTCTCTACTGTATCTTCAAGATCTTGTTGTTGCTTTGATTTCTTCATAGGGCCTTTGAAGTGTGCAATTAATCCCTCCCCCACCTTTATCCTTTCCCTCCCAAGGGGAGGGTAACGCTTATTTTGATATTATAATTTTACACAAACCGGACAAATTATGCAAATATGACAGCGGCATCCTTTTAAAATCAAAATACAAAAATTCCAATTTCCAATTAAATAGATAATCAGCCCCCCTCCTCAATCCTCCCCCTCCCCCTTTTTAAGGGGGAGGAACACAAGGAGGGGGTTAGTTGGGGAAGAAAATTCCTATCCCCCACCTTAGTCCTCCCCCTTCCCAAAGGGAAGGGGGAGGATTGGGGGAAAGAGCCCCACCTATATCCTCCCTCTCTTTTGGGAGGAGGATTGGGGAATCCACCTATATCCTCACCTTTCTTTAGGGGAGGATTTTGGGAAGGAGCCTCATCTATATTCTCCTCCTCCTTCTGGAAGGGGGAGGATTTGGGGAGGTAATCCTCTCCTTTTTTCTAAGGAGAAGGATATGGAAGGCTCTCCTTTTTCTAAGGGGGAAGCTATAGAGGGAATCTTCCCTCAATCCTCCCCCAATCCTCCCTTCTCCCTCTGGGAGGGAGAATATCAGAACCCTTTTTATAGTTTTGCTCTGGAAATACCCAGTAAAAAACCAAGATAATTAACAATTAAATGTAAAAAGAAGGTAAGAACTAAAATCACACTCCAGGCAAGAAAAGAAATCTTAAAGAATGGGGCTAAAAATAAAAAGGAGCCAATGACATAGTCTATCTGATCAAAGGGTATCCATGGCTTTCCTGGTTTAATATTGCGTCTGCGTTTTAAAAAACTAAACAAAAGATCGCCAAAAAGGGCTCCTGAGGAAATCAAAAAACCAAATAAAAATATATTAATAGAACTATAATCGAGAAAACTAATTTTTTTTATAAAGGAAAATTGATATAGCCATTTTTGAAACAAGGCCATTGACATTCCGGCTATAAGACCAAAGAAGATACCCCGCCAGGTCTTATGAGAACCAAGAATGGGAGTGTCTTTCCACTTCTTACCAAAATCTACCGGCGTATTTAAAAGGTTTATCCTTCTCACTATAGGAGGAGCCATATTGGTAATATAGGCCGGAAGAAAGAAATAAAGACAACAGAGAAGATAAAGAAACATATTCTTAGTAGATTCAGATAAGCACTGCCTTAATTCTTCTTATCCCTGCTCCCGAGGATTGCTCTTTTATAATCTTAAACCTTCCTAACTGACCTGTAGAAGAGACATGGGGTCCAGCACAAATCTCTTTAGAAAAAACCTCTTTTGTTTTGGGATTAAAGATGGTATAAACACTGACCACTTCAGGATATTTCTCTTTAAAAAAGGCCAAGGCTCCTGATTTTATAGCCTTTTCACATTTCATCTCTTCTTTTTTAACCACAAGGTTCTCTTTGATTTTCTGATTAACCAAATCCTCTATCTTTTTAATCTCTTCGTTGGTCAATTTTCTTGGAAAAGAGAAATCAAAGCGAAGCCGTTTTTCATTTATATCACTTCCCATTTGTCTTACCTGGCTTCCTAAAATCTGCCTTAGGGCACTATGTAACAAATGGGTAGCAGTGTGTAATTTTATAATCTGAAAGTTATCAGATGTAAGTTGTCCATGCCCTCCAAATTTTCTCTCCGCTCCCTTCCGAGAAACCTCTTGATGCTTTTTAAATTCTTCTTTAAATCCTTTTTCATCAATTTTCATCCCATATTCTTGAGCAATCTCTTTTGTCAATTCTATAGGAAAACCATAACTTTGATAAAAATCAAAAACTGTTTTTCCTGATAAGAGTTTAATTTGTTGAGACTTAAGTTTTAGGATTTGAAGTTTGAGATTTTTTAGCCCCCGAGTTAATGCCTTACTAAATTTCTCCTGTTCGTTTTGAATAACAGTTAAAATCTCTGCTTGAGAACTCTGGAGTTGAGGATAAACATCTTTATAGATTTCAATTGTTTTGTGAACTAATGAAATCAAAATCTCTGATTTTGCCTTTAATCTGCGGCTGTAGCGGATGGCTCTTCTCAAAAGACGCCTTAAGATATAACCCTGACCCAGATTAGAAGGCAAAATCCCTTCACTTATAAGAAAAACTGCACCTCTAATATGATCAGCAATAATCCGATATGCCTTAGGTAATTGCTCATAGGTAAAAGAGGAAAGTTTCTCCATCTCTTTAATTAAAGGAAAGAAAAGATCAGTCTCATAGGCTGAAGGTTTGTTCTGTAAAATTGCTGCTACCCTCTCAAGACCCATTCCTGTGTCTACACTCTTTTGAGGAAGAAGCACATATTTATATTTTGAGGTTGAACTTATCACCCTTTTATACTCTATAAAAACAAGGTTCCATATCTCCACAAACCTATTACAGTAAGGACAGTTGGGACCACAGCCTTCTCTTCCACATCCATACTCTTTTCCCCTATCGTAGTAGATCTCAGTATTAGGACCACAGACTCCAGTTTCTCCTACGGGACCCCAAAAATTGTCTTCTGGACCAAATTCTCTTATCCTTTCTTTAGGAATGCCCAATTTTTGCCAAATTTTTTTTGATTCCTCATCTTTTGGAATCTCCTTATTTCCTTTAAACACAGTAATCCATAATCTGGAATCCGGGATTTGGAACTTTGAATTTAAAAACTCATAGGCAAGTTCTATGGCTCCCTGTTTAAAATAACTTCCCTTCTCATCTTGACCAATGGACCAGTTTCCTAACATCTCAAAAAAGGTATGATGGGTATCATCTCCTATTTTTTCAATATCATCAGTCCGAAAACATTTCTGAACAGAGGCTAAGTGTCTGGTTCCAAAATCTTCTAAGACATCCTTTTCTCCTGCTAAATACAAAGAAAACTGCTGCATTCCCGCAGTGGTAAATAAAACACTTTGATCTTTGGGAACAAGAGCACTTGAGGGAACAATTCGATGACCCTTTTTTTGAAAGAAATCCAAAAAAATGGTTCGAATCTCTCGAGAATTTAGGTGTTTCATATTTTTCTTAATCCTCTTTTTTCTTAATCCTCCCCATCTTCTCCTTCCCCAATCCTCCCCCTCCCTCTGGGAGGGGGAGGATATAGGTGGGGGAGGGATAAGAAAAATTAACTCCTTTCTTCTTGCCTTCACATTTCTTCTTGCTCCTTTCGCATTATATCTGACAACTGCCTCTGAAGTTCCTGTTCTCTTCTGCAGATTTGCTCATATCTTCTTTGAAATTCCATCTCTCTTCTTTGTTTTTCTTGAAGAAGTTGT
>JAGGUF010000044.1 GCA_021158595.1 bacterium | reverse complement strand
GAGTTAATACAAACATTGTTCGATTTCCAAAAGAATTGGAAAACAAGGCTACCTCCCTTAAAAAGGAATTGGGTAAGGAGGTTGATAACCAAAAGATTTTGAAAGAAATTGTAAAAGAGATAAAAGCGTTCTTTTAAGGATAACATTTGGTAACGAACCTGCTACCTGTATGGAGCCTGAAGTAAGAAGTCTGAAGTAGGAAGTAGGAAGTAGGAAATCCCTCCCCTACCTATATCCTCCCCCTCCCAGAGGGAGGGGGAGGATTAAGGAGGGGGAGGGAAATTCCAAATCCGAAACAATGACCAAAACTCAAGCGCAAAGCTCAAAACTCAAAGCGCAAAACTACAGCGTAAAGCGAAATTTCTTTTTAGTTTTTAGTTTTACGCTGTAGATTTACACTTTGCGCTTAAAGATAATTTTGCATTTTGTCTCCCTTAATCAGAAATTGGAATTTTCACCTTTCGCTTATGAACTTTAAACAAGAGATTAAAAAATTAGAAGAAAAGAAGGCGGCCCTTCAAAAAGAAGAGTTGATTGAGAAGCAGCATCAGAAAGGAAAACTCTCGGCCATAGAGAGGATTGATCTTTTGTTAGATCCTGAGAGTTTTGTAGAACTGGATCCTTTTGTGGAAAGCAGATTTGAGGCTTTTGGAATGAGTCAGAAGAAGGTGCCAGGTGATGCTGTAATTACTGGCTTTGGAAAGATTTCTGGCCGACAGGTTTATGTTTACAGTCAAGACTTTTCAAAAATAGGAGGTTCTTTGGGAGAAATGTCAGGCAAAAAGATTGTAAAGATAATGGAACTGGCTCGAAAGACAGGTTGTCCTCTTATTGGAATTATCGACAGTGGAGGAGCAAGAATTCAGGAAGGAATAGCAAGCCTTGATGGTTATGCAGATATTTTCAAAAACATGGTCAAATCCTCTGGAGTAGTTCCTCAGATTAGTATTGTTGTGGGTCCTTCAGCCGGAGGAGCCTCATACTCTCCTGGGCTTTCAGACTTTGTTTTTATGGTAGAAGGAATTTCTCAGATGTATATCACAGGACCAGAGGTAATCAAGGCAGTAAGCGGAGAGGAAATTTCCTTTGAGCAATTAGGAGGAGCAGATGTCCATAATAGAAAAAGCGGTTGTGCTCATTTTCTTTTTAAAAATGAAGCAGATTGTTTCTCTGCAGTAAAAAAACTTCTTTCTTATCTTCCTCAAAACAATCTTGAGGATCCTCCATTTGAAAAGAGTTTCTTCTCAGAATTTTTTGAGAGAGAGAATTATAATTTATTGAAAATAGTGCCTGAGAAGGAGGAAAAGGGTTATGATATGAAAGCAGTTATTCAAGAGATTTTTGATAAGAATACCTTTTTTGAAATCCAGGCCCATTTTGCCTTGAATGTCATTACCGGATTGGCTCGGTTAAATGGACATGTGGTAGGGGTAGTGGCTAATCAAACAAAATTTTTGGCTGGAACCCTGGATATAGACTCCTCAGATAAGATTGCTCGTTTTGTGCGTTTTTGCGATGCCTTTAATATTCCTTTAATAAATTTGGTCGATACACCAGGTTATCTTCCCGGAAAGGAACAGGAGCATCAGGGAATAATTCGTCATGGAGCCAAGGTGTTATATGCCTATGCTGAGGCTGCAGTTCCCAAAATTAGTTTAATTTTGAGAAAGGCATATGGTGGAGCCTATATTGCTCTTGCCTCTCGTTTGCTTGGATATGATAAGGTTATTGCTTGGCCCTCATCTCAGATTGCTGTAATGGGTCCCAAGCAAGCAGCAAGAATTATTTTTAAAAGAGAAATTGCCGAAAGTGATAATCCAAAAAAAACCGAAAAGGAAAAAATCGAACAACTAAGAGAGATCTTTTTAAATCCCTATGAGGCTGCAAAAATGGGTCAGGTGGATCTAATTATTCATCCTAAAGATACCAGAAATATTTTGATAAAATGCTTAGAGTCTCTTTTAAATAAGAGAGAACAGAGAATTCCAAGAAAGCATGGAAATATTCCATTGTAAATAAAATTTTAAAGCACGAATCTTCAAAATTCCAATATCCAAAACTAACTAAAAATTCCAAATTCCAAGCGTGAAGCGTGAAGCGTGAAACGTGAAATGGAAAATCCCTCCCCCACCTATATCCTCCCCCTCCCAGAGGGAGGGGGAGGATTTGGGGAGGATCCCCTCAATTTCCTCCTCTCCCTCTGGGAGGGGGAGGATTAAGGAAGAGGTGGGAAAAATTCTTTTTGCATTTTGGATTGTCATTTTGTCGCCCAGCCCCACTTTTGGAACAAAAGTGGGGCTGGGTTTAATATTCTATGTCTGTTAAGGTTTTTTCTTCTGCTATTGTAGGATTAGAGGCAAGGCTAATTGAGGTGGAGGTTGATTTTGGTTCTGGGTTGCATTCTTTTTCTATTGTGGGGCTTGGAGACAAGGCAGTTGAGGAATCAAAAGAAAGGGTCTCATCAGCAATTAAAAACATTGGAGCAAAGCCACCCCAACGCCATAATCGTCGAATTACAGTAAACCTGGCTCCGGCAGATATCAAAAAACAAGGATCTATTTATGATTTAAGCATTGCTGTGGGTTTTCTTTTGGCCTCAGAGCAGATGAAAAAAACAAACAATGAGGATAAGATCTTTGTTGGTGAACTTTCTTTAGATGGCAATTTAAGACGAGTGAATGGGATTCTTCCTATAAGCATTTTAGCAAAAAAGGAAAATAAGATCTTGGTTCTTCCAAAAGATAATCAGAAAGAAGCGGAATTGGTCCAAGGAGTGAAGATTTTGCCGGCAAGAGACTTAAAACAACTTTTGGAAATGTTGGAGGGAAGAATAGAGGATTATATTGTAACAGGTAAAGGACCAGAGAGTATTCGGTCAGAGGAGTTTTCTGACAATTACAAAGGCGCCTCTATCGATTTGAGATATATTCAAGGGGCAGAGATGGCAAAAAGAGCCTTAGAGATTGCTGCTGCTGGAGGTCATAATATTTTTATGATGGGTCCCCCTGGTTCTGGTAAAACCTTACTTTCTAGAGCCCTTCCTTCAATTTTACCTAAAATGACAAAGGATGAAATTTTAGAAGTAACCAAGATTTACAGTATTGCCGGAATCTTGCCAAAATCTCAACCTGTTGTCATTCAGAGACCCTTCCGAGCCCCTCATCATTCTTCTTCATTGGTGGCTTTGGTTGGAGGTGGTTCTCCTATTAGACCTGGAGAGATTACCTTATCTCATCGAGGGGTTTTATTTTTAGATGAATTTCCAGAATTTCACCGGGATGTAATTGAGGCTCTACGTCAGCCAATGGAAGATGGAGTAATTTGTATTGCCAGAGCCGATCAGACCTTTACCTTTCCCGCTCAATTCACTTTAGTAGCCGCCTCCAATCCTTGTCCCTGTGGTTATTTAAACGATCCAGAAAGGGAATGCACCTGTACTCCCTCTCAAATTAGTCGCTATAGACGGAAACTTTCAGGTCCTATTATGGATAGAATTGATATTAAAATTGAGGTTCCAAGGGTAAGTTTTGAAAAACTTTCTTCAAGTGAGATGTCTGAGAAAAGTGATGATGTTCGGAAAAGGGTGGAGAAGGCAAGAAGGATTCAAGAGCAAAGAGGATTTATAAATAGCCAGATGACGATTCCTCAAATCAAAAAATATTGCAAGATAGATGTTTCTTCTGAAGACCTTCTAAGACAGGCAATGGAAAGACTTCATTTGTCTCCCCGGGCTTTTCATAAGGTTTTGAAGGTTTCAAGAACTATTGCTGATCTAGAGGGAAAGGCAAATATTACCAAAACCCATATTGCTGAGGCAATTAATTATCAGGAGAAAATGGAATACTGAAAATCAGATTAACATTTAGCAGGAATTGTCCATCAGTTTGGTAATACTCTGATATTCTCCCTCCCTGATCCTCCTCCCTTCGGTAGGAGGATACAGGTGGGACCTTTAGAGAGGTTGCTAAAATGTTAGTATGCTTTACGATCTTATCATTATAGGTGGAGGTCCGGCCGGAATAACAGCGGCCATTTATGCATCAAGAAAAAAACTGAAAACCCTTTTACTTACCAAACACTTTAGGGGTCAAGCCAGTAAAGCAAAAAGAATTGTAAACTATCCAGGATTTGAGAGTATTTCTGGTCCCCTTCTTATGAAAAAATTTAAAAATCACCTGGAAAACTTTGATGTAGAAATCAAAGAGGGGAAAAAGGTGAAAAAGATAAAAAAATTAAAAGGGAGTTTTAAGGTAATGGCAAATGCTGATGAAGAGTACCAAGGTAGAGCAGTTATTATTGCCTCAGGCAGAGATCCTCGACCTCTGGAGGTTCCAGGAGAAAAGGAAGTGATTGGCCATGGAGTAAGTTATTGTCCTATATGTGACGCTCCTTTTTTTCAAGATAAGACCGTGGCAATTATTGGAGGAGGGAATGCTGGCTTTGAGGCTGCATTAGACTTAAGCAAATATGCTAAGAAGATATATATTTTAGAGATATCATCAAAAGTTATTGCTGATGAAATTACTCAAGAACAGGTCAAGAAGACAGGGAAGGTTGAAGTAATTTTGAATGCAAAGGTGAAAGAGATTCTTTCTAAAAAAGAAAATCACGCTTTATGGTGTAAAGGACTGATTTACAAAGACCTATCTTCAAAAAAGGAAAAGGAATTGAAAACAGATGGAGTTTTTATTATGATTGGAGAGATACCAGCCACTGACTTTGCAAGGGGCTTGGTAGAGTTTAATGAAAAAGATGAGATAGTAGTTGATCTGAAGACCTGTCAGACAAAAACAAGAGGACTTTTTGCCTGTGGAGATGTGACCAATATCCTTTATCATCAGATTGTAATTGCAGCCGGAGAGGGAGCGAAGGCTGCGTTATCAGCCTATAATTATTTAAAGGAAACATCTGAGCCCTTGTAGTTCAATGGATAGAACCGTGGACTCCTAAGCCACTGATGCAGGTTCGATTCCTGCCAAGGGCACCCCTTATTTGGAAGAAATCTTTTTAAGACCCTACTTAAAGGAGGTTATGGTAACTGGTTCTAGATCCAAAAAAATTGAAGCACTTTTAAGCCGAGGAGTAGAGGAGATTATTGATAAAGAGCATCTAAAGAAAAGACTTCTTAAGGGTCAGAGGTTAAGGATAAAATTTGGGGTAGATCCTTCAAAACCTGATATTCATTTGGGGCATACGGTTCCCTTAAGAAAACTAAGAGAGTTTCAGCAATTAGGCCATAAGGTGATTTTCATTATCGGTGATTTTACGGCCCGAATTGGTGATCCTTCGGGAAGATCAAAGACCCGTCCTCAACTTACAGTTCAAGAGGTTAATAAAAACGCCGAAACCTATCTTGCCCAAGCGGGAAAGGTGATAGATATAAAAAGGGTAGAGATGCGGAGAAATAGCGAGTGGTATGATAAAATGAAGTTTGGTGATTTTATAAGATTATTCAGTAAGATCACCTTGGCTCGAATCTTAGAAAGAGACGATTTTCAAAAGAGAATGAAAAATAATATAAATATCTATCCTCATGAGATAATTTATCCTATTCTTCAGGGTTATGACTCAATAGTGGTAAAGTCAGATGTGGAGATAGGGGGAACCGATCAAAAGTTTAATATGTTAATAGGAAGAAGACTTCAGGAAAGAGAGGGGATGAAACCTCAGGATATCATCACAGTTCCCCTTTTGGTTGGTTTGGATGGGAAAAATAAAATGAGCAAGAGTTTGGGAAATTATGTGGGTATTACTGAGCCAGCCTTCCAACAATATGGAAAGATAATGTCTATTCCTGATGATTTAATTTTAGATTATTTTAAACTTTTAACTGATGTTTCTTTAAAAGAGATTGCTAAAATGGAAAGAGATTTAAAGTCAAAGAGAGTAAATCCGAAGGAGTTAAAATCTTCTCTGGCTAAGGAGATTGTAACCTTCTATCATGGTAAAGAGCAGGCAGAAATGGCGGAAAAGGAGTTTGAACGAGTCTTTAAAGAAAAGGAGATCCCTACCAAGATTCCTGTTTTCACTCTAAACAAAGATACCCTAAATATTTTAGATTTATTAACAAAAACAGGGTTAGTTTCTTCAAGATCTGAGGGACGAAGACTAATAGAACAAAAAGGGGTAAGAATAAAACCTAAAGATCAAAAATCAAAAATACCAATCAAGAACTGGCAGGAAGAGATTAAAATAAAAGATGGAATGATAGTTCAGGTGGGCAAACGAAAATTTGTGAGAATAAGGAAAAAATTGGTATAAAAGATTATGTTTTATCAATGTCAAAAATGTAAAAGGGTTTGGCAGCATCCTATCCAAAAATGTCCTTATTGCTTTTTAGAGGTGAAACCTCTTAGATCAAATAAGATAAAGGTTATTGGAATTTCAAAGGTAGGTATTCCTACTTTCTTGCATCCCAAGGTGCCTTATTTTGTACTATTGTTGGAAGATGAGAAGGGAAATCGTTGGGTTCAAAAGTCAAAAAGAGAATATAAAATTGGAGAACAATTGAAATATGAGCCAAGACCAGATAAAAAGGCAGTCTCTATTTGGCGGGTGAAATATGATGTGTTAGAGGCGATTGAAAAAGTGATTGAATTGTTGGGAGGAATAAGAATAGATCAGAATTCTAAGATTTTGATTGTGCCTACCTTGGTTTCTCCAGTCCATCCTCATTTTGCTGAAAATACCTCCCCTGAGGTTTTGGAGGCAGTAATTAAATTTTTGCTTCAAAGAGGAGCAAAGCCAGAAAATATTAAAATAGGGGCCCAGAGTTTTACTGAAATTCCTATTGAGGTTTCGGCTCAAAAGTCACGATTACTTGAGGTCTGCTTCAGATACAAAGTAGTTCCTTTGGATTTATCTAAAACAAAATTTATTCTAAAAAAACTAAATGGTTTTGGTTTTGAGATTTCCGAAGAGGTTTTTAACCATGATTTTGTTATTAATCTGCCCACCCTAAATCTTGATTTAAAACTTGGGGTCAGAGGAGCCACAGAGAACTTAACCCGTCTCCTTAAGAAAGAATCCTATTTTTCCTTGAAATATCTTTACAGCGAGGAGAAAATTTTGGAAAATATCAGTTCTATTTTACCGGAGAGTTTATTGAATATCGCTGATGGAATTTCTGTTCAAAAAACAAATAAGATTGCTGCCTTTTTAGGTCTTATCTTTGGGAGTTTTGATCCCTTAAATTTGGATAGGGTCTTTGCTGAGGTTTGTATGAGGAAGAACTTGCCAGAATATCTAAAAAAAGTTAGAATTGATGATATTTTAGTGGTAGGAAGGGAGATTGAAGAAGTACAATACGATATTGAAACGTCTTGACATTTTTATTATGTTATTATGCTAAAAAATGTTAGTATGTTAATATGAGTTTTACTAATCAGTCAGTTTTCGCAGATACCATATTTTTACCCAAAACTAAAACTGTTGTCGCAATTCGGGATATTATTTTGGTTTTTGGTTTTGCCTTCGCTACTGCTGTTTGTGCTAAAATAAAACTGGAGATAGGAACAGTTCCTATAACAATGCAGACATTTGCTGTTCTTTTAAGTGGTGCCTTGCTGGGTTCAAAGAGAGGAGGTTTATCTCAACTGACCTATCTTTTAATGGGCTTATCTGGTATTCCCTGGTTTTCTCGAGGTGGAGGAATAGGTTATATTCTCTCTCCTACTTTTGGCTATATTGTTGGATTTGTTTTTGCTGCTTTTCTTGTAGGCTGGCTTTCTGAAAGAGGATTTGATAGAAGGTTTAAAAGCAGTATCTTAGGTATGTTTTTGGGAAATATTGTTTTATATATTCCCGGTCTCTTATACCTGGCTAATTTTATAGGACTTGGAAGGGCTTTAGCAGTTGGACTTTATCCTTTTATTGTTGGAGATTTATTAAAAATACTTTTGGCAGGATTATTGTTGCCAATAGGCTGGAAAATTATTAAACTCCGTAGTGAAAATTTGACTACCTTCCGCAATTAGTCTTTGCAAAACAAAGCCTGTCAAATTTCCACTACAGGGTAAAAGGTCAGAATCATACTAACATATTAGCATTTTAACATTTAAACAAATACAAATGTTAGAATGTTAATATGTTTAAATGCTAAAATGATTTCATTTAAAGACAAAGTGGTTCTTATAACTGGTTCTTCTCAGGGTCTTGGCAAAGCCATTGCTTTGAAATTCGCTTCCTTAGGAGCAAATATTGCCTTAAATGATATTGCTGTCCAGGAGGAGAAATTAAAAAAACTAAAGGAAGAAATTGAGAAAAATAATGTTCGCGCAGAATATTTTTTGGCTGATGTTTCTAAATTAGACCAGGTGGAGAAAATGGTGGAAGGGATTAGAAATAGGTTTGGAAGATTGGATGTTTTGATAAACAATGCTGGTATCTGTCAGGACAGGACCTTGGCCAAAATGAGCAAAGAGGAATGGCAAAGGGTGATAGATATTGATCTAACCGGTGTCTTTAATTGCACCAAAGCAACCCTTCCTCTTATTGTTCAGAATCAGGGGAATATTGTCAGTATTTCCTCTGTAGTAGGTCAGAGGGGAAATTTTGGGCAGACAAATTATGGAGCGGCTAAGGCAGGCATTATTGGTTTTACCAAGTCCTTAAGCAAGGAATTAGGAAAATTAGGGGTCAGAGTAAATGCGGTTGCTCCTGGTTTTATTGAAACTCCTTTAACTGAAAGGTTGCCTGAAGAAATAAAGACAATGGTGAAAAAACTTACCTGCCTGGGGAGGTTTGGCAAGCCAGAGGAAGTGGCGGAGGTGGTTGTCTTTTTAGCCTCAGAGAAAGCAAGTTTTGTTACAGGAGCAGTAATAAATATTGATGGGGGGTTAGCGATCTAAACTCATCCTAACATTTTAACATTTTAACATTTTAGCATCTTAGCAATTTTTTAACTTCTGAATGCAAAATAAAGTTGACAGGTAATACAGGTAATAGAGGAAGAATTCCCCTTCCCCTCCTTAATCCTCCCCCTCCCTCTGGGAGGGGGAGGATATAGGGGGGATTACCAAAACATTGGAAATATTTCCAGTTTTGTCCATAATATCCAAGATGCTAAAAAGGGTATCAACTTTCATTTTAGAGATAACCTTGGTGATATGCTATTGACCAAAGAACAAATAAAAGAAATCATTCCTTATGATGATCCATTTTTATGGGTGGATGAGGTGGAGAGCATTGGAGAGAATGTAATTATTGGTTATAAACAGACCTCGCCCGATGATCCGTATTTTAAAGGTCATTTTGTAGACTTTCCCATAATGCCCGGTGTCTTGGTAGTGGAAGGAATTGCCCAAACCGGTACCATTCTTTTGAGAAAAAAAATTGGCAGAGAACATAAGAAAAAGCATCTTTTAGCCTATCAGGTAAGAAGTGCTTATTTTTTCAAACCCATTTTCCCTGGAGACAGGATAAAATATAAGGTGGAACTTTTGGGTTTTTATGGGTTTAAGATTGCCAATTTTAAGGGTGAGGCTTGGGTAGGAGAAGAGAAAAAATGCGAGGTCAGATTTACAGTGGCTGTAGTAGATAAGGAGGAACTCAAACAAAAAAGAAGTGGTTCAAAAACGCGAATAAAAGTGACAAAATTACCTCCCTTAAAGATAGGTCCCTTGTTGGCTAAGTATCCCATAATCCAAGGAGGAATGGCTGTTCGGGTTTCCTTGCACAATTTGGCAGGAAATGTGGCTAAAGAGGGAGGAGTGGGAATAATTGCTGTTTCAGGAATGAGCGATCCCAATGAGGTGAAGCGGGAGATAAGAGAGGCCAGAAAAATTGCTGGGCCTAAGGGAGTGATTGGTATAAATATTATGGGAGTGGTAGCCCATTTTGTTAAATTGGTGAAGGCAGCCATAGAAGAGAAGATTAACCTAATAATCCAGGGAGCAGGTTTCAGGGAGGATATCTTTGAGATAGGAAGAAAATATAATGTGCCCATTTTTTCTATGGCCTCTTCGGTTAAGGTAGCCAAAAAGGGAGAGGCAATGGGAGCAGCGGCAATTGTGGTTGAAGGAGAGGAGGCGGGAGGTCATCTTGGTTTTCCCAAAGGTCATCCCTTTAGAAAAACCATTGATATCGTTAAAGATGTAGTGAAGGCAGTAAGAACACCTGTGATCGCCGCTGGAGGAATATTTAATGGTAAGGATATTGTTGATATGTTGAGAGCAGGAGTCAAGGGTGTGCAGATGGCTACCAGATTTGTTTCAACTTATGAATGTGATGCCCATTTTAACTTTAAGCAGGCGCATATAAAAGCGAAAAAAGAGGATATTGTTATTATTCATTCTCCTGTAGGACTGCCTGGTAGAGCAATTAAAACGCCATTTGTTAAAAAGATTTTAGAAGGAAAAGCGCCAAAACCAGACCCTAAAAAATGCCAGGGATGTATAGGGATGGTCTGCGATAGGAGTTATTGCATTTTGGAGGCCTTAGAAAATGCCCGCAAGGGTGACTTGGAGAATGGATTGGTTTTTGCTGGTTCGAATGTCTGGAGGATCAATAAGATAGTTTCAGTGAAAGAATTAATTCAAGAATTAGTTTTAGAGGCAAATGAAATTTTAAAACGTCAACCCTTGTTAATTACTTGCCGAGAATGATGTTAATTTTAAATCAAAAACAAATTAAAAATATCATCCCCCTTAGCAAGATAAAGACAATAGTAGATTGTGTTGAGAAGGCATTTTCTGATTATGGCAAGGGAGAAAAAATTCAAATGCCTCCCAAAATCTATCTTTATTTTAAAGAATATAATGGGGATTTGCGGATAATGCCTTCCTTTTCTTCTTATCTCAAGATGGCTGGAACAAAAATTGTCAATGTTCATCCAGAGAATTTCAAGAGAGGATTACCGACAGTAATGGCAGTGATTGTGTTAAACGATGCAAAAAATGGCTTACCCTTAGCGTTATTGGACGGTACTTATATTACTGGAATGAGAACCGGAGCGGCTGGAGCGGTGGCTGTAAAATATTTAGCCAGAAAAAATGCAAGAACATTGGGAGTGGTTGGAGCCGGACAGCAGGCAATATATCAAATAGCCGCCATAACCAAAGTAAGAAAGATAAAAGAAATATTTGTCTTTGATATAAATAAACAAACTATCCAAAGATTGAAACAGATCCTTAACAAAGAAAAAATTGAGATAAAGAATGCAGATATAAAAGAGGTGGCTCGAAAAGATATTTTAGTAACGACAACTCCTTCAAGAAAGCCAATTATAAGAAAGGAGTGGATTCTCCCAGGCGTCCACATTAATGCTATTGGTGCAGATGCTCCGGGAAAAGAAGAAATAGATCCTCAAATTTTAAAACAAGCAAAGGTTGTTGTTGACGATTGGGCTCAGGCTAGTCATTCAGGAGAGATAAATGTTCCTCTTGAGAAAGGAATTATCACTCAAAAAGATGTTTACTCTTCTTTAGGAGAGATAGTGTGTGGCAAAAGGTTAGGTAGAGAAAATGATACAGAAATTACAATTTTTGACTCAACGGGACTTGCGATTCAGGATTTATATACTGCTAATTTAGTTTACAGGAAAGCCAAAAGAAGAAAAATAGGGAGAGAAATTAATCTCTAAAGGTTGAATGCAAAATAAAAGTTAACAGCTTACAGAGGAAGATTTCCCTCCCCCACCTATATCCTCCCCCTCCCAGAGGGAGGGGGAGGATTAAGGTGGGGGAGGGATTATTAAAACATTGGAAATATTTCCAGTTTTGTCCATAATATGTAAGATGGTAAAAGGGTGTCAACTTTTATCTTGCATATAACCTCTAAATTTTTAGGATATGTTTGAGAACAATAAATTAACTCAACTTTTAAATATTAAATATCCTATTGTTCAAGGGGGGATGGCTGGAATTTCAGAGGCCAATTTGGTCTCTGCTGTTTCCAATGCTGGAGGTCTTGGAGTGATTGGTTCAGGCTTTGCTGCTCCTTCTTGGTTGGAAGAGGAAATTAAAAAGACAAGAGAATTAACGGACAAGCCTTTTGGGGTAAATCTTTTAATGACCAATCCCAACGTCCCGGCTCTTGCTAAGGTAGTAATTAAACAAAAGGTCCCTGTGGTCTTTACTGGAGGTGGAAATCCTCTCCCTCTTTTTCCTTATTTAAAAAGAGCCGGCATCAAGGTTATTCCTGTGGTACCTCTTTCCAGACTTGCTAAGAAGATGGAAGATAATGGCGCTGATGCCGTAGTAGTAGAGGGTTTAGAGTCAGGGGGCCATATCGGAAATGTCACTACAATGGTTTTGGTCCCTCAGGCAAAAGAGATGCTTGAAAAAATTCCCTTAATAGCAGCCGGAGGAATTTATAACAAAGAAACAGCGAAGGCAACCTTTGATTTAGGAGCGGATGGGATTCAGATGGGAACCAGATTTCTTGCTTCAAAAGAGTGCCAGATTCATGAAAATTACAAAAAGGCAATTTTAGAAGCCACCCAGGAAGATATTGTGGTGGTGGCAAGATTTACCGGTCATCCAGTAAGAGTGATAAAAAATAAGTTAGCAGAGGAGATTCTGAAAATGGAAGAAAAAAATGCCTTTCCAGAAGAGATAAAAGCAGACAGATTTGCAGGCTCAAAGATTGCCACTGGAAATATAGAGGAGGCTCCCTTGCTTTGTGGATTATGTGCTGCTGGTATTTCGGAAATCAAGAGTTGTAAAGAAATTATAGAAGAGATACTCTCTTTTGACTGAATAACAAAATACTCACCAACTTACAGTTGTAAAGTTATGAACAGGGCTGTCTCTTGGTTTTGCAATATTTTTATTAAACCAATTGTATATTTTTTATTTATTCAAAAGGTAAAGGGAAAGGAGAATATTCCGAAAAAAAATTTTATTTTAGCATCCAATCATCAGAGCCACCTTGATTGGATTGCTGATGGTTATATCTGTGTTCCGCGAAGATTTCGTTTTATTGGTCAGGTAGACAGATATAGTGGACTGTTAGGGATAGCCCGAGATATTCTTTACTTTATCACCGGAACCATTAGATTAAATCGAAAGAGTGAGGTTTCAAAGAAAAAAGTGATAGAAGAGGCTATCAATTCTTTGAAAAATGGAGATATTTTAATTCTTTATCCTGAGGGTACCCGCTCAAGAACAGGGGAGATGGGAAAGGGAAAGTGGGGGGTAGCAAGGTTTTTTTTAGAAACAGGAGTACCCATTTTACCGGTAGGGATTAAGGGAACATTTGAACTTTTACCTCCGGGAGGCAAACTGAAGATAAAAAGAATAGTTAAGATAAATATTGGAAAACCTCTTTTTTTTAAGAAAGAGTTTGAGGAGGCAAAAAAGATAGATAAAGATTCAAAAAGATATAAAGAGATCCTTCAGACCATTACCAACAGACTGATGGAAGAGATAGGTATTCTTAAATCAACGGTATGAAACCTCCTCTGGTTTATTTTTGTAAATTAGTCGTCTTTCCGGTTGTAAATATTTTTATCAAAAAAATAGAGGGGAGAGAAAACATTCCCCAAAAGAATAGTTTTGTTGTGGCTTCAAATCATATCAATGGAAGAGACCACCTTTTTATCGCAAGGTTTTTAAAGAACCGATTAGAGGATTTGCGGTTTATTGGAGCATTGGATAGTTTAAAAATCTTACTGTTTTCAGGGTTACTTTATTATCTTTCCAATACCCTTATAGTAAACAGAAAAAGACCTGATAGAAAGAATATCTTAAAAAAGGCAATAAAATGCTTGAAAGAAGGAAGGGTTATTATTATTTATCCTGAAGGAGACACCAATTCTGGACCCAGTTTATTAAAGGGAAAAACAGGAGTAGCAGAATTAGCCATTAGAACGAAAGTCCCTGTTGTTCCTGTAGGTATGAGAGTAAAAGGCTTTTTTGGAAGGGAGATAAGAATAGGAAAACCCTTATATTTTTTAAAAGAAGCCAAACTCTTAGAGGAAATAGAAAACAATAAAAAGGAATACAATCTTCTGTTAAGAAAAACCACTGACAGAATTATGAAAGAGATTTCTAAATTATGTAATAAACCATATCCATATGAGAATTAAAAAAATCCTTATTGCCAACCGAGGAGAGATAGCAATTCGCATTATCAGAACCTGCAAAGAGATGGGCATTAAAACCGTTGCTCTTTGTCCAAGAAAGGGAGAGGAGGATAACTTTTTAGAAACAAAACTTGCTGATGAGTTTTTTTATCTTAATGAAGAGGGGATTCTGGGATATCTGGATCAAAGAAGATTAATTCAGATTGCCAAAAAGGCAAGGGTTCAGGCTTTACATCCCGGCTATGGCTTTTTAGCAGAAAATGGAGACTTTGCCCAACTTTGTGAAAGAAACAATATTAAGTTTGTTGGTCCAAGACCAGAAACCTTAAGAGTTTTGGGTGATAAACTCAAAGCCAGAGAGATTGCTCAAAGACTGAAATGTCCCTTACTTCCAGGAACAAAAAGACCGATAAGAGACGAAAAGGATTGTAAAAAACTGGCAAAAGAAATTGGAATACCACTTCTTCTAAAAGCCTCCTGGGGAGGAGGAGGAGTGGGGATTGAGATTATAAATGAGAAAAACAAAGATCAGTTGTTAGAGATTTTTCAGAGACTAAAAAGGGAGGTTAAGAATGCCTTTGGGAAAGAAGAGATTTTTATGGAAAAATTTCTTCAAAATCCTCGTCATATTGAATTTCAGATTTTGGGAGATGGAAAGGGGAATGTGGTTCATTTTGGAGAGAGAGAGTGTTCTATTCAGCGTCGTAATCAGAAACTTATTGAGGAGGCACCCTCACCATTTTTAGATAAGAGCCTTCGAAAGAAAATGGGGAAAATGGCAGTGAAACTAGGAGAGTATTTGAAATATGAAGGGTTAGGAACAGTTGAGTTTTTGGTAGATAAGGAACGGAATTTTTATTTTATGGAGGTAAATCCCAGGTTACAGGTTGAGCATCCAGTTACCGAACTGGTTTATGGAATAGATCTTATAAGAGAGCAAATTAAAATTGCTGCCGGCGAAAAACTAAATTTAAAACAAAAAGAAATTAAGCCTTCTGGTTGGGCAATGGAATTTCGGATAAATGCTGAGGACCCTTATTATAATTTCCGTCCTACCACAGGCACTATTTCTCAGTTTCTTCCTCCTGGAGGAAGAGGGATTGAGATTCATACTTTTTGTCATCAGGGTCAGGTGATTTTTCCTTATTTTGATAGTCTATTGGCAAAACTTGTTGTTTTTGGTAAGGAGAGAAATGCGGTAATAAAAAGAGCCAGAAGAGCCTTGGATGAATTTGTAATCGAAGGTGTTCCTACATTAATCCCTCTTTATAAAATAATCCTGGAAAATCAAAAATTTATAAAAGGCCAGATCTCCACCTCCTTTATTGAAAAAGAGAAAATCATAGAGGCACTTAAGAGGAAATATCCAAAAAAGAAACAAAAACCATCAGAGGAAAAAACAAAAATTAAAAAGAAAGATATAGCCTTGCTCTGCGCTCAACTTTATCAGCAGTTCAAAAGGCAGACCAGGGAATCCTCAAAGCCTAATAAATGGAAGTTAGCAGGAAGGATAGATCTTAGTTGGAATTCTTTTAGGAATTCTTCCTGGAAGGATCTAATATGAGAACAAAGATTAAGATAGGGAAAAATACTTATCATATTGATATTTCTGAAATAAAGGAAAATCTGCTTAAGATCAGAGTAGATGATGAAGATTATTTTTTCACTGAGGACAGGTTTCAGAATTTGGTTCCTATAGAAAAGAAAGACTATTCTTCTGTGAAGAACTCTTTAGAGAATGGAGCAGTTTGTGGGGTCTCTGAAGAGAAAGAAATTAAAGCCCCTATAGCGGGTACCCTTTCCAAAATTTATGTAAGAGAAGGGCAGGAGATTAAACCAGGTAAAGTGGTAGCCACCCTAATCTCTATGAAAATGGAAAATGAGATAATTTCTGAGACCTGCGGTAAGGTCAAAGAGATTAAGGTTAAGGAAGGCCAATTTATTAACGCAAACGAGGTGCTTGTAACATTAGAATAATAGTGTATGCCTCCCGATTCCTCCTTTTGGGAGGACTAAAGAGAGGAAGAAAAAATGAGAAATCTTAAATTGGTAATTTGTTCTGGAAAAGGAGGGGTAGGGAAGTCAATGTTAGCGGCAGGTTTGTTAATGCTTTTTGGAAGGGAGAAAAGGGTAACAGGGGTGGATTGTGATGTTGATGCTCCCAATCTTGATATTTGGTTGGGTGGAGTGAAAAAATGGGACAAAACCATAAAGGTCTTTGCCTCTTTGAAACCGGAAATTGATTACCGCAAGTGCAATCTTTGCGGTCTTTGTGTAAAAAATTGTCGTTTTAAGGCCCTTTCTTTTTTAAAAGGAAAACTTAAATTAAATCCTTTTTTATGTGAAGGCTGCGGAGCCTGTGAGGTTATTTGTCCTCAGAAAGCCATAAGACTCAAGGCCTTCCAAAATGGAGAGATCCGAATTAAAAAAATTCATAAAAAAGGGAGTCAAGAAATAGTTTTGATCTCTGGCTCTCTTTTTCCAGGTGAGACTGGTTCCGGAAAGGTAGTGACTGAGATTAAAAAACAAGCAGATAGATTTGAATCTGATTTACAAATTATAGATTCTGCTCCTGGCACCAGTTGTCCAGTAATTGCCTCACTTCAGGATGCTGATTTTGCTGTTTTAATTACCGAACCTACCCCTTCTGGATTTTCAGATTTAAAAAAGGTCCTAAAGGTAGTGAATCATTTTAATATTCCCTGGAATTTAGTAATAAACAAGTGGGATATTAACCCTTCTTTGAGTAATAAGATTAAAAACTGGGCTTCTCAGAAACTTTTGGGTCAGATTTCCTATGATAAAAAAATAATTGAATCTGTCTCTCTTTTTAGACCCATTTTGGAAACAGAGTTAAAGGCAAAAAAAGAGATTGAAGAGATCTTTGAGAAATTAAAGTGTACTATCCAATCACTTTGATAAGGCTCTGATATTCTTCCTCCCTCTCCCAGAGGCAGAAAAATCCGAAATTCGAAATCCGACCACAGCCCCTTTCCAAGGGGCTGGGTCGCCCAGCCCTTTAATAAGGGCTGTGGCGAAATTCGAAACAATGACCAAAATTCAAATGTTCAAAATACTCTCTCCCACCTATATCCTCCCCCTCCCAAAGGGAGGGGGAGGATTAAGGAGGGGGTGGGAGTCCTCTCACTGGTTGCCAATTATCTTTATGAAAAAGATATTTCTATTTGGAACCTGTTGGTTTTTATTTCCTCAGGTTTTAGGTATATTTGTGGCTAAAAATCTGATGGATTTTAGTCTTCAAAAAGAAAAGGAAATTGTTCAGATGTCTCCCTCTCAATTTTCTATTTTCAAATTTTTTATTGCCTTCTTGTTGGTACTTCTTTTTCTTTATCTTCTCTTAAAACTTTCAAAAGTAAAAGGTGTAATTTTTAAAGTCCTTTTTGCTTTTGTCGTTTTTTTCGGAGGAGAGATATTTTTTGAAACGTTTATACCCACTATTATAGCGATCCCTTTTATTTTGATATTAATTCTTTTTTGGTTTAAGGCTTCTTCTGTTTGGTTTCATAATCTCCTTTTGGGTATTGGGATTGCAGGAATAGGAGCAGTGGTGGGTTTCTCTCTTTCTCCTTTAATAGTAGCCTCTCTTTTATTGCTTTTCTCTGTTTATGATTTTATTTCTGTTTATAAAATAAAAATTACTCAAAAGATAGCAAAGAGTATGGCTGATTCAGGAGCGGTTTTGGGAATAATTATTCCCAAAAAACTTTCTGATTTTAGGGCTCAACTCAAAGAGGTGAAAATAGGAAGCGAAAAACATAATTTTTTTGTTTTGGGTTCAGGGGATATTATTTTTCCTTTACTTTTGAGTTCATCCGTTTTTCCTCAGGGAGCAATAAAAAGTGGACTGATTGTATGTTTTTCTTTGATTGGACTTTTGGTTAGTTTTTTGCTATTTCTAAAATTAGGCAAAAAGCCAATGCCGGCTCTTCCTTCTATTGCTTTATTTTCTCTTATTGGCTATTTGCTAACCTGCCACTAACAGTTATATGCAAGAT
>JAGGUF010000026.1 GCA_021158595.1 bacterium | reverse complement strand
TGCAGTATGTATCTAATTGCATAATTTTATGAAAAGGAGCGGGAAGATTACAAATTACAATATTCAAACTCAAAGCGCAAAACTACAGCGTAAAGATAAAAACCAATCCTCTCCTTTTTCTAAGGGGGAGGATATAGGTGGGGTTCCTTCCCCCAATCCTCCCCCTTCCCTTTGGGAAGGGGGAGGACTAAGGTGGGGGATAGGAATTTTCTTTTTCAATTAACCCCCTCCTTAATCCTCCCCCTCCCAAAGGGAGGGGGAGGATACAGGTGGGGGAGGAAAAATTCCTACTTCCTACTTCATAATTCCTACTTCACCCCTTAGGTGGGGGTGGGATTTCCCGCTCCACGCTCCACGCTCCACGCTCCACGCTTTACGCTTTACGTTGTAGTTTTGCTTTAACTTGATGAAAGCATTGGTATTACTTGTTCCTCTATCTCTTCTGGGACAAAGGGTCTGCCGGTATATTTTAAAATTCTGCCCTGGGGTTTTATTCCATAGCAGTTTAGGACCTTTTCCATTTGTCCTAAGGCATTTGTTTCTATTACAATCAATTTCTTAACCCCTTTTAAGGCTTCTTTCATTTGTCTTTCTGGCCAGGGCTGAATCACAATGGGTTGGATCATTTTAATATCCAGTTTTTCTGCTACCTCTTTGGCTGGTCCTTTGGTAGAACCCCAGACAATAATAGCCTTGTCTGAATTCTTATTTCCATAAATCTTAACCGCCTCTAATTTTTCTATCTCCTCTTTCATTTTCTTGAATTTTCTTAACCTTTTATCCTGCATTGCTTTTATCTTTTCTTCGTTTTCCTCAACCGTAATGCCAAATTCATCATGCTCATAACTGGTTCCCTTTACCACCACTCCCTTTTCTCCAGGAAAACCTAAGGCTGAGATTCCCTCTTCTGTAATCTTGTATCTTTTATAATCTTCTTTTCCCTTCCATAAAAGCGGGGGTTCTGGTTTTATCTTGTCTAATAAGGCAGGATCAAAAGAGAATGTGCTTTCTGAAACCTCTTTGTCCACTAATAAAATGGAAGGGGTCTGATATTTCCAAGAGAGATTTAAACAGATTCCTGTCCAATAGAAGGCCTCATTGGCATCTCCCGGAGCAATAACAAACCTTACAAAGTCGCCATGGCCTGCCCCTAACACAAAAAGAAGGTCTGCCTGGGCAGTATAGGTAGGAACACCAGTGGCTGGGGCTGCTCTTTGACTTTCCACAATAACAATAGGGGTTTCACTTTGGGCAGCCAAACTCAATCCTTCTGTCATTAGGGCAAATCCTCCTCCTGAGGTCCCAACCATTGTTCTGGCACCGGCATAAGCACCTCCAATGGCTGCATTTATTATCCCTACCTCATTCTCAAGTTGAGAGACGGCAATATTAAATTCCTTTTTAAAAGCAGCAAGATAGTGCAAAATACTGGTAGAGGGGGTCATAGGATAGGCAATATATAGGTCAAGTCCTGCCTTTACGGCACCTAAGGCTATGGCTTCATTTCCAGTCAAAAGAGGCACAGGTTTTTGGTCAATTCTTTTTAATTTTGTTAAGGTAGGTGCCTTTTCCCAGGCTCTTTTGGCAATTCTTAGATTTATTTCTGTTTTCTTCTTGAACTCTTTGCTCAAAACCCCCTTTGTTGTCTCCCAATCCATCCCCAAAACCTTTGCAAATCCCGCCACCAAAGCCACATTTTCCATTATGGGAAGCCCTCCCTCTTCTTTTGTGATCTTCTTGATGGGAATCCCTACTCCCTCTTGTGAGACAATCTCATCGCTGTTGTAAATAAGAATTCCTTTTTCCTCTAAGTTATGTTTGTGTCTTTGGATGGTATCTGTGTTGATAGCCAAGAGAAAGTCAATCTTTGTTCTATGAGACAAAACCTCTTTGTCTGAGGCCCTGATTTTTGAAAAATTATGTCCGCCTTTGATCAGAGACTGATAATCGTCATAAATAAAAATTCTATAACCAAACTGGTTTAGCAATTTTGCAATCAAAAGCCCTGCCTTTCTTGAACCCTGACCAGCCGCTCCTCCTATTAAAATAGAATAATCAGACATAAATGTGTATTTTAACCTCTTAAGAGTTAAAGTCAAGGTGTAAAAAGCGCTTAAAACCACGCCAATTCAAAACAAAGCGTGAAGCGTGGAGCGGGAAATCCCTCCCCCACCTAAGGGGTGAAGTAGGGATTATGAAGTAGGAAGTAGGAATTTCCCCTCCCCCACCTTAATCCTCCCCCTCCCAAAGGGAGGGGGAGGATTTGGGGGAGGTAATCCTCCCCCTTTTTTCTAAGGGGGAGGATATAGAAGGGATCCTCCTTTCTAAGGGGAAGGATAGAGAGGGGCTCCTTCTTTCTAAGGGGGAGGATAGAGGTGGGACTCCCTCCCCAATCCTCCCCCTTCCCTTTGGGAAGGGGGAGGACTAAGGTGGGGGATAGGAATTTTCCTCCTTCCCCCTCCACGCTCCACGCTTCCCGCTTCACGCTTTGCACTAAATTGTTTTGGGTTGAGGAAGGAAGATCATTTTTCTTGTTTTGCTTCTATCACATCTATCTTCCAGCCGGTAAGTTCAGAGGCAAGACGGACGTTTTGGCCATTTTTACCAATTGCCAAAGAGAGTTGATCTTTGGGCACCTCTACTATCGCCTTGTTCTTCTCGATTTTTACCTTACAAGCCTTGGCTGGAGCAAGAGCGTTTTCAATAAACCTTTTTGGATCCTTGTCCCATAAAATAATGTCTATTTTTTCTCTTCCTAATTCCTGCATTACTGCATTCACCCTCGTCCCTTTTGCGCCCACGCAGCTTCCTACCGGATCTACCCCTTCTTCTTTTGAGGCAACAGCAATTTTGGAACGAAAACCAGGCTCTCTGGCAACTGATTTTATTTCCACTGTTCCACTGGATATCTCTGGAACCTCAATCTCAAACAGTTTAGAGAGAAATTTTGGATGAGCCCGGGATAAGTAAATCTCAGGACCACGGGGAGCCTCCTTTACCTTTAAGAGATAAAACCTCATCCGACTGCCAATCTTATAAAACTCATTTGGAATTTGCTCCTCTTTTAGAAGGATACCTACAGCCCGACCAAGATCCACAAAAACTGTCTCTCCCTCTTTTCTTTGAATAATCCCTGACAAGATCTCTCCTTCTCTTCGACTGAATTCAGTAAAGGTTATTTCTTTTTCTGTTTCCTTTATTTTTTGCAAAAGCACCTGTTTTGCTGTCTGGGCGGCAATGCGGCCAAATTTTTCAGGCTTTGGTAAAGAAAGTTCAATCTCATCACCAGGGTTTATTTTGGCGTTTGAGGTAAAGGGTTTAGCGTTTAGGTAAGAGATTTTGGATCTAATCTTTGGGACTTCATTTATCATTATATGGCGATAAGGATTGAACTTGAGTTTCTTTTGCCCTTCTGGTAAGGACTTCTCTTCTTTCTCACCTTCTTTTAAGAGCATACCTTCATCCACTACCTTTTTTACCAAGAAAAAGTCAACCTTGCCGGTCTCTTTATTAAATCTTGCTCTATATTTTTCCTCTTTCCTACCGTAATCTTTCTTATAAGCAGAAGCCAAAGCCATCTCAATGACCTCAATGACCTTCTCCTGAGGAATGCCTTTTTCTTCAGCGATCTGTCCGATAACCAAAGAAAGGGTTTTTAAATCAAGCTGTTGCATAATTAGGGTATTAAACTCAAAATTCCAAAGTCCAATATTCAATTTCCAATTAATATCCAATTTCCAATGACCAAAACAAAATTTAGCGTAAAGCGTGGAGCGTGGAGCGGAAAATCCCTCCCCCACCTTAATCCTCCCCCTCCCAGAGGGAGGGGGAGGATTTGGGGGAGGTTAATCCTTTCCTTTTTCTAAGGGGGAGGATATGGAAGGGATCCTCCTTTCTAAGGGGAAGGATAGAGAGAGGCTCCTCCCCCAATCCTCCCCCTTCCCTTTGGGAAGGGGGAGGACTAAGGTGGGGGATAGGAATTTTCTTCCCCAATTAACCCCCTCCTTAATCCTCCCTCTCCCTCTGGGAGGGGGAGGACATAGGTGGGGGAGGGAAAATTCCTACTTCCTACTTCCTACTTCCTACTTCACGCCTTAGGTGGGGGTGGGATTTCCCACTCCACGCTCCACGCTGTAGTTTTGACATTTGGAAATTGAAAATTGGAATTTCTGCACCCCTAACTCACAATTCCCTTAATTATTGCTGGTATTACCTTTGATAAAAGAACAAGAGCAAGGGCCACTATTCCCCAAATGAGGAAATTTCTTGACTTTTCGATATTAGAAGGAGCACCACCGGAAAAAAGAAAGAGATAACCTGCTATTCCAAACATAATCAGGGTCAGGGCAATAAATGCCATAAAAAGCCAGTCCGAAACAGTATAGACAGAATCTAAAAAGCAGCAGGTAGCCCATCTCTGAGAATAAGCGTCAGGCGTATTAAAGGTTCCATCGCCATCCGGATCGCACCATTTCGGTCGTTGAGGCCCTACTATCATCCCTGCTTGGCAATTGCTATCTACATCAGTTAAATCGTGGTCTAAAAAACAGCACTCATTAGGACCATGAATATCAGCAGAAACTCCTGGCGCTATGCCTAAGGCAAGGCAAAACAATAATATGGTCAAAATAGTAAACCTGGTCATTGATATATTGATTTGATCTGGTTTGAGGATTTCTCCCTCCCTCCCCCAATCCTCCTCTAAAGAAAAGTGAGGATAAAGGTGGGACTCCCTCCCCCAATCCTCCCCCTTCCCTTTGGGAAGGGGGAGGATTAAGGTGGGGGATAGGAATTTTCTTCCCCAATTAACCCCCTCCTAAATCCTCCCCCTCCCTTTGGGAGGGGGAGGTATAGGTGGGGGAGGGGAAATTCCTACTTCCTACTTCACCCCTTAGGTGGGGGAGGGATTTCTCGCTTCACGCTTTGCGCTAACCAATAATCGCTTTAACGATAGCAGGAATTATTTTGGCAAAAAGGACAATACTTAAACCCACAATTCCCCAAAAAAGAATATCTCTTGCCTTTTTTACCTTCTCAGGCTCACCACCAGAAAAGACAAACAAAGCGCCCGCAACCCCAAAAACCACAACTGCCAAAGGGAAAAATATGATAAATATCCAATCAGATACATTATACAAAGAATCCAAAAAACAGCAAGTCCCCCACTTAACGGTTTCAGCATCAATACTATCTCTTTCTCCATCTCTGTTAACATCGCACCACCGAGCATCACTTGGGCCCACAACAACTCCTTTATCACAGGCAGGATCAACATCAGTAAGTTTATGATTTAAAAGACAGCACTGGTTGGGACCCTGAGGTTTAGGAGGCTCAATGACAGGTGCCGCACCAAGACATTTACCACC
>JAGGUF010000011.1 GCA_021158595.1 bacterium | reverse complement strand
GTCGCTAAGGAGATCTCGATCTCGGTTGCAATTTCTATAAAATGATTTTCCATCATTTCTGGCAAGAAATGAAGCAAATCTAAAGGCCCAATTTCATTTTCTTTGGGAGATTTAATTTCAGTTAATTTATTTACTTTAAGAAGTTTTAGTTTTGGCTCTTTTAAAACCTTTCTCTTTCCAGCGATTAATTTTGGCGACCAATCCTGATTTCTTTCTTCGTCCCACTGATAAACAAATTTCAATTCTGGAAATTTTTTTAAGACAAGTTTTATCATCTCTCTTACCACCGCCCGCATTGAGGGAGTCCAGGCAACTCTTTGCAGAGCCGCTAAAGTCACCAAATTTATACTATAAACCAAGGCAGTAGGAAAGATAGTCGGAACAAACATTCGTGTTTGTTCCTGAGCAATTTTAGGAGCATTTTTTTCCAAATTCTTTTGCGAAATAAATGGCCTTTCCTCTTTGAGGAATTTTTTGGCAAGTTCGCTGATTTTGGGATGATTTTCCTGAAATAAATTCACACCTTTTCTAATATAACTCATTATTTCTTTTCTCTCCTCTTTCTCTATTTCTGGCCAGAAATTAGAAATATAATTTTCAATCTCTTTCCATCTTGGCTTCCAAAACATTTTTGCTGAATATCTTCCTGAACGCTGGCTGGTATTATAAAACGGACAAACTAAATGCAATCCCAAAGTTACATCTCCTACAGCAATTCCATCAATTAAGAAACTTACAAAGAAATGTTCCAAAGTAGTATGATGCCCGCTTTTCCATAAAATATTTTTCACATCTAACAATTTTCCCCATTTAGGAACTTCAGAAGCATAACAGGTTCGAGCCGCAAAAGAAGTCATCTCCAAGGGTTTTTTATTTGTCCAACTGATTAATTTTACTTTCATTTCCATCATTATACACCTCCTTTTTTAATTTTCAAACTTGTTCTAACAAAACCATAACAAAATGATTTATAATGTCAACAAAAATTGGAACTCCTCGGTTATATAGTGCGCCTTAAAGAGATTTTATTGGCTAATTAAATGAAGAATAAGAAGGTTAAGAGAGAATTAAGGAGATAGAAGTTCTATCTCAAAGCCAAATAAAACATTTAGCATTTTTTAGTATTCCAACATTTTGATATTCCAACATTCTGCAGAATGTTGGAATATTAATAATCCTAAAAATTATTATTTTTGACTTTTTTAGATTCCTTGATATAGTTTATTTAAAGGTCGGACATAACATAATATAAAATACATCATAATATAAATTAATTATGGAAAGAGAGAAATGGAGACCAAAATTTTCTGACGAGTATGGTCCAGAGGATATAAAAAATTAGAGGAGAAAGATGAAGAAAGGGAGAAATTAGAGGAAGAATTATTACCTGAGATAGTAAAAGAAGTTGAGGAAATAATAAAAGAAGAAGGCGTCGATGAAAATGAAGTAAAGTAAATAATGGAAGAATTGAAAAAAGCAAATCCTTCTTGGAGTGAAAAAGAATTAAGAGAAAGAGCAATTTTAATATGGAAAGAAGATTTGATTGACGAAATAATGGAAGAACGAGTTAGAGAAAGGTTGGAAGGGGAAGATGAAAATGAAGAAGAGTAGTTTCCTAAGAATTCAAACAACTTATGATTTTTAGATAAATAATCTTAAACAAAATATTCCAACATTCTGCAGAATGTTGGAATGTTTTTAAAGATGTGGTATAATTAAATTGAACGGCAAAACATAATTATTGAAATATTAGAAATTTAGAGTAAAATTTTTAGATAAAGTTTAAACATTGTGGAAAAGATAAATCTTTAAAAGGAAATCTTTAAAAGATGGGAGTTCTAACTAGCATTTAAACATTCTAATATTTAAGTATTCAGAGTTTAGATATTTAGAGGCCTTAATATTCTAACATTCTGCAGAATGTTAGAATATTCCTCTTAAAGTGATAATGTATTAAAATTGATGATGGTATATTAAAATTAAGCGATTAAATTTATCAATAAAAAACTTCAAGAGTTTTTAAATATAAAGCGATTATGAGAAAAGAAAAAACCCCAAAGCAATTAGAAAGATATTTTAAGGGTTCGGCAAATCATTGGCGGATTGCAATTTTGCTTTTACTAGAGAAAAACCCAGGAATTACGGTTGATGAGATTACTGAAAGAGTAGAAGGAAATTTTAAAACTATTTCCCAACATACTTTAATACTTTTGAGAGCCGGGCTTTTGAATAAAAAATATAAAGGAAGGAATGTCGTTCATTTCCTTTCTCCTTATGGCAAGAAATTTGCCAAATTTATAAAAACATTTTAACATTTAAACGTTTAAGTATTCAAATATTTCAGCATTTCAGCATTTGAACGTTCAGGTGTTCTAACATTTTAATATTCCAACATTCTGCAGAATGTTGGAATATTATTTTTTAGTAGGGAAGTTTGAAGTTTGATTGAAGAATTAAAAAATGGTAGAATGACAAAAAATAGAGTGGCAGAGATAAGGAAAAGAATGGATTAAAAATGAGTTTTTAAAAAACTTAAAATATGTTTAAAAAGCTTAATATTTCAACTGAAAATAGGTATCAGTTAGTAGATATTACCGAAGAGGTAGAGGGAATAGTTAAAGAAAGCAAGGTTGAAGATGGTTTAGTTTTAGTTTTTGTGCCTCATTCTACTGCTGGCGTTGTTTTAACTGAAAACGAAAAAGGGTTAAAAAATGACTGGATTGAGATTTTTAAAAAATT
>JAGGUF010000031.1 GCA_021158595.1 bacterium | reverse complement strand
TTTCAATTAGTTTATAAGTGCCTTTGTCAAATACTTTAACAACTCCCGCTCCATAACAACCCCGTGGAATTTCGCCCTGGAAGTTAAGGTAGGATACGGGATGCGGTTCCGTCTCCAGGGCAAGCACGCGTTTCCCTTTTTTTTCTGGAACTCCTTTTGGCACCGCCCAGGATTTTAAAACCCCTTCCATTTCTAATCTAAAGTCATGATGGTGACCGGCTTTTAAAGCATAATGGTCATGAACCACAAATCTATTTTTTGAGGTTTTCAAAACCTTTCCTTTTGGCTCAGGAGTTTTATCGAACTTTCTTTTTTTCCAATATTTTTCAAGAGACATTTTTATTCAAAATTTTTTAAAAGATAGATATTTCCCCTCTTTTCTATAATGCAATTATAATATTTCTTTTCTTTATTTTTAACAATTTTTTCAATAATTAGAAAGTCACTGGGAATAATTTTTTCTTTAAAATTAGTCTAATATTCTTCCTCCCCCTCCTTAATCCTCCCCCTCCCTTTGGGAGGGGGAGGATTAAGGTGGGGGAGGGAAATTCATCTGAGGAAAGAAGAAGGGAGAGCCACTCTCCCAATACTCTCACTCTGGAAGGGGGAGGATATGAGTAGAGAAAGGATTAGTTTCACGCTTCACGCTTTACGAAGTGGTTGGATAGCAGAGATAAATGTTCTTCTTTTTCAATTTTCCCACCAGGCAAGCCCCAAAGACCAATATAATCTCCTCTAACTCTTTTAATAAGAAGAATCTGATTATTTTTAATTAATGCTGAAATTACTACTGACAAGGGATTTTCTTGCATATTTGTTCTAATGTTCTTAAGAACTTGAGAGTGTCTCCTTATCTTAATTTAGTTTAGATCTCACAGAGTAGTCTCGGGGTTTTTTTCTTTTTTTATAAACAAATCAATTAAGATAATTATTCCTGAAGTTATAATTGCTGCAAATAAGACAGAAAAGGCAGTTAAAGCGCTTTCTAATAGTTTTGGTTTTAGCATTAAGATCAAACCCAAAAATAGAATCATAAAACCTGAAACAAGTTTTAATCTTCTCACCCAGATTTGAGAAAAGGTCTTTCTTCCTAATGTAAGGGCAAAGATTAAAACAATAAAAAGTAAAGGAATAATATAAACCAAATTGTAAAAAATTAGATAAAGATAATATTCAATGGTTGGTAGATTTCTTAAGGTTAAAATTCTGGTATAAACCATCGGAAAACCGAAGGTGCATAGGAGTTCATAAATGTTAACAGTGCAGGCAATGAGGATGGTAGTTATGATTAAAGCCAAAGTAGATTTTGCTAAACTTAAATTCTTCAATCTTTGAAAAAACTTTTCTTTTTGAGTCTTTGGTAGAGTCAGAGAGATTCCTTTTTGGAAGTAAAAATAGTCCTTAATATTGACGATACCGGCAAAAACAGCAATAAGTCCGGCAATAATTGTTAAAATAGTAATTTTTCCTCCCAATTGAAAAACATTCAGTAAAACTGACATAAACAGAAAGTAAAAAAGAGCGGAGAAAAAGATAAAAATTCCTCCCACCAAGAGAATCTTCCTTCTTGCGCCAGCCAAACCCGTTAGAGCCGCCAAAAGAAAAGTTAAAACAAAAAAGGCACAAGGATTAAAACCATCAGCAATTGCAATTAAAAAAGTTAAAATTGGTAAAGAAAATTTTTTAGTTTCTATCTTTCCAATAAAAGGAAGATTGATAGTTTCTTCTTTAAGATTTTGATTGATTTCTTCGTTAGGATTTTGGTTTTCTTCAGGTTTATTGGTTATCAAATTCTCTGAAACCTTTATTTTTATTGCATTCTCAAACTCAGCATAAGGCACAAATCCTGAACCTGGAAAAGCACTGCCTGAAAATTCAACCTTTTGAGGTTTAACAATATCAAATACCTTATTTTTTAATTTCTCAAAAATATTTTCTGCAAAAAGGAGTTCTTTTAATTCTTTCTGAGTAATTTTTTCTTTTCCAATTGTTCTTGGAGGACTCTCACCATTCCATTGAAAAAGGTATTCGTTTTCGCTTAATTTAATTAAAACTCTTTGATTTGCCCAGATTTTTGGAAAAGCCGGAAGTTCATTTAAATTAAGATTTTCAAAAGAAACTGACTTATCAATCAAAGGACAAGGATTTGAAATTTTTGACTTAATATAACTTTCTCCTTTTGGAACCTCAATTCTTCCCAATTTAATATTGGACTTATCAAAAACCAGTTGAGGAACAGCGGGTTGAGTTTTGTAGGCTTTAGCATATTCTCCAAAAAATTGGGAGTTTGGATCTTCCCAGTCATCTTCATGCCATCCATATTCAATAACTACCAAATTAGGATATTTTTGGGGCCATTCAGTTAAAACAATAGGATCACAAACAGCACAGTTTGGACAGCCAATAAAAGTAAAATAGAGAGCGCAGACTTTAGAATCTGAAGAATCATCCTTGGCAAAAGCAAAATCAGAGAGAGTAAGAGAAATAAGTGAACAAAGAGTAAGAAAGATTATGAATTTAGAAATCCATTTCCCTTTCATATTTCTTCTATATTTTATAGGAAAAGATTTTTAAAAAACAATATCTGGTTATTTGTACGATCCAATCAATTCGGTAACGAAATAAAAAAATAGAGCCTCCCCCACCTTTTTCCTCCCCCTCCCAAAGGGGGGATCCTCTCTCTCTCTTAAGGGAGGAGGATTAAAGGGGGCTCCTTCCTTCCTTCCTTCCTTCTCTTAGGGGAGGAGGATATAAGAGGGCATCCTTCCCAAATCCTCCCCCCTCTGGGAGGGGGAGAATATAGGTGGGAATTATATTATTTTTTAAAAAATAGAGAAATCAAAAAAATAAGTGCTGCTGAAAGAATAATTAAGGGTCCGGCTGGCAATCCCGTAAACCTAAAGGCAAAGATTCCAAGGATAGTAGAAACTACTCCTATCAGTAAGGCACCCCAGGAATATAAACAAAGACTTCTACTGAAATTGTTAGAGGCAGAGGCAGGAATAACCAAAAGGGCTACTGTCAAAAGGGTTCCTACTATTTTAACTTCTAAAGCCACAATCAATGTAATACAGATTAAATAAATAAGGTTATACTTTTTCACATCTATTCTCTCTGTTTTGGCTAAATCTTCGGAGATTCCGGAAAGAATCATTTTTTGATAAATTCTATTGATAATCACAAATACAATCAATCCTAAAAATATTGCCAAAAGAGTGTCTGTAAGATCTATCTTGGTAATATCTCCAATTAAGGCTTCTTCGGCTTGAGAAAGAGGCAAAATTAAAAAACCCAAAGCCACTCCGGCAGCAAAAACCACTCCTGTTAAGGCTTCCAGAGAAAGTTTACTTTTAATTTGTAAGAGCCATATTACTATAGCCCCAATCACTATACTCAGTAGTGCTCCTAAAAAGATATTATAATGATAAAGCAAGGCCAAGGCTACACCTGGCAGGGCTAAATGTCCCAGCGGTCCCCCTACCAGAGCCATTCTTTTGACAATCATTAAAGAACCCAGATATCCGGCTACTCCTCCTATAAAAATGCCAGTAATAAGACTAAGAGTGAATTGAGAGAAAATCATATCTTAATGCTTATGGATATAAAATTTAACCTCATTACCATATAATTTTTCTAACAGTTGGGGAGTGAGAATCTCTCGAGGAGGACCCATACAAATTCCTTTTTTGTAAAGGCACAAAACGTTGGTAGCGTAAGCGTAAACAATATTTATCTCATGAGTAATCATCAAAATGGTAAGACCTCTCTCTTGCCAGAATTTATGTAAAAGAGAGTAGATGGTTTTCTCTCCTCCAATATCAATACCCGTGGTAGGCTCATCAAAAAACAATACCTCAGGATCTCCTAATAATGCCCAGCCAATCAACATCCTCTGAAACTGACCTGAAGACAAATCGCCGGGATTTTTCTTAAGAATTTCCTCTCCTTCTAATCCCACGGACCTTAATGTCTTTGAAATCTTCTCTTCAGAACTCTCTTTAAATTTATAAAAGTCTCGGACAGAGATGGGAATTTTTTTAAATTCGGAACGGGAGAGGCGTTCGGGCAAATATCCAAATTTTATATTCTCTTTAGTCCAGACAATCTCTCCTTGATAAGGAATCAGACCTAATAAGGCTTTAAAAAGGGTGGTCTTCCCTGCTCCATTCGGTCCCAAGATTATAAAAAATTCCTTTCTTCTTATTTCAAAAGACAAATCATTGAGGATTTTTTCTCCATCTAATATTACTCTTAAATTTTTAACTTTTAAAATGAAATCTTCTTCCATTTTAGATGTCTTATCCAACCAGTGTGGTAATAAACCTTCTCGCTTAATTATCTTCAGGTGGGAATTCCCCTCCCCCACCTATTATCCTCCCCCTCCCTCTGGGAGGGGGAGGATTAAGGAGGGGGTGGGAGAATATCAAAGCCTTACCAAAGTGGTTAGCAATTACATTTTAGACAAAACTACATTTTTTCTAAAACCTCAATACCCAAAAGAGAAAGACTATTCTTTAATATCTGAGATACTGCTGCGCTCAAAGCCAATCTAAAATCTCTTATCTTAGAATTTTCTGCTTCTATAATAGGATAAAGTTCATAAAAAAGATTATATCTTTGGGCCAATTTAAAGGCAAACTCACAAATTAGATTGGGTGAGAAATTATAGCCTGCATCCTCTACCACTTCGGGAAATTTATAAATTGTTCGTAAAATCTCCATCTCTTCAGGTTTTATTTCAAAATTACAAAGTGATAAGGTTTTAAAGTTTTTTCTTATAGTTTTGGCTTTTTTTAAAACACTTCTTGAGCGGGCATAGGTATACTGGAGATAGGGACCTGAATTTCCTTTAAGAGTTAAAATTTTATTCCAATCAAAAATAATGTCTTTGGTATGAT
Organism: bacterium; assembly: GCA_021158595.1. GTDB lineage: Bacteria > Patescibacteriota > Minisyncoccia > Minisyncoccales > JAGGUF01. The sequence goes on along the minus strand of JAGGUF010000031.1, from coordinate 1,305 downwards.
AAGAAGAGAGATCCTGGTATTTTATACCTCCAATGCCTACCACCTTACAAATCTTTATCTTTTCCCTTTCTGATAAATTTTTGCTCGTCTCAGATTTTTCAATAATTTTTCTGGCTCGCCTAATTGCCTCTTCTAATACCTCTTCCAAATGAATTGTCTTTCCTTCTCGAGTAGAAAACTTTCCCTCTTTTGAACGGATAAGTCCATGGGCAATATGGACAAAACGTTTTTTCCCTTTCCATTTCAAAAGTTCAACTACTCGAAACAACTGTTTAAAATATAAGGTTTGATCAGCCCCAACCTCATAAATAAAAAGGTCAGGATTCCATCGCTTTAAACGATATTTTATTGCCGCTAAATCTCTGACAAAATAGGTGGTGCTCCCATCAGATTTCAAAATCATTGCTGGAGGCAACTGCTTATCTGGAAATTCAACAATTAAAGCCCCTTGGCTCTGATGGACAATTTTTTTCTTTTTTAACTCCTCTACCACCTCTTTTGTCTTATCTTTATAAAAACTCTCGCCTAAAATATAGTCAAATTTGACCCCAAGAAGTCTATAAATTCTATCAAACTCTTTTAAACTTGCTTTTTTGCAGACTCTCCAGATTTTCTTGGCTTCTTTATCACCTTGCTCTAATTTCTTAAACCACCATCTTGCTTTTTCCTCTATTTCTGGATTCTCTTTCGCCTCCTTGTGAAACTGAACATACAGTTTCTCCATCTTATCAATTGTTAAACTCTTTAATGAAATTTTTTTTCTTTTAATCTGATAAATTAGTTTTCCAAACTGAGTGCCCCAATCTCCTAAGTGATTAATTCCGATGCATCTCCAGCCTAAAAATTTATAGATATTATAAAGGGCCTGACCAATAATGGTTGATCTCAAATGACCTATACCAAAGGACTTAGCAATGTTTGGCGAGGAATAGTCTATAAGGACCGTATTTTTTGATCTTTGGGAACCAAATCTTTCTTTTTCTTTTAAAATTTTTTTTAATGTCTTAATTAAAAAATCCTTTTTCAAATAAAAATTCAAAAATCCCGGAGGAACTATCTCTGTTTTTTCCAAAAAATGGGGTCTTTCTCTTTCAATTTTCTCTTGAACAATCTTAGCCTCCTTTAAAGGAAGAAACACTGAGTAGTCTCCATATTCCTTTCTGGAAGGATAAACAACAGAAAAACTTGTCTCTTTGGAAACAAATTTTCTAATCAAATTTTCAATTTTGGTTCTTATCATATAACAAAAGGTAGATTTTCCCCTTCAATATTGGGTTTATTCTACCAAAAAACAGCCCCTAAAGA
>JAGGUF010000032.1 GCA_021158595.1 bacterium | reverse complement strand
CCTATATCCTCCCCTCCCAGAGGGAGGGGGAGGATTTTGGGGGAGTCCTCCTTATTTCCTCTCTTTATTGGGGAATCCCCTCCTATATCCTCCCCTCCCCCTTAATTTCCTCCCTTTTTTAGAAGGAATACCCACCCCAATTTCCTCCCCCTTTTTAAGGGGGAGGAATACAAGGAGGGGGTTAAATTGGGGAAGAAAATTCCTATCCCCCACCTTAATCCTCCCCCTTCCCAAAGGGAAGGGGGAGGATTGGGGGAAGGAGCCCCACCTATATCCTCCCCTCCCTGTGGGAGAGAGGGGTTTCACGTTCCACGATAGGAGTGCAAAGCGCAAAGCCTATTAAATCCTAAATCATAAACAAATCCAAATGACCAAAATCCAAATCAGTTTAGCGTAAAGCGTAAAGCGAAATCTCTTTTTAGCTTTTAGCTTTACGCTGTAGTTTTGCGCTTTACGCTTTGAGTTTTGCGCTTAAATTGTTGTTTTGAATTTTGGTCATTGTTTTGGATTTCGCCCCAGCCCTTATTAAAGGGCTGGGCGACCCAGCCCCTTGGAAAGGGGCTGTGGTCGAAATTCGAATTTCGGATTTATCTGAGTTTTACGCTTCCCGCTCCACGCTCCACGCTTCACGCTTAATTACCATGTTTCCTATCCCAAAAGAGATTATCTCTATAGTAGAGAGCCTAAAAAAGGCGAATTTTCAGGCTTTTTTGGTAGGTGGATGTGTGAGAGACTTCTTAAGAGGGGTAAAGCCAAAGGACTGGGATATTGCCACTGATGCCAGACCAGACCAGATTCAGAAAATCTTTCCTAAAAGTTTTTACAAAAACAAATTTTTGACGGTAACGGTGCAAATTCCAAAGTTAAAAACGGAAAATGAGCAAAAACTGGAAATTAAGGAGGTGGAAATTACTACCTTTAGAACAGAGGAGAAATACACTGACAAGCGGCATCCGGATAAGGTAAAGCCGGCAAAAACCATAGAAGAAGACCTATCGCGCCGAGATTTTACTGTAAATGCTATGGCTTTAAAACTTCCGGATCCTGGCCAGCCAGTGACGATCGAGAACCTGGAGATTATTGATCCCTTTAATGGGAAAAAAGATCTTAGAACCAAGACTATTCGGGCAGTAGGAGAGCCCAAAAAGAGATTTTCTGAAGACGCCCTTCGGCTTTTGAGAGCCATAAGGTTTGCCGTCAGTCTGGAAGTTCATTCACTTGAAAATCTGTTAAAAAAATTTTCTCCCAACCATGAGTTTCCAATCAACACAGGTAAATATTTGTGGAAGATAGAAGCAAAGACCTTAAAGGCTATTAAAGAGAATGCCCATTTAATAAATTTTATTTCTAAAGAAAGAATAAGAGATGAACTTATAAAAATCTTGGAATCATCTCTTGCCTATGAAGGATTTGTTCTTTTGCACCAGACAGGACTTTTAAAATATATCATTCCCGAACTGGAAAAGGGAGTAGGGATTTCTCAAAACCGACACCATATTTATACCATCTTCCAGCACTGCTTATTATCTCTAAAATATGCCGCTTTATACAATTATAACCTAAATGTCCGCTTGGCAGCCCTATTCCATGACATCGCCAAGCCCCAGACCAAAAAAGGAGAAGGCCCGGATGCCACATTTTACAATCATGACATTTTGGGAGCAAAATTTGCTGCCAGGATCCTTTCCCGGCTGAGATTTCCCAAAAAAACAATAGAGAAGGTGGCTACCCTCATCCGCTATCATATGTTTTTTTACGATCCGAAAACAGTCACAGAATCCTCGGTAAGGCGACTATTAAGAAAGGTAGGACCTGAAAATATTAAGGAACTCATCCAGTTGCGGATCTGTGATAGAAAGGGTTCTGGGGTGCCAAAGGCAAGGCCCTATCGCCTCCGGCACTTTGAGTATATGGTCTCTAAGGTCTCAAGAGATCCTATCTCAGTTAAAATGCTAAAGGTCAATGGCAATGATGTAATGAGGATCTTGAATATCAAACCAGGGCCTAAGGTGGGATTGGTATTAAACGCCCTCCTATGGGAGGTTTTGGAGGAGCCAGAGAGAAACAAAAAAGAATATTTGGAGAAAAGGATAAAAGAACTGGGTCAGATGCCTGATGAAAGCCTTAGAGAAATAGGAAAAAAAGTAGAAGAGAAAAAAATGGAAATTGAACTGGAAGAAAAGAGAAGTTTCCGGGTATAAGATTTAAGGTGTGAATATCCCACCCCCACCTTAATCTTCTCTCCTCAAAGGAGGAGGAAAATCTGAAATTCGAAACCCAGCCCCACTTTTGGAACAAAAGGGGGGCTGGGTAAACAAAATCCCAAATTCTAAATTCCAAATCCCTCCCCCACTTATATCCTCCCCCTCCCGAAGGGAGGGGGAGGACACAGGTGGGAATCCCTCCAAAAAATCCTCCCCCTCCCTTTGGGAGGGGGAGGAGTAAGGTGGGGGAGGGAAAATATCAGAACCTTACCAAACTGATGGGCAATTACACTTAAAGCAATAAAGAGCCCGATCCCTAAAACCCATTCAACCCATTCAACCATTCAACCCTTCAACCCTCAACCCTCAACCCTTCAACCCTCAACCCTTCAACCCCAACCTCAACCCCTTGTCCCTTTTTGGACGATCGTCCAAAAAGGGACAAAGATCAAGGTTATGAAACTACCAATTACAGACAAGTTTCTTTTAGAAATTTACAATTATTTAGAAAAAATAATGGAATTAGATATTGCTCCACGTTCTTTTGAAGAAGCGGCTGTCCCTGACCTTATCTGGCTTAGAAAAAAATACGAAAAAGAGAAAAGAAAGAAACACTTTTCCCGGTTTTTAAATTACCTTAAAAGAAAAAATTATATCAAAATCAAGAATTTAGAAAAGAAAAAGGCAATCTTCTTAACCAAAAAGGGAGAAGAAAAGGCTTTAAAGGCAAAATTAAAAGTTTTAGAAGACGAGTTTAGAAATTCTAAACTTAAAAAGAGAAAAGATGGAAGGGTTTTAATGGTTATTTTTGATATTCCAGAAAGCAAAAGAGGTTGGAGAAAGGCTTTAAGAGAAGGGTTAATTAGTCTGGGTTATACATTTTTCCAAAAAAGCGTCTGGATTTCACCTTTCGATGTTTATGAAGAAACCCAGAAGATAATAGTAGAGTGTGGGGTGGAAAAATATGTCCGAATTTTCTTAATAGAAGAAATCCAATAACATATAATGTGTACTATCCAACCACTTTGGTAACAAATCTTCTCGCTTGTATCCCCTTCAGGTCTGGAAGATGAAACTCATCCCTCCCCCACCTAAGAGGTGAAGTAGGAATTATGAAGTAGGAAGTAGGAATTTTCCCTCCCCCACCTGTGTCCTCCCCCTCCCAAAGGGAGGGGGAGGAATACAAGGAGGGGATTAATTGAGGAAGAAAATTCCTATCCCCCACCTTAATCCTCCCCCTTCCCAAAGGGAAGGGGGAGGATTAGGGGAAGGAGCCCCACCTCTATCCTCACCTTTCTTTAGGGGGAGGATTGAGGGAAGGAGTCCCTTCTGTAATCCTCCCCCTCATGTGGGAAAATTGCAAAAAAATCCAAAGAGGGAGAATCCCCACCTCTATCCTCCCCCTTAGAAAAAGGGGAGGATTACCTCCCCCAAATCCTCCCCCTCCCTCTGGGAGGGGGAGGATTAAGGAGGGGGAGGGAAAATATCAGAGCGTTACCAAAGTGGTTGGCAATTACATTTAATGTATCCTCTTTGGACGATCGTCCAAAGAGGATACAAGGAGGGTGAAGGATAAAGCCTAACCCTCTTATATCTCCTCCTGGAGGGAAGAAGAGGATTAGAAGGGGAAGAGGGGAAAGTTGAAGAAAGAAGGAGGTTTCTCTAAGCACTCTTCTCGCCATTTAAACCATACCCCTTGTCCCTTTTTGGACGATCGTCCAAAAAGGGACAAGGGGAGGGTGATGAAGAAATGAAGAGAAGAAAGGGTTTAAAGAAATATCATTTATTTTATTCGTTGTTTAAAAAATATCACTTTAGGCCTAAGAGGCAATTAGGGCAGAATTTTTTGAGTGATAAAAAGGTGGTAAAAGATCTCATTAAGGCAGCAGAATTGAAAAAGGAAGAAACGGTGCTTGAGATTGGCCCAGGACTGGGAAGTATCACCGAGGAACTGATAAAAACAGCAAAAAAGGTAATTGTTGTAGAAAAAGACAAAAGGCTAATTGAAATCCTTAAAAACAACCTGAAACAGAATCTTGCTCCTGATTACCTGAGAAGAAGAATGAAAATAATTCATGGAGATATCTTAAAATTTAACCCTAAACGCTACTCCCTAACCGCTAAACGCTATAAAATTATTGCCAATCCTCCCTATTATATTGTCTGTCCCTTAATAAAGAAGTTCTTACAAGATAAAGATCCTCCGAAGTTAATGGTCTTATTGGTCCAAAAAGAGGTGGCTGAAAGGATGTGCGCCAAACCCCCTAAAATGAGCCTCTTATCTGTTACTGTTCAGTTGTTTTCAAAAATAGAAATTGTTAAAATGGTAAAAAAAGAAAGTTTTTTTCCTGAACCGAAGGTGGACTCAAGTATTGTCCGCATCAAGCCCCTAAGGAAAACTAACATAGAGCCTGATTTATTTTTCAAAATTGTAAAAACAGGCTTTTCTCATCCCAGAAAACAACTGAAAAACAACCTAAAAGAGATTTTTGGCAACAAAACAGAGAGGATTTTAAAACAGACAGGAATTGACTCCTATCGCCGAGCAGAAACCCTATCATTAGAAGAATGGATTTTGCTTGCTAAAAACTTCAAAAAATAATAAAATATCTATTAAGGGGAAAATTAAATAACCCTCCCCCTTTTCCTCCCCCCTTTCTAAGAGGAAGGAAGACAAGGAGGGAGTTAATTGAGGAAGATTTCCCTTCCCCCACCTTAATCCTCCCACTCCCAGAGGGAGGGGGAGGATATAGGTGGGGGAGGGGAACTCTCTCCTTTTTCTAAGGGGAGGATACAGGTGGGGATTCTCCCCCAAATCCTCCCCCTTCCCTTTGGGAAGGGGGAGGATTAAGGTGGGGGATAGGAATTTTCCTCCTCAATTAACCCCCTCCTTGTG
>JAGGUF010000067.1 GCA_021158595.1 bacterium | reverse complement strand
GAATGCGCTGTTCCTGTCCCCTCTGGAACCACATGCCCTTATTTCATTAAAAAACAAGAAACCTTAGATTGGCTGGAAGAGAAGTTGGAAGAATTTGAAGGAGAACCAGTGATTTTGTTTTCGCATCATCCGTTTGTGAGAGATTTCACTAAAGCTTTCTCTTCCAGCGAAATAGATAAGGTCAAAATGATTATCGGAAATGAAAATGTTTTAGCAAATTTTGGTGGTCATATTCATGGATTTGATAAATTTTTAGGATTTAAAGATGTATTTTTAAACGCTAATAAAGATGATTACCCAGTAATCAATATTACTCCGGTAATTACTACGGAAGCCCTAATGGTAGGCTCAAATGAAAAAGAAATAAAAGGAATAATTAGAATTGTTAAAATAAACTCTTCTGAGAAACTTGAACCTGAAGATTATAACAACTGGGAAACCACTGAAGGGGAAAGAACAGAATTCGTCGCTTTAAACCCCCAATTTGACTGGTATATTTCAAAAAATACTCCTGAAGGAGAACCGTTAGAATATACTTTTAAAGCTCAATATTTTACCAAAAGAGAAATTTCTTCTTTTGAATGGGATTTTGGGTCTTGGTTAGGGAAGAACTTTGGAGAAACAGTAACCATTTTGAGAGAAAAATTGGAAGAAGCAATGGACTTAGGAATTTTAGAAAAAGTAGGATTAAACAAGGTCAAACTACCAGTAAAACTAACCCTAACTGACCAAAAAACTCAACAAAATGAATATCTACTTCGAGATGAAATAATAAATCTTGGTTATGGTTATTCTTTACTTTTGCCAACAACTAATCAAGCAATTTCTTTAAAAAGTAGAGAAAAATTAACAGTTGAAAATCGAGAAGGGGTGATAGTTCAGATTGATGAAATTCAATCAGAAGCAAAACCTGTAGCCCTGATTAGAGTAAACTTTGACCAAGCTACTCAAAATATTGACCTCACTGATTTAGTAGCCCGATCAAATTCTGAAACAAGGAAATCTATACTTTATATGCCCAAATGGCCTAATTTGATTGAAAAATCAAAGGCTCTATTTATTCCGAAATAAAAAATAATTTAAGATCAAAGAAAAATAGTAAAATTTGTTCAAAATGGCAAATCAAATTAACAAAAAAAATAATCAGAATAAAGCGATTGCTTCTTTAGTATTAGGAGCTATTGGGTTAATAATAAGTTTAGGACATATTTATAATTTATTGGAAGGATGGACTATTGATTCTTTCAAAATGCCAGAGATATTTAAATTTGCCGGACAAATAGTAAAACCCTTTGGCGGAGAACTTTCATATACTTTTTTATCGTTATTAACGCCTGTAATTGGATTAATTTTAGGAATATTCGGATTGAAATCAACCAAAAGAAATATAGCTAAAGGAGGAATTATACTTTCCATAATTGGTTTATTCGGAGTAATAATCTTTTTCTTGTTGGTTTTGGGTTTTGCTACTGGAATGTAAATTCAATAAAACAAACTATGCCAAAATCTTCAAAAATCCCAATCCTTATCTTCCTAATTTCAACCCTTGTTTTCACTCTTGTTCCTTTTAGCCAAGGTATCTCTTTTTGAAGCCAAGAACACAGAGGTTCGGAATCCTAAACTTAAAAGGGTAATAAACCGCTTGATTAAAAAAGCAGAAAGAGAACTAATCCAAGCCAGCAAAGAAATAGAAAGAAAAAGACCAGACAAAGCAATTACCAGATTATCTCGTTCCTGGCTCTTTTCCCAATCTGCAATAAAACTTGCTAATAGAAAATGATAAATGCTCACTATTGTGAGCAGAGCGCACTATGTTACAAACAAGTTTGAAATCAGAAATCCGAAACTATGACCAAAATTAACTAAAAATTCCAAATTCCAATTCCCAAATTCCAATTAATATTCAAATTCCAATGACCAAATTCTCAATTAATAAATAAAATTGTTTCGGTCATTTGGTAATTCGGTAATTGGAATTTAATTGAAAATTGGATATTGGAATTTGGAAATTGATTGTTGAGATTTGACATTTGAGATTTTGAACCCTGTGTGGTTCAGGATTGAATTTACGATTTTTGACAGGATTTCAATTCTAACCTGTCTTAAAAAATATACGTAGGTGTAATTTGTAAGATAGTATCCAAGTTCCATACCGGTTTCTTAATTCTTTAGCCCCTTATTTCTTTGCCCCTCGCGGACTTAAATTTACCAATTGACGAATTGCCAATTTATGTTGGCCATTGCTGGGAAGGGTAGGTTTGGTAGAGGTTGACATTAGGGGATATAATAGTATAGTAGAGAGTAGAAAGATAGAGATAGGACAAGAATAAGGGGAAGGACAGGAAAGACAGAAAGAAAGATAATAAGGGTAGCGAAGAAGTATGAGAGAGGCAATGACAAGCCAAGGTAGGAGAGAGAAAAGCGGACTTTTCGGCTCCGGTTTTAAGGTTTTGGAGAAGATAGAACAGAGATTGTTGTTTTTATTTAGAATTTTTGC
>JAGGUF010000049.1 GCA_021158595.1 bacterium | reverse complement strand
GGTTAAGGAGTTTGCCTTAGATTTTGCTAAAAAAATAAAGGCAGATTTTGTTTTATTGGACACCGCACCTGGTACTCATTGCCCAGTAATTTCTGCTCTAATGGATTGTAACTTTGCTTATATAGTAACTGAACCCACTCCCATGGGGGCTCACGATTTAAATTTAATTTTAGACTTATGTAAAAAATTGAAAGTGAAAGCAAAAATAATTTTAAATCAGGCAGATTTAGGAGATAAAAGAAAAATTCAAAAAATCGCTAAAGATTATAAAATAAAAATAGAAAAAGAAATTCCTTATTCAAAAAAATTGGTTGAGGCTTATTCAAAAGGCCGATTATTGAATTTCAATTTTATTAAAGAAAAAAATGAAAAAAACATTTATAGGATGGCTGTTTAATAGAATAGAAATAATCGGAAATAAGAAATATAATCATGTTGGATGTGAGGGTAGCACTCCTGGCAATGAAGAATTTGGCGAGTTTTTAGTCCAATTTGTTCCAGAGATAGGCATGAGAAGAAAGGTAAGGTTTACAATAGAAGCATTAGAAGAGCCGAAAATAATAGAGGAATATAAAAAGGGAAAATCGTATGTTTAGGGAAGGTGAAGGTATCTTCCGTAAGGTCACAAAGCCATTTCTTTGGAGTTTGAGAGAGTTGATTTTTAAAGTATTTTCTGTTATAAACTCAGAGAGGCAATTTTATTTTTATTGACACCGGTCCAGCAATTATTTAAAATTTGAAGGAGAGTTAAAAGTTACTTCTAACCCTTCTCTCAGCGAAGTAGTTAGATAGTACAAATTAAGGAAGATGAATGCAAAAAATAAAATTTTATTAAGTGCGGGTATTCTCCTATTAGTTATTGTTCTCATTCTTTTATGGCAAAGAAATCTTTTAGTTTCGGCATTTTCTTTTTCTAATTTGGCCAGTTGGATTTTATTTTTCTGGCTTCTATCGGCAATTATCTTCTTCTTGGCACTTTTGGGTTGGTTTTTAAAAATCAAATTTTTATCTTTATTAAGTTCGGCAAACTTAAGTTGGTTGGGGATTGTTTATTTTGTCCTTAGTCTATTTTTGATAATTAATATTTTTTGGCCTCTTATTCCCTTCCAAACTAGTACTTCGCCAAAGACTCCTGTTTCGGATTCGGAGAAACCATACATTAAGATAACAGAAATCGTAGATCCTCCTCAAAAAGTAGAAACCTTCTGTGATACTATCTCTTGGACAGCAAAGGTAAGAAATACTGGTAAGGCTGATTTATCCTTTGCTGATTTAGGTAAAAAATATGAGTTTAGAATCGAAACTACATACCAGGCTGGGCCCTCTTTGACGGTGGATGACTTTGGGAAAATTGCGCCGGCCCAAGAAAAAACAATTCGCTTTTCTGTGGAAGCAGAAAAATTGAGAGATTTTATAGATTGGAAAGAACATTATTATAAAGGATTGCCCGTAGATAATATCGTTACCGATATCTCTGCCTTTCCTGAACATTATCAAATCACTAAAGATCAAGATGTATTTCCTGTAACACGCAAGTTTGTCATAAACCTTAAATATCTTCCCCAGGGCTTTCAGACTTGCGGAGAGTTAGATATCACTTTTGATGTATTAGCCTTGGCTGTAGCCAAGATAGGCCCGGGTAAAGGGGAAACAAGCGTAGTCATTAAGCCTTGTCATTAAAAATATGCGAGAAGAAATTTTACAAAAACTAAACATAGACAAAGATAAACTGGTTGGTATCTGGCAGGCAGAAGAGATAGATGAGTATTGGAAAGAGAAAGGGTTTTTGGTTTTGACGAAAGAGGAGTTGATCTTTGTTTATTCGAACAATCTTTCTAAACCAAAAGTTAGGGTAAAATTAGAGCAGTTAAAAGGAGTGAAAAAACTGCCTCTTTTGGGAATCGAGATTTCTTGGAAATCAGAAGGAGGTGGTTTTTTGAAAAAGATATTTGGTGGAGGAAGATTAATGTTAAAAATTCCAGAAAGTGAAAACTTCTTAACCCAAATTAAAAAACTTACTAATTTATAAATATTAATCTAAACTGAATATATCAAAAATTTATCTCCTCTTCTCTTAAATATAAATCAGCAATAGAGATAGCAGTCATTGCTTCTACAATAGGAGGGACTCTAATAGCAATGCAGGGATCATGTCTTCCCCTTACCTTGATTTTTGTCTCCTGAAAGGTCTGAAGATCAATGGTCTCTTGCTCAATTCCAATAGAAGAAGTGGGCTTAACTGCTATTCTAAAATAGACAGGCATTGAATTGGTGATTCCTCCCAAAATACCTCCACTGTTATTTGATTTAGTAATGATATTCTTGTTTTTGTCAAAAGAGAAAGGATCGTTATGTTCACTTCCTAACATTTCAACTGCCCTAAATCCAGAACCGAATTCTACTCCTTTTATACCTGGTATAGAAAACATTGCCTGAGAAATAACACTTTCCACAGAATAAAAAAGAGGTTCTCCTATTCCCACCGGCAAACCAATAATTCTGCATTCAACTATTCCTCCAATGGAATCACCCTTCTTCTTTACATTTTTTATCCTCTTTTCCATTCTCTTTGCTATTTTGGAATCAGGACATCTAACCGGATTAGAATAGGTATTTTTTTCTATCTCTTGAAAATTCAATTCCTTATTTAACCTTATGTCTCCTATTTGTCTCACATAGGCTCTTATCTTTATTCCTCTCTCTTTTAAAAACTTCTTAGCAATGGCTCCAGCGGCCACCATGGCTGCTGTCATCCTTCCTGAAGCAAATCCTCCTCCTCGGTAATCAAAAACGCTGGCATATTTGGTTCTTGCTGTAAAGTCTGCATGTCCTGGCCGAGGAGTGGTTTTTATTAACTCATAAGAGCGAGAATGAACATTTTTATTCAAAATTTCTATCTTGATCGGTTCTCCTGTGGTCACTCCTCTTTTAATCCCTTTTATTACCCGAATCTTGTCTGGCTCCTTTCTGTCGGTAGAGAGATCGCTAATACTTCTTCTCTTTTCCATCTCTGATTGTATCTCTCTTTTTGTTATCTTTACCCCCTTGGGTATTCCCTTTATTTCAGCCCCAATTTTCTTTCCATGAGAATCTCCATAAACAGAGAGTTGAATTCTCTTCCCAAAGGGAGAAGTAATAGGAATTAGATTTACGCCTAATTTTCTAATATCATCAAAAAATTCAGGATAGGATTTTTTAACACAAGTAGGATTTGAAATCACAGTAGAACCTCGGGCTATCAGTCCAGCAATAGTAAAAGCCATAGTTATTCTATGATCATTATAACTGTCAATTAAGGCTCCCGTTAATTGGGTTGGTCCTTTGATTTTTAAAATGTTTTTATCTTCCTTAATAAAGGCACCCATTTTCTTCAGTTGAGAAACAATCCCTTCCAGACGATTTGACTCTTTTATTTTAAGACGCTGGACATTTCTGATAATAGTCTCTCCTTTTGCTTGAGAGGCTACCACTGCTAAGACAGGAACAAGGTCTGGAATGTCTTTAGCATCAATATTTATGGCTCTGAGTTTGCTCTTTTTTACTCTAAAATTACCTTCAGAAAATTCTATATCTCCTCCCATTCTTTTTAGAAGCATCACAATCTGAGCATCTCCTTGCAACGAAGATGGATTTAATCCTTTTATAATAACCTTATCTTTTCCTGCTAACACTCCGGCAGCAAAAAGAAAGGCACTGGCTGAATAGTCCCCTTCTATTTTGTAGTTCCTTGCTCTATATTGCTGACCTCCTCTAATGATAAATCTTCTTAAATTGAAGGAAGGTTTAATTTCAATTCCAAATTCTTTTAATACGTCCAGGGTCATTAATATATAATTTTTTGATTCTACCTCTGTGGTTACTAAAATAGTGCTTTCTTTACTCAAAAGAGGAAGAGCAAATAATAACCCCGAAATATATTGAGAACTTATATTTCCTGGAATTCTCACTGTTGCAGATTTGGGAGAACTACTTTTGATAAAAATCCCAGAATTTTTAAAGTCTATATTAAAATTTAATTGTCTTAAGGCTTTTACCAAAGGCTCCATAGGTCTCTGGAGAAGGCTCTGGCTTCCTGTAATGTTAGCCGATCGGCAAAAAATTCCCGCTAAGGGAGTAATAAACCTTATAGTCGAACCTGAGTCTCGGCAGTTAATAAAGCAAGAACTTATTTTTCTTTTCCTCGCTCCTATTCCTTTTATCTCCAGAAACCCTTGATTAAATTCTATCTTGGCTCCTAAAATCTTGCAGGCTCTAAGGGTGGCTAAGGTATCCTCGCAGATTAAAGGTTTATAAATCTTAGAGATTCCCTCTGCTAAACTAGCCGCAATTATTGCTCTGTGGGTAAAACTTTTGGAAGAAGGAACTGTCACCTCTCCTTTTACTCCACTTTTATTTAAGATTAATTTTATCTCAGACATAATTCTATGCTACCCCTAAAACCCTAACAAAGGGACAGTATTGATTTAAATCTCTTAAAATATCTCTTATTCCAGGAGAAAAGTAGGACTTTTCAACTTCTAAGAAAAAAAGATAATCCCAGGGATGGAAAATGGAAGGAATTGAATGCAGGGCAGAAAGATTTATACCTCGGTTGGCAAATATATTTAAGATATCCCTTAAAATTCCCACTCTGTCGTAAACAGAAAGCAAAAGCAAGGTATTTCTGGCATAAAGATTGATTTTTCTTAAAAGGGATTTATCTAACTCTCTTCCAATTACCAAAAACCTGGTGAAGTTTTCTTTTTTATCTTCTATATTCCTTGCCAAAATAGTGAGTTTAAACTCTGAGGCTGCTTCCAAAGGAACTATAAATCCAGTCTCTGAGGGAGTTGGTCTTTCGGAAAGAGCAGAGACAGTACTTGGGGTAGGAATTTTCAATGCCTTAGGTAAATGTTCTCCAAGCCAAATTCTGCATTGGGATAATGCCTGAGGATGAGATTTAACTATTTTTATATCTTTAAGGGATTTTTCTTTGGACAAGAGGCAATAGTGAATAGGAATTTTAAACGAACCTAAAGAGAAAAGAGGATAATCAATAAATTGATACATTGTTTCAGAAACAATTCCGCTAATGGCATTTTGAATGGGTACTACTGCTAAGTCAACCTCTAAATTGTTCACTCTCATAAAAACCTCTTTAATGGTGAAAAAAGGAATTAGAGAAGAATTGGAGTTGGATATTTTTTTAGCGGCTGTCCAAGAAAAGGTGTATTTCGGTCCCAAAAATCCTATTTTTGCTTTCTTAATTTTTATTTTTTTTAAAGAACCAATTTTAACTGGCTGTTTTTCTATTGTTTTCAAAATCTCTGTAGTTTTCTCTTCGGCTATCTTTACAAAGTTAGACAAATAAGAAGAAGCCTCTTTAAATCTTTTTTTAAACTCTTGGTAATCTTCCTTTTCTATACTCTTCTGAAAAGAAAGGATCTCTTTTATATATTCCTTGGAGAGTTGTTTGAAATAGGGGTTTTTAAGCTCTATATCTGCATATAATTCTGGATTTTGAGCCAGAATCCTTCCAAAAACCAAACTCTGAAGCCTAAAGGTAGGGGTAAGAAAAGAAGGCAAGGGTTTAAATTTCTGAGTATAAAGAAAATGAGAAAAACTGATATTTGAAAAATGAGTCAACGATTGCAAGAAGGCCATCTGTCTATCATGGTCTTCAGGAGAAATTTCAATAATTTTTGCCTTATTCTTTATAAAAAGTTTCTTTAGAAATGTTGTCCATTTATTCTTTTTAACTTCACAGAATACTATATTCTGATTTTCTAAATTGGGAACCAAAGGCCCAAATAAAGGATGCATTCCCAAAACACCAGACTTAGCCTTTCTCATTGCCTTAACAGGCTCTGTCTTTATAGAGGTAATATCTGCCAATAAAGCATCCTTTCTGAGGTAAGGTACTATCTCTTGTATTACCCTTAGGGTCTGTTTAATAGGAACTGAGACAATTACAACATCTGAATGCTTTGCCAGTTCTTGATTGGAAAGTTTTGTATCAACATCTGAGATTATTACTTTCAGTCCTTGTTTTTCAAAGAAGTTTTTAAACCAACTCCCCATCCTCCCCTTGCCTCCCACAATACCAATCAAGGGTTTATCTTTCTTTTTGAATCTTCTTATGCCTTTTTTTGACATTTTTAATAATTAACCTAAATATTTCTTTTACCAAACCAGCATCTAATCCTAATTTTTTAGATAACAAGTCTAACTTTTGAAAAATCTCTCTTTCTCTCTTTTTGTCTTCAGGGGGCAATTTATATTTCTTTTTATACTCTCCAACCTTTTGAGTTATTTTAAATCTCTCTGCAAGAAGTTTAAGTAGTTTTTGATCAACCTTATCTATTTGCTCTCTTAATCTTTTAAGATTCTGTTGAGCAGACAGATTTTTCATATTAAATACGAAAAAGATTCAAAACTTTTTATTCTCTTTAGCATTATAAATTTTAATTATCTTCTCCCCTACCTCTTCTATAGATAATTTACTTGTATTTATCTTATAATCACAGGAACCTTCATAAAAAGGTTTTCTAAAATTAAGGAGTTCTTTAATCACCTTCAGTTTTTCTTTCTTAGAAAGAAGGGGCCTTGCTCCTTTCTCTTTGTTTTCTCTCTTTAATATTTCCTCAGGCTTTGCTGTTAAAAGAATAATTATTCCATTCTTTTTTAGTCTATCAATATTTATTTTATTTAAAACCACTCCTCCTCCACAGTCCACAATTATATTTTTCATCTCTGAAACCTTTTTCACCACTTGAATTTCAAGTTCCCTGAAACGAATCTCTCCATCTTGCTTAAATATCTGAGGAATAGTCTTTTTGGATTTCTTTTCAATTAAACTATCTGTACTCACAACCCTTTTATTTAATCTTTTAGCCAAAAGATGAGCCACGCTGGACTTGCCAGTGGCCATAAATCCGATAAGGACAATATTTTTCTTCTCTTGCATTATCTTTTATTTGATAAATATTTAACTAAACCCAATAATCCTAAAAGATAACTCTCTTCTCCAAAACCTGAAATTTGTCCCACACAAACCGGAGCAATAACTGATTTTTGCCTAAACTCTTCTCTATTATAGTTGCAACCAATTAAGATATTTTCTTTCTTTTCCATGAACAATCCTCTGATATAAGTTTTTTATTTTTTGGGTAATTCCACCCATCCTTCCATTATTGATTAAGGTCTGATCAATCCTTCCTATAGGACAGATCTCTACCGCTGTGCCAGCAAAAAAAGCCTCATCTGCCCTCTTTAATTCCTCCAAAGTTATTTTTTTCTCTTCTGCTTTAATTCCTAAATCTTTAGCAATTTTAAGAACAGTATCCCGAGTAATACCTGGAAGAATAGAGCCACTGGAAGGAGTAAAAAGTCTTTTGTTTTTTACCATAAAGATATTTTCTCCCGGACCTTCAGCCACAAAACCTTCAAAATCCAGAAAGAGTGATTCTTCAAACCCTGCCTTCTGAGCCTCTAAACTAGCCAAAATAGAGTTGACATAATGACCAGTAATCTTTGCATCAGGTATGGTTGATTTTGGATGAATTCTAATATATTTTGTCACCTTTACGCTTATGGGTTTTTCTCCAAGATATGCCTTCCAGGGCCAAAGAACAATAGCCACATCTACCGGTGTCCCTTTGGGATTTAATCCCATTTTTCCATATCCAAAAATGGCAATGGGTCTGATATAGCATTCCTTTACTTGGTTGATTTTGATTAATTGCAAAATTGCTTTTTCTAATTCTTTCTGAGAAAAAGGGATTTCCATCTCCAAACAAGAGGCAGAATAAAAAAGCCTTTTTAAATGATCTCTTAACCTAAAAACAGCAGATCCTTTTTCTGTATCATACGCTCTTATCCCTTCAAACACTCCTCCTCCATAATGGAGGGTGTGAGTTAAGATATGAATCTCGGCATCCTTCCAGTCTACAAATCTTCCATTAAACCAAATTTTTTCAACCTCTTTCATAAATTATCCTTTTTAT
>JAGGUF010000075.1 GCA_021158595.1 bacterium | reverse complement strand
TGATTTTGCTTGTGGTGGTGTTAAAAAGGGACAGTCGGTTTCAATTAAGATCCTCTCTAAAGGTGTTTTTTTAATTATTTCGTCCAAATTTAGTTTAAAAATCAAGCCATTAAAACCTAAATAAAAACCCATATCCATATATTCCCGAGCTTGTTCCCAGCTTCCAGTAAAACAATGAACTACTCCCTTAGGTTTCGAACTTGGAATTTGGGATTTAGGATTTGTTTTGGATTTCGGATTTCGGATTTCGGATTTTAAGACCTCTATGAGGTCATTATGAGCCAGTCGGCAGTGGAAAATAATTGGCAGATTTAGTTCTTCTGCCAGTTTAATTTGCTCTAAAAGTAGTTCTTTTTGTTTTTGCTTAAACTCGGCTAATTTTTTCTTAGTTTTTGGCTTATGCCAGTAATCTAATCCAATCTCGCCAATTGCTACCACCTTTGGCGATTTTCCCAGTTTCTTGTATTTTTCGTACTCAAATCGCTTTTCTCTTTTAATAATGTATTCTTCACCGTTGATTTTAAGTTTTGCCACACCATCACCCAAATGTTCAGGATGAAGTCCAATTGCGGCAAAGATGCCTTCAGAATACTTCTCAGCAATTTCTACTGCTCTTTTTGAATCCTCATAATGGGTTCCGACATTTATAACCCAGACATTACCTTCTTGACATCTTTTAATTACTTCTTCTAAGTCTTCTTCAAAAGGCGGTGAATTCAAATGAGCATGAGTGTCAATTAACATAAATAAATTACAAATTAGGAAAATTTTTTATCTGTAATTGATAGAATCCTCTGCGAAATAAAATCTCAGTTCTCCCTCCCCCACCTTAATCCTCCCCCTCCCACAGGAAGGGGGAGGATATAGGAGGGGATCCTTCCCAAATCCTCCCCTTTCCCCTTGGGAGGAAGAGGATATAGGTGGAGGTGGAAATTCCTTTGATTGTAAAAAGTATTGTAAACAATGTGGTGAAACTAACAATAGCCCCTCTCTGAAACAATTACTACAAATTCTCCCTTAATCTTATCTTCTGTTATTTTTTCAATTACCTTGTCAATTGTTCCTCGATAAACTGTTTCAAACTTCTTGGTTAATTCTCGACAGACTACTACTTCTCGTTTGTTAATAAATGAAGATAATTCTTTTAAGGTCTTTAAAATCCTATAGGGAGACTCGTAAAAAATAACTGGATATTTTGAGTTACTTATCTCTTCGAAAAATTTTTTTCTTTTTTTCTTAGAGGGAGGAAAGCCTAAAAAAATAAACCTATTCATAGGAAAGCCAGAGATGCTCCCAGCAGCAATCAGAGCCGAGGGGCCAGGAATGGAAACAATTTTAACCTCATCTCTTAATTGCTCAATTACCTTTTTGATCAATACATTTCCTGGATCAGAAATTCCGGGAGTTCCCGCATCACAGATAAGGGCTAAATTCTTACCTTCTCTTAAAAGTCTTAAGATATAGTTTATCTTTTTTAATCTGCTATGTTGATGATAACTAACCACTGGCGTATTTATTCCATAATGGTTTAACAATTTTTTACTTACCTGAGTGTCCTCACATAAAATTAAATCTACTTCCTCTAATACCTGTAAGGCTCTTTTTGAAATATCGTCTAAATTCCCAATAGGAGTAGCCACAACATAAAGAATGGGTATTTTTCTTTCTGGTTTAAAATTCATTAACACGGTAAACTAAAATTCAAAACAAAATTCAAGCGCAAAACGCAAAGTGCAAAGTGCAAAGCCAAAGCGTAAAACTAAAAACTAAAAAGAAATTTCGCTTTATGCTTTACGTTGTGGTTTTAAACTCTGCACTTTGCGTTTTGCGCTTGAATTTTAGATTGCCATTTTGAGGATTTCCCTCCCCCACCTATATCCTCCCCCTCCCAAAGGGAGGGGGAGGATTAAGGTGGAGGAGGGATTCCTCACTTCGCGCTTCACGCTCTAAAAATATCCTCGGTTTGTTATGAAGGGCGGAATAGTACAAATTATATAAAAAAGGGTTAGTCTTTCTCAAACCAACTCTAAAAATAAATTTTTATTTTTATCTTGATACGATTTTCTGATAAAGAAGAGGTAAAACAAATGAAGCCAAATGTACCTGGGGAGAATAGTATTTTAAATTCTTTATCTTTTTTGTTCTTTTTTTCAATTCTTCTAAATCTATCTCTAAATTTATTTCCTTACCTGCTATAGTTAAAGAGAAATCAGCACCTTGATAATCCGGAGTAAAAAAATGAGAGATCTCGATTTCCCCAAATATCTCTTTTAATCTTTTTGAAATCATCCTAATCTCAGAAATCTGCTGAAAAAAGTTTCCACTTTGAGTAATAAATACTCCCCTTTCTCTCAAGGCCAAATAGCAATTTTGATAAAATTTCTTCTGGAAAAGAGGAAGAGCAGCACCGGCTGGATCTGGAGAGTCTACAATTATTACATCAAAGAAATTTTTAAAATTCTTAACTGTTTGAACCCCATTCTCAAAGAGCACTTTTGTTCTTTTATCCCTTAAAGAGTTTTTTAATTTCAAAAAAGGAAGAAATTTTTTTGAGACTTCTAAGACCTTTTTATCTATTTCTGCCAAAAATACTTCTTTTATTGGGTGTCTCAAAACCTCTCTTAGGGCTCCTCCATCACCTCCTCCAATTATTAAAACATTTTGAGGACAGGGATGAGAAAAAAGCGCCAGATGGGCTATCATTTCATGATAAATAAACTCATATTTTTGAGAAAGTTGCAAAATGCCATCCAAAACCAAAATTCTTCCTAAGGGAAAGGTATCAAAAATCTCAATTTTTTGATAAGGACTTTTTGAAGAAAAAATTTTTCTTTTGAGTTTAAAGCCAACTTTAACTTCAAATTTTGTTTGAGGAAGAGGACTCTCAAAAAACCAATTTTCTCTTTTCATTTACCTAATTAAGACTCTTTTTTTGACTTTTTTGGCTCTGAAGAAATTTTTAGTAAACTCTGCCGCTTTTTTCTCGTCAAAATCTCCACAGGAAAAAATGTTAATAAACACCTTTTTCCACAATTCACTGATATGTCCTACAATGGAACTGGTTTCTATTAACTGAATAAAAGAAAATCCCTTAGTAAAATCTTTCCCAAAGCCAAACTTCTCAATTATTGCTTTTTTATATCTTCTCATCTTTATCAAGTCACAAAGTTCCTTAATATATCTTGAAAGTTCTTTCCTGGAGGAAATAATCTTCTCGTCACAGTCGTAAAGATCTAAAATAAGTTCTTTGCCGTAAATTTGAGATTGTTTTTTTCTCTTTTTCATAAAATGCAATTGCCAACCACTTTGGTAAAAACCTTACATTTTCCCCTCCCCCACCTATATCCTCCCCCTCCCAGAGGGAGGGGGAGGATTGGAAAAAGAAGGAAAGAATTTTATCACTAACAACCGCTTTATGTCAAGAAAAAAGGAAAATAGAGATCTTATCCAATCTTTTATTTGTAATTGCTAACCACTTTGGTAACGCGCTGATATTCTCCCTCCCTCTCTTAGAGGAGATAAATTCGAAATTCGAATATCGACCACAGCCCCTTGGAAAGGGGCTGTGGTCGAATTTAGAATTTCGGATTTCCTCCTCTAGGTAGGGGAGGGAAACTATAACTGAGAAGATTTCGTTACCGAAGTGGTTAGATAGTACATTTTATTAAATCAACAATGATAGTTTTTGACCACATCTACAAAAGCCTCTAATCTAGTATTTATTCCTGCCTCTGATACTTGCTCGTCTAAAGATAATGACAAAAATGGAATTCCTGTTTCTTTGTGAATTTTCTCTAAGATAGGTCTTACAGTAGTCTCAGGCATACAGTTATGAACAGCCATAAAATTAGCCACGTAAGAATGGTCATCTTCTACTTCTAAATTATATACTTTACCTTTAAAATTAATGCTTTCTATGTTTCGAATCGGAACCAGAAAGTAATTTTCTAATTCCCTATGTTTAATAAATTTCTTTCTATCGGTTACTTTTATTTTCTTATCACCTAATCTTTTTATCTCGCTAGCAGTAGCTATTTTTAGCATATAAGAAGGTTTTCTATTTTTGATACACTGTTCCATTAAAGAGGGTTTAATTCGATTTCTTATTAAAAGCCAAAATAATTGACTGGCCAAATTTTGAGAAGTAGTCACTCCTCGATAAGTAGTTTCTCCATATTTATCCCTAAAAGAACCGTCTCCTCTAAAAAAACCTTTTAATATCTCTTTTTGTAATTCAGGGGCAAGAGTCATTAAATCATTATGTAATGTTTTTTTATCACAATGTTCGCCACATAAAGAAAAGACAATCTCTGCAAGGTTTCGATTCCCAATATACAATTCCATTATATTAGACCTATCTGGCCGATCGTACTGACTGATTTTTGATTTAAAATTATTCTCTATGATTCCAACAACATCATCTATATAATCTTTTTCCTGCTTAGCAAAATGAAAAGCAATTCCTCTTTTGTATTTTTTATTAGTTCCGCTATCGTAACGAATTGTTCCTTCAGCCAACCAATAACCAAGCATTCGTAAAAGTTCTGGAGAATAAGGAAATTTTTTAATATCTTCCCATTTGGGTTCTCTTTTATATTTCTTTCTCCATTCAAAATAATCTATCTTTTTTGTTTCTTTAGGGATGGGAATGGCAATAAAATCCCCTTCTTTAACTTCAGAGGCAGGAATAAAGTTAAAGCTCTGAATTTCTTTTCTTCGGTTTCTCAATATAGTTTTTGCTGATAGAAGTGGGTGCTCTGGAGTAACTGAAATTGTTAATAATTTTCCTCCACAATCTATTTTTAATATTGGACCTCGGTAATTCCGGCAAAAAGTTTGGGTTACTTTTTTGAATCTTCCTTTATGGGTTAAAACTTTTTCTCCTACTTTTATTTTTTGAATTGGTTTTTGAAGATAGCCCTCAATGGTGATGTTTGTGTTTTCCACAAAACATCCGAAAGGTAGTAATTGAATTACACCGTCAAAACCCTTTTTTATATAGTACAACATTTCATAAACAGCATCTCTTCCATGACCTCCGACAGTAGATTTCAAATAGGGCTTAATCTCTCTTTGAATCTGCCAGTCCTTCCAGGGAAAAATTTTCTTCTTAACATGGTAACTAAGATCCATTTCTCGATGAACCTCAATTCCTTCTCTTCCTAATTTCTTCTCAATTCTAAAATTTACTGTTTCATCACTCACAGTAAAAATCTCCCCTATAATACCTACTTTGGGAACATCTTTGTTTTTATCAATTTCAATTTTAGAGAGTTTCTCTGAAACCTCTTTTTTAAAATTAGAAATCTCCTTATAGGTTTGAATTTTTCTTAATTTCTCAAGGGTAGTCTTTAACACCATATCTGTTTCTCCTTTCTTTTTCTCTCTTGGTCTTAAATACTGAGCCTTTCTCTCCAAATTCTCAATCAGTCTTAACTTTTTATAAAAAAATATAGCAGCATTTATTATCTTCCCAAAGGAAGCACCAGAGATTTCTTTAATTTTTGAATATACATCTATAGGATTTTGATCAAAGATAACAAAGTTAACCCTATTTCCTGAATCATTTAAAACCTTTCTTTGAATATCTCCATAATATCTTAATCTACAGGAACCTCCGAGACTGGTGACCATAAAAATGGTATTGGCACCTTTTCTTATGGCTCCTAAATAATTCCCTATATTGACTTTTAAGGGAAAACAATACATCTCAGGAGAAATCTTTGCTCCTTCTTG
>JAGGUF010000023.1 GCA_021158595.1 bacterium | reverse complement strand
GCGTTTGGAAGGATGTATCTTTTTCCTTTTTGTCCGGCTGCCAAGATAACTGCTGCCATTGAGGCTGCCATTCCAATCAAAATGGTGACCACCTCGCATTTTATATACTGCATTGTGTCATAGATTGCCAATCCTGCTGTTACTGTTCCTCCAGGACTATTGATATAAAGTTTTACGGGTCGGTTTGGAGCCTGGCTTTCCAAAAAGAGAAGTTGGGCAATGATAGAATTAGCTGCAGGATCAGTTATTGGTCCTGTTAAAAAGACAATTCTCTCTTTCAAAAGCCGAGAGTAAATATCATAGGCTCGCTCTCCATAAGGAGATTTCTCTATAACTGTTGGAATTAAGTAGTCCATAGTTTTAAAAAGGAGGGAAATCCTAAATCCAAAATTCTAAATCCTAAATAATTTCAAAATTCAAATGTTCAAAATTCAAAACTTATTTTGATTTTTCAAGAATTGAACCAAAAATTTTCATTAATTCAGTGGCTTCAGTAATCAGTTCTTCTTTTTCCTCTTGATTTTCTGATCGTGGCTCTGATAATCTCAGCCATAATCTACTTTCCTTTGTTTCCTTTCGGCAAATTTTCACTCGCATCTTAAAATCTTTTTTACTTAAGGATTCATTAGCTTCAATATAATTAGATGCCTGAGAACCTGATGCTCTTATTAATTGTTTTCCATATTCTATGTTTGGAATTGTCTTTGGAAGTTTTTTAACATATTCTCGACATCTTTCAGCAAATCTTGCTGTTCTCTCTTCTAAATCATAATTTCCTTTTGAATTTTGGATTTTGGTCATTCGGATTTGTTTAGGATTTCGCCACAGCCCTTATTAAAGGGCTGGGCGACCCAGCCCCTTGGAAAGGGGCTGTGGTCGGATTTTGAATTTAGGATTTAATTGGCTTTCCCTTTTTATATTGTTTTTGGCATTAGGACGTAAAGGTAGGTTTTGTCTCCTACAGGTCGAATGATAGCCGGCGAGACAGCGTCGTTGACTCCAAATAAAATCTCTGAAGAATCCATTGCTGAAAGACCATCTAAAAGATACCTCCAATTAAAACTAATTTCAACCTCTTCTCCCTCAAGTTTGCCTTTTATTTCAGAAGAACCCTCTCCCACCTCAGAAGAAGCGGCGGAGATGCGAATAAATCCCTGTTTTGACTTATCCTCTGCCGGATGAAAATGCAACCTAACATCCTGAATGCGAGTAGAAAAAAGGCTGGCAATTTTTATTTTTCTTTTGAAGTCTTCTTTGTCTAAAAGGGCATAGGTTTTTGTTTCTTTTGGAATTACCTCTTGATATTCTGGATATTGGCCCTCAATTAGTCTTGAGATTAGACTAATTTGAACCTCGTCTTCTTGGGAGGGAACAAAATCAAAGCCAATCTGAGAAGGGTCAATGGAGATTTTGATTTTGCCTTCTAAGTTGGAAAATACATATGCCAATTCGGTAGCGGTTTTTTGGGGAATGATTACTGATTTTTTCTTCACCTCAGAAGGAAGAGCAACGATTTTTTCTCCAAGCCGGATACTATCAGTGCCTACCAATTTAAGACTTCCCTTCTCAAACCTCATTAGGATTCCCGAAATCTCAACCCGAGTGTCTGAAGGAGAAACCAAGTGAGAAACCTTTGAGAGAGAAGAAATCAACTCCTTTGCCTTGAGTTCAGTAATGGTTTTTCCCTGGACCGAGGGAATTACTGGAAAGTCTTTGGGATTCTGTCCCAAAATTTTTGCTTTGAATCCCTCACATTTTACATTCAGAATAAAATCCTTCTCTTGTATTTTTATTTCTCCTTTTGGAAGAGAATTGATAAACTCAGAGAAGATCTTGCCTGGAATAGCCACTTTCCCTTGCTCTTTTGTCTCTATGGGAATGTTGATGGTAAGACCTATCTCCAGGTTAGTGGAAGAAAGTTGAAGAGCGTCTTTCTTTGCTTCAAGGAGAATATTATTTAGAATAGGTAAACTTAAATTGCTTCCACAAAGATGGGTGGCTATAGAAACACATTTTTTAAGTTTTTCTGATAAGATAGTGAATTTCATTTAAATTCTAAATTTTAAATTCTAATGTTCCAAATCCCTCCTCCACCTAAGGGGTGAAGTAAGAAGTAGGAAGTAGGAAGTAGGAAGTAGGATTTCCCTCCCCCACCTATATCCTCCCCCTCCCAGAGGGAGGGGGAGGATTAAGGAGGGGGAGGGATTAATTCTTTTTCATCTCTTCTCCTCCAAGCCGTAATTAACAATTTGATATTATATTAATTTATTTACCTTTATTATTATAACTAATTTTAGGGAAAAGTGCAAAAGTTGGTTTGGTCTTTGATTTATTTGTTGTTTTTAAGGTACTTTCAACTTCCTAAAAATTTAGGAAAACCTGGGGAGAAGGGGAAACTAATTTATTTAAATCCTAAATCCGAAATCCGACCACAGCCCCTTTCCAAGGGGCTGGGTCGCCCAGCCCTTTAATAAGGGCTGTGGCGAAATCCTAAATAAATCCAAATGACCAAAATCCAAATCAGTTTAGCGCAAAGCGTAAAGCGCAAAACGCAAAACTACAACTTAAAGCGCAAAGCGGAAATCCCTCCCCCACCTATATCCTCCCCCTCCCAGAGGGAGGGGGAGGATTTGGGGGAGGTAATCCTCTCCTTTTTCTAAGGGGGGAGGATATGGAAGGGATCCTCTCCTTTTTCTAAGGGGATACAGAGGGGCTCCTTCTTTCTAAGGGGGAGGATAGAGGTGGGGCTCCTCCCCCAATCCTCCCCCTTCCCTTTGGGAAGGGGGAGGACTAAGGTGGGGGATAGGAATTTTCCTCCTCCCTGCTCCACGTTCCACGCTTCACGCTCCACGCCTTACGTTCCACGCTTCACGCTAACTATTATACACTCTTTCTTTTATTGCTTCCAGGTCTTTTGAGAAATCCCCATCTTTTTTCAGTTTTTCCTCAACTTTTTTTAACCCATATTCAACAGTAGTATGGTCTCTATTTCCCATTTTAATTCCAATTGATGGCAAAGACAAGTTTACCTCTCTTCTTAAGAGAAACATTGCCACCTGTCTGGGAAAGACCAACTCCTTTTTTCTGCTTTTTGATAATAACTCCTTTTTGCTTAAATTATAAAAATCAGAGACCACAGAAATGACCTTATCAGGAGAGATTCTTTTTTTGGGTTCATCAATAAATTGTTTGAGTTTTTTTTGTACCTCCTTTACACTTTTTTCTTGTTCAAAAAGCACTATGGCTCGGGTAAGAGCCCCTTCTAAGTCTCTGATGTTTTTTCTTACGTGGTGAGCAATAAAATTGAGAATCTCTTGAGGAAGAATAATGCTTGCCTCTTCTACCTTTCGCTCTAAAATTGCCATTCTTTCCTCAAAGTCAGGAAGATTAATGTCTGCTATCATTCCTCCCTCAAACCGAGATCTGAGGCGCTCTTCGATGTTCTCGATAGCCCGAGGGGGGCGGTCTGAGGACAAAACAATTTGTTTTCCATTTTCAGTGAGATCGTTAAATACCCGAAAAAACACCTCTTGGGTCCTCTCCTTTCCTGCTATGAACTCAATGTCATCTACAATAAAGACATCAAAGTTGCTATATTCTTCTACAATCTTTTCAATACTCTGATTTCGGATTGCCGTAATAATTTGACTGGTAAAGTTTGGACAGGGAATGTATCTGACCTTCTTTCTTTTTCGAGAATTAACAATCTCGTTGCCAATTGCCTCAAGAAGATGGGTCTTCCCCAACCCTACCCCGCTGTAGATAAACAGGGGATTATAAGAGCCGATTTTTTTGACTACTGCGATGGCGCAGGCGTGGGCTAGTTGGTTAAAGTTTCCTACCACAAAGTTTTGAAAGGTATATTTGGGATTAAGTCCTGAAAGCCGATTCTGGGTAAATTCCATTTTTGATTGAGAGAGGTCAAGCGAGGTGGCTTTTTGCAGGGCTCTTGTTTGAGGAGCAGATTTTGGTTTTTGAATAACATATTTTATTTTTTTAATCTTTGGCAGAAACTGCTGGAAGGAGGAAATAAGTTCTGACTCGAATTTGTTTTGAAGCCATTCTCTTACGAAGATATTTGGAACTGATAATACAACCTCTTCTTCGTTTTTCTTTTGGATTTTGGTATTAGAGAACCAAGTGACAAAACTCGGCTTTGAGATTTTAGATTGAAGGGAAGAGAGAACTGATTGCCACAAGGTTGTGTTGTCCATAATTTATCTTTGTCTTAGTGGGGGAGGGATAAAAATTTGTGAGTATTTATTGTATTTTTTCACAAGATATTAGTCAAGGAAAAAATTGGGGAAAACTTGGGGAAAGCGTGGAGTAGGAAGTAGGAAGGAAGGAAATTCCTATCCCCCACCTTAATCCTCCCCCTTCCCAAAGGGAAGGGGGAGGATTGGGGGAAGGAGCCCCACCTTTATCCTCCCCTTCCCACAAAGAGAAGGAGCATCCCCTCTGTATCCTCCCTTAGAAAAAGGAGAGGATTACCTCCCCCAAATCCTCCCCCTCCCTCTGGGAGGGGGAGGATTAAGGTGGGGGAGGGAAAATTCCTACTTCCTACTTCATACTTCCTACTTCACCCCTTAGGTGGGGGAGGGTTGAATTTTGACTTTTTCAAACAAAACTCTTATACTTATATTGCTTGAAATAACTAACCCCCTCCTTAGTATTCCTTCCCTTTTTTAAAAGAGAAGAGATTTCCCTTCCCCACCTATATCCTCCCCCTCCCAGAGGGAGGGGGAGGATTAAGGAGGGGAAGGGAAATCCGAAATCCCAAACGTT
>JAGGUF010000041.1 GCA_021158595.1 bacterium | reverse complement strand
GTTTTTAAATTCTCTAATAATTTCCTTAATGTTGTTTAGGGGAGGTCTTCCGGAGATATTAACTGAACTCTGAACAAGAGGGTTACCTATTTCTTTAAGCAAGAAATTCAAGGGAGGATATTCTGGAATCCGAATAGCAATTGTTTCTTTCCTTACCCCATAAAGTTTCATTTTTGTCTTTCTTCTATTTAAAACCACTGTCACTCTGTTACCCATAAGTTTTAATAATCTTTCTTGTTCTTTGTTTAGAATTGCCAATTTCTTTAGATATTTAATATCTCTCACAAACAAAGGAAGAGGTTTTTTAAAGGAGCGTTTTTTAATTCTAAAAATCTTATTTACAGCCTTCTTATTTGTGGCATCAGCCAAAAATCCGTAAATAGTATCAGTGGGGAAGATAATTATCTTTCCATTTTTTAATAAATTCGTGACCATCTTTAATTTTTCCCTTTCTATCCTTTTTG
This sequence comes from bacterium, assembly GCA_021158595.1. GTDB lineage: Bacteria > Patescibacteriota > Minisyncoccia > Minisyncoccales > JAGGUF01. The sequence goes on along the minus strand of JAGGUF010000041.1, from coordinate 6,393 downwards.
GATTTAATCTTAAAATTTCCATAGATGAATTATACATTAATTGCAAAATTTTATAAAATATGCTAATAATTTATTGAAAAGAATATGAATAAATCAAAAACTCATTTTCAAAAATATAAAGAACTTCTAAAACCTCCAAAGATAGGTGATATTGTTAAGGGAAAGGTAATTCAGAAGACAGTCAAAGGTATCCTCTTAGATTTAGAGAACTTTAAAACGGGACGGATAAAGAAAGAGGATCTGATTTCCTATGGAAAAGACCCAATGAAGTTAGAAAACGGAGATGAGGTTATGGTAAAAATTGTTGGCTTAGAAGACGAAGAAGGAATTATAGAGGTTTCATTAAGAGAGGCAGAAAGGGAATTAAATTGGAGGAAATTGGAAGACCTTAGAAAAAAACAAGAGAAGATTTCTTTAAAGGTAGTTGGAGCAAATACAGGGGGACTTCTCTTTAATGTTCATGGCATACAGGGATTTTTACCCGCTTCCCAACTTTCAAAGGAACACTACCCAAAAATTGAAGAACCTACACCCGAGAAGGTTTTGGAAGAGTTAAAAAAATTTGTAGGAAAGGAAATGAAGGTCAAAATTATTAATCTTGATCCTGTAACACAGAGATTGGTTTTATCGGAAAAATAATTATCTTTAACAGCATAAATATGCCAAGAGGAAAAAAACAATTCAAAATTCTACCCGGAATGATTGATATCTTACCGAAAGATCAGGTAATTTGGCAAAAAATTGAGAAGGTAGTAACAAGCATAGCCAATTTTTACGAATTCGATAAAATCTCTACTCCTATTTTAGAAAGCGAGGAACTCTTTATTAAGGGAATGGGTAAAGAGAGTGAGATAGTAGAAAAAGAAATGTATAGATTTAGAACAAAAGATGGAGAGAGAGTAGTTCTAAGACCAGACTTCACTCCTAGTCTTATCCGAGTATATATCGAGAAGAGAATGGAAACTATGCCAAAACCTGTAAAACTTTGGACCCTTGGGCCATTATTCCGATACAGAAAACCCCAAGCAAACTCTTATCGTCAATTTCACCACTTTGATTTTGAAATTATTGGAAATGAGTCTCCGGCATTGGATGCCCTTTTAATTCAACTTTTTTCAAATATCCTTCGCCAACTTTCTCTCTCCAATTACCAACTGCAAGTAAATTCTCTTGGTTGCGAAGAATGTCAGTCAAATTATAAACGCCAGTTAAAAAGATTTTATAAAAAAAGAATAAAGGAGTTATGTCCTGATTGTAGAAAGAACTTGGAAAAAAATCCTCTATGGCTTTTAAGATGCAAAAAGGAAAAATGTAAGCGTCTCCGAAAAAATACTCCTCAGATAATAAACTCGCTTTGTGAAAATTGCAAGAAGCATTTCAATCAGTTAGTTGAATTTTTAGAGGCGATGAATATTGCTTATACCTTAAATCCATATCTTATTCGAGACCTTGATTATTATTCAAGAACAGTGTTTGAATTTGTATCCAAGACAGGAAAAGGAGAAAGAGTAGTTCTTATTGGAGGAGGAAGATATGACACCTTAGTGAAGGAACTTGGAGGAAAACCTACATCGGCTGTTGGGGGAGCAGGAATGGTAGAGGCAATAATTGAAGAAATAAGAAAAAAGAAGATTAATATAAAGATTAAATCTGAAAATTTTGAGGAGAAACCAAAAATATTCTTAATTCAATTAGGAATCTTAGCAAAGAAAAAATTGTTACCTTTAGTGGAGGAATTCAAAAAGGCAGGAATAAGGGTATCTCTTTCTATAGAGAAGGATAAACTCAAAACCCAACTTCGATTGGCAAAGAAGAAAAATGTTAAATATTCTCTAATTTTGGGTCAGAAAGAGGCAATTGATAACACAATAATTGTTCGTAATATGGACACTGGAATTCAAGAGATAGCCCCTCTTAAAGAGATAGTAAAAAAAATGAAGAAATTGTTGAAGGTATAAGTACTTTTACTTTATATACACTATCCAATCAATTCGCTAACGAAATAAAAAATAGACCCTCCTCACCTTTTTCCTCCCCCTCCCAAAGGGATGGGAAGGATAGGGAGGGACTCCTCTCCAAATCCTCCCCCTCTTGCAGAAAAATCTCCATAAGAAGAAGCATTAGTAAATGAGGGACTCCTCTCTAAATCCTCCCCCTCCCTCTGGGAGGGGGAGGATATAGGTGGGGAGGGAGATAATAACAATCAAACCGTTACAAATTGGTTAGCAATTACAGTTTATATGAGACTCCTTCAGGGAGATACACTCGGAATAATTGCTATTCTGCTAATATTTGCTGGTTTTTTATTTTTACTTTCTCATCTATCCTTTCTTCCTATTCCTTTAAAGATTGTTGGCTTTGTTTGGTTTACGGTTTGGCTTTTAAAAGAGATTGGCATTATTCTTGTAGGAGCATAACATAACTTATTATGATCAAAACCCTCTCTCATCAGCCCGACTCAATACTCATTTACTCTTTATTGATCTTGCTTCTCTTTGGCTTGTTGATGCTTTTTACTTCTTCAATAGTGCTTTCCAAGGAAAAAACCAGAAGTGAAACAAATCCTACGGGGACAGCCACTTATTATTTTTTTCATCAAATTCTATATGGCCTTATCCCAGGTATTATTTTGGCTTATATTTGTTCAAAAATTTCATTGAACTTTTTTAAAGTGATGTCACCCTTGCTTTTGATATCCTCTATTCTTCTTTTGATTCTTGTTCTTGTTCCTAAATTTAGTTTTGGTTCTGGAGGGGCGACAAGATGGATTAAGATAGGCTTTATTACCTTTCAACCGTCAGAATTTGCAAAATTGGCCCTTTCCTTTTATCTGGCTGCATTCTTAGCCAAGAAAGTAAAAGAGAAAAAAATTGGAAGTGTTAAAGAAACTATCCTTCCGTTTATTGTTATTCTATCTCCTTTTATAATTTTGCTTTTATCTCAACCTGATATGGGAACCCTTGGAATACTCTCTATTATCAGCCTTTTAATGTTATTTGGAGCAAGGGGTTCAATTACTCATATATTGTTTTTAATCTCTTTGGGTATAGTTATTCTCTTTCTCAGTGCATTTTATTTTTTTCCTTATCAAGCAGAAAGAATCTTAACCTTTTTAAACCCACAAGAGGATGTTTTAGAGAGGGGTTATCAGATTAACCAGTCCCTTATTGCTCTTGGCTCCGGAGGTATTTTGGGAAGGGGACTTGGAAATGGAATCCAAAAATATAATTATCTTCCACAACCAATGAATGATACCATCTTTGCTGTATGGGGCGAGGAGACTGGATTTATTGGTTCAGTTATAGTTATTATTTTGTTCTTGATGATATCCTGGAGAGGTCTTATAATAGCAAAGAGAGCCCCAGATGTTTTTTCCCAACTTTTAGGAATTGGAATTACATCCTGGATAGGAATGCAGGCATTTTTGAATATTATGGCCGTTTCTGGATTAATTCCTTTCAGTGGGATGCCATTGCCGTTTATAAGTTATGGTAGTTCTGCTCTTATTTGTAGTCTTATTGGGGCTGGGGTTCTTATTAATATCTCCAGAAAAACAGTATGAGAATTTTATTTACCGGAGGAGGAAGTGGGGGACATATATTTCCTATTGTTGCTGTTAAAAGAGAGATTGAAAATCTTGGAAAAGAAGTTTCCATTTCTCCTCTTTTTAAATTTATAGGAGGAACAATAGAGAAAAGAATATTAGAAGAGGTAAAGAGAGAAAAAATACAGGTAAAGAAAATAATCTCAGTAAAATGGAGAAGATATTTTTCCTTAAAAAACCTTATCGATATTTTAAAATTCCCCTTTTCCCTTATTCAAGCATTAATAGAGGTATGGCTGTTTATGCCGGATGTTATTTTTTCAAAGGGAGGTCCTGGTTCTCTTCCTGTAGTAATGGTGGGGTGGCTTTATCAAATTCCTATTATTGTTCATGAATCAGACAGTGTTCCTGGAATTAGTAATAAAATTTCCTCTTTATTCTCTAAAAAAATCGCTATCTCCTTTAAGGAATCGGAAAAATTTTTTCCAAAAAAGAAGACCATTCTTACAGGTCATCCTATAAGACAGGGCTTATTTGAAGGATCAATAGAAGAGGCCAAAAGGTTTTTCAACCTAACCGGAGAGAGAAAGGTGATTCTTTTTCTGGGTGGAAGTCAGGGGGCAAAAAAGATTAATAGTGTCTTAGTTGATGCAATTTATAAATATGTGGAAAAATATGAGATAATTCATATTTGCGGGCCAAAAAATATCAAGAATGTTGAACTATTAACAAAAGGAATTTTAAGAGAAGAGCAGAGAAAATATTATCATCTTTATCCATATCTTAATGAGAAAGAAATGGCTCTGGCTTACAAGGCTGCTGATATAGTAGTATCGAGAGCAGGAGCAGGAGTGATTTTTGAAACAGCCGCCCTTGAAAAACCAGTTATACTTTTGCCCCTAAAAGGAGGAGCCCAGAATCATCAAGTAAAAAATGCTTATTATTTTGCAAAGTCTGGAGGAGGTATAGTAATTGAGGAAATAAATATAACTCCAAACTTTATTTTTGGAAGAGTAACCCAACTTATAGAAAACAAAAAACTCTATCGCCAGATGAGAAAGAATTGTAAAAAACTTGCCAAACCTGATGCCGCAAGAAAAGTGGCTGAAATTATATTGGAAGCCGCCTAAATAATGAAAATCCGAAGCACGAAACAATTTTCAAAATTCGAATGACTAAATGTTCAAAAGGAATATCATTATTTTGAACACTTGAAAATTTGAACATTCGAGTTTGTTTCGAATTTCGAATTTCGAATTTTGGAGTGTCCAAAGGCACGACTTTTATGGATCATCTTCCTTTACACCAAAAGGACTCAGTAAGGGTAAGAATTGCTCCCTCGCCCACCGGTCCGCTCCATATTGGGACTGCCAGGGTGGCTCTTTTCAATTATCTTTTTGCTCGTCAACACCAAGGAACCTTTGTCTTGAGAATTGAAGATACTGACCCTGAAAGATCCTCTCCAAAATGGGAAAGAGACATTATTGAAAATCTTAAGTGGTTGGGAATTTTATGGGATGAGGGACCTGCCTTAAATAAGGATTATATTGGGCCTTATGGACCCTATCGACAATCAGAAAGGAAAGAAATTTATAAAAGATATATCAAGAAGTTATTTGATAATGGATTTCTATATTGGTGCTATTGCACCAAGGAAGAACTTGAGGCTCAGAGGCAGGAGCAAATCTCCCGAGGAGAACCACCTCGGTATACCGGACACTGTCGAAATCTTACAAAGGAAGAGATAGAAAGATATAAAAAAGAAGGAAGAAAGGGAATTCTGCGGTTTAAGGTTCCTTCGAAAATAATCAGGATTCAGGACATAATTCGAGGAAAATTGGAATTTGACACCTCTCTTTTTGGTGATATTGCAGTCGCCCGAGATTTTTCTACCCCACTTTACAATTTGGCAGTGGTAATTGATGACTATGAGATGAAAATTAACTATGTAATTCGAGGAGAGGACCACTTGCCAAATACACCGAAGCAAATTTTGTTACAAGAAGCCTTAGGCTTTCCTCGCCCAAAATATGCTCATCTCCCCTTAATTTTAGGTCCTGATAGAGCAAAACTCTCCAAACGTCATGGAGCGGTAAGTATTGGCGATTATAGAAAAGAAGGATATCTGCCTGAAGCCTTGATAAACTTTATGGCATTATTGGGTTGGAATCCTGGAACTAACGAGGAAATTTTCTCAATGAAGGATCTAGAAAAAAGATTTTCATTAGAGCGGGTTCAGAAATCAGGAGCGGTTTTTAACAGGCAGAGATTAGACTGGATGAATGGGTATTATATCAGAAAGATGCCAACTGAACAGTTAACAGAAAAATGTATACCATATCTTATTGAAGATCAAATATCAAAAATCAAAGATCAAAAATATAAGATCAAGGAGACAAGAGAAATTATCGATTTCAATTATTTAAAAAATATTATCTCTCTTTTTCAGGAAAGACTAAAGAGACTTTCAGAAATTAGAGAATTATCTGATTTCTTTTTCAAGGAGGAATTAGAGTATGAACCTGATTTGCTATTATGGAAAAATAGTTCCTACTCGGAGATTCAAAAAAATCTCAAAAAATGTTATAAAATTCTAAAGAACCTAAAAGAGACTGAGTGGCAAAGAGAGAAAATCAAGGAGGTTCTTCTAAAAGAGGCTGAAAAAGAAAGCGATAGAGGAAAAATCTTTTGGCCCCTTAGGGTGGCTTTAACAGGCAGAAAGGCGTCACCTCCACCTTTTGAAATAGCAGAAATTTTGGGAAAAGAGAAAACACTAAAAAGAATTGAAGAAGCGATTAGGTTAGTAAGTTAATTAAACTAACAAGTGTATGAGTTCCAAGGCAAAAAAT
>JAGGUF010000034.1 GCA_021158595.1 bacterium | reverse complement strand
TGGTGTTTAAGATGTCAGTCGATTTTATAAAGTGGAAAAAGTTTTCCAAAAATATGAAAAAATTTTCCATCAATTGGAGAAAAATAATATATACAAAGGACAAAGGGTTTAGGTTTAAAGGAAGCCAAGAATGGGAAAAAATTTTCCAATTATTAAATTAGGAGGTCAAATGTGAAAAAGGCGTTGTTTTTAGCAGTAGTTTTAGGCTTTGTAGTGTTTTTTAGCCTTAGTGTCCTGGCTATTACTATTGGCTTTGAGCCTGTCTCTCAAGAGGTAGTAGTAGGAGATCCTGCTAGTGTTAACCTGGTCATTTCAGGGCTTGGTGATTATAGTGAGCCTTCTTTAGGTACTTTTGACCTTAATGTTACTTATAATACTGCAATTTTAGATTTTACTGGTTATACTCTTGGTTTATATTTAGGTGATATCTCATTATGGGAAGCAGTAGATTTATCATGGGGAGAAACAACTCCGGGCACGATAAATCTTGCTGAACTTTCTCTTCTTTCTGTCTCAGAGCTAGATTCGTTACAGCCAGATAGTTTTACTTTAGCCACCTTAACTTTTAATACCTTGGCCGTTGGCACAAGCTCACTAGACATTAGTATTACCGCTTTAGGTGATGCCTATGGAGGCTCTCTTTCTCTTGATGTTCAATCTGGAAACATCTCCCCTGTCCCTGAACCTGCTACTTTTATTCTTATTGGCTTTGGTTTAGGTGGCATCGGGATTTTGAGGAGGAAGAGAAAGGGTTAAAAATTAATAATTTTAAAAAATTTGGAGGAAAGTATGGTAAAAAGATTATGTATTTTAATTAGTTTTTTAATTTTCTTTTTAGGAGTTAGAGTTACTTCTGCTAAAATTGCTCAAGTATATGCCCCTAAAGAGATTCAAATTTTAGATTTTGTCTCAGTTAGTTCTAATCAAAATGGAGAAATTTTAACAAAGACTTTTAAATTAAAGGTCGAAAACAAAGGCCAAGAGCCTCTCTATAATGTTAGATTTACTTTAATTTATGCCTCTGATCAGGTGAGCATTAATGAGGGAGAGGTCTATCTGGGAAATATAAATCCTGGTGAAACGGTAGTTAGCGATGATGATTTTAGTTATTCTGTGGATATGTCAAAGATAAAAATAATTCCTGAGATAAATTTACATTGGGAAGTGGAGTATATAGATGTGTATAGAGAACGTCAAGGAGAGGTATTAATAAAAGAAAAATTTTAATATGAGGTAACTTACTATGAAAAATAAAATACCAAAAAGTTTTTATTTAATTTTGATAATTGCAGTAATAGCAATAAGTCTTGTGATTTTTACCCAAAGTAAATTGCCTGCCAACCAAGAAAGCCGACTTTCTACCCAAATTACTATAGAACCAGCTACTTCCTCTATTGAAGGTCAGAACCATACTTCTGATTGGAAAACTTACAGGAATGAGAAATATGGGTTTGAGGTGAAGTATCCAAAAGAAGGTGAGTTTTTGGGAGAAACTAAAAAAGAAGAATACGTTTCTGTAAGTATAAGACTTCCTTTTCCTCAAGGGACCCTCTTAAAGAATAAAAAGTTGATAATAATTGCAAAAAGAGCTACTCCGGAAAAATGCTCTAATCCTTTAGGTGTATATCCACTAAATATCACTAAAGGAGAAACTGTCTATATTAGCAATATTGAGTTTAAACAGGAGAAGGGATTCAATTGTGGCACGGGTCAATGTGACCATTTTATAAGCTATCTCACAATGAAAAGAAATCAATGTATTAGTCTAAATTTTGTTTTTACAGTTGCTAACCCCGGTGTTTTTGATGTTCCACCGCCAAATTTTGATCCAACAGAAGAAGCTAAAGTTTTTGACAAAATACTCTCAACTTTTAAATTTCTGAAATAGTTGTGTGTTCAATACCAGACTCAAACGAGGGAGTAGACGGATGAAAAAAAACAAGATCTCACAGGTTGTAAATTTCGGTATAGAAATTATTTTTATCTTTCTACTAATATGTTTCTCTTTTCATGGCCAAGCTCTATCTCAAGAAAGAGTGAAAGGAATTGATCTTGCTTCTTGGCAGGAGGGACATATTGACTGGTCTAAGCTTCGTCAAGAAGGCTATAAATTCGTATTTACCAAAGCTACTGAAGGATTTATTGAAGGAAGTTATTGGGCAAGACCAGGAGTAAAAGAAAATGTAAAAGAGGCTCTTAATGCTGGTATGTTAGTAAGTATTTGGCATTTCGCAAGACCAGTGGTAAATAGATATAACGCTAAAGATGAAGCTGAATCTTTCGTAAAATTTTTTAATGAACTTTTAAATGAGCTAAGTTTTGAAGATAAAAAGAAATTCCTTAGACCAGCTTTAGACATAGAAGACATAAAAGATAATGAGGGTCACTGCATCGAATGTCCAGGTCAAAATCTAGGAAAAAAGGAATTATCTGATTGGATACACGAATGGATGGATACTGTAGAAAACTTAATAGGTGTTGAACCAATTATATATGTGAATAGCGGTTATGCTAAAAACTACCTAGAAGATTCCGTGGCTCAATATAATCTTTGGATTGCTCACTGGACGAATAATCCAGATGTATCTCCTGATATTGGAATTTGGAAAAAGATGGGAAAGGATTGGGATTTCTGGCAATGGATAGGTGAGACTATTATCGAAGGTGTTCAAAGAACAGTAGACTTAGACCTGTTTAATGGCGGTGAATTTAAGTTAAAGGATTTTACAATGGAAATACCTCCAGGTGTCGACGTCGTCCTTGTCATCGATCGCTCTGGGAGTATGGATTACTCCTATGATCCAAGTGTAGGAGGGTGGTATTACGATCCAGCCAAAATGCAAAATACCAAAAATTCAGCCAAGATGTTTGTAG
>JAGGUF010000002.1 GCA_021158595.1 bacterium | reverse complement strand
TAAGAAGGGTTGGTCAGAAAAACTGGAAAGACTTACTGAAAAGGGATTGAGGGTAATTGGAGTAGGATATAAAGAAATCTCAAATCTCAAATCTCAAATGTCAAATCTGTCAAATCTGAATGAGTTGGCAAGTGATTTCAATTTTGTGGGTTTAATTGCTCTAAAGGACCCTTTGAGACCAGAAGTGAAAGAGGCGATTGAGGTTTGCAAACAAGCGGGAATGAAGCCGGTTTTGGTAACCGGAGATCATAAGTTGACGGCAATTGCTGTGGCCAAAGAGGTTGGTTTTGAACTGAAAAAAGAAAGTGTTTTGGAAGGTAAAGATTTAGACAAACTTTCTGACAAAGATTTGGGAAAAATTTTAGAAAAAATTCAAATTTTTGCCAGAGTAGAGCCGAAACATAAAATGCGAATTATCAAGGCCTGGCAAGAGAAAGGAAAGGTGGTGGCAATGACCGGAGATGGAGTAAACGATGCTCCAGCCCTAAAAAAAGCAGACATTGGAATTGCCTTGGGTTCTGGTACAGAGGTGGCTAAGGAAAGTTCAGATTTGGTTTTATTGAATGATAGTTTTTCAATTATTATTAAAGCCATTGAGCAGGGAAGAGTGATTTTGGATAATTTAAGAAAATCAATTTCTTATATCTTGGCTGATTCTTTCACCTCGATTATTTTAATTGGATTTGCCAAGATTATTTTTGGTTGGCCCTTGCCCATTTTGCCAGTTCAAATTTTATGGAATAATTTTGTTGAGGATACCTTGCCAGATATTACCTACGCCTTTGAGCCAAAAGAGAAAGGGATAATGAAAAGAAAACCAGCCCCAGCCAAGGCCCCTCTTTTGACCAAAGAGATGAAAATTTTGATATTTGGTACCGGCTTGATTGATGAATTTTTAACGCTTATTTTATTCTGGTATTTATGGGGACATTTAGGATTAAATTTAGATTATGTGAGGACAGTTATCTTTGGAGCAATTTGCATTGATACTGCTTTTGTTATCTATTGTTTTAAAAGTTTAAGAAAGAATATCTGGCAGATTAATCCCTTTTCCAATAAATGGTTAGTTATTTCTTCAATTGTGGTCTTTTTGGCTTTTGCTTTGGCTGTTTATCTTCCTCCTCTTCAAACCATTTTACATACCGTTCCCTTAGGAATTGGAAGTTGGCTGATTTTAATTGGGGTTGGTATTTTAAGTATGTTTTTAGTTGAAGTCACTAAATGGTATTTTATTTCAAGACATGAAACCGAAGTATGAGCATATTTTTACTTTTAGGCGGAATATTCTTGTTTACTTTCTTTTTCGGGATTTTACTGGAAAAAATTAGAATTCCTTGGATTTTTGCTGCTCTAATTTTGGGTTTAATTTTCGCTTTTTACAACCCCTTCTCAGAGATTACCTCTTCTGAAACTTTTAGATTTTTGGCCTGGCTGGGAATGTATTTCTTGCTCTTTTTAATTGGCTTTGAATTGGATTTAGAGAAAATAAAAAAACTCGGACGGTTTATAATAAAGTCCACCTTTTCAATTATTTTCTTTGAGGCAGTTTTTGGAGGTTTATTAGTTCACTTTGTCTTTGGATACAGTTGGTTCATTTCCATTCTGGCAGCTTTATCTTTCGCAACTGTAGGAGAAGCAGTTTTGATTCCAATTTTAGATGAATTTAAACTAACCAAAACAAAATTAGGACAATCTATTTTAGGAATTGGAACCCTTGATGATGTTATTGAGGTTTTCACAATAGTGGTAGCGATATTGGCTGTTCCGATTTTAACTGGAGCAACTGAGAAGGTTGTAAATATCTGGGAACTCTTTCTTATTTTGTTTTCTTTGTTTGGTCTATTCTTACTTGCCTTTGGGATAATTAAATTAAGAAAAGAGGTGTCTCTGATGAAGGTAAAAGACATTGAGGCGATTTCTCTTTTGGTTTTAGGTATTTTCTTTTTATTTATTGGTTTGGGAGATTTTGCTGAGGCTACAGCCATTGGAGCAATATTAGCCGGAATAGTAGTTAGAAATTTTTTACCAGAAAAAAGAACAGAAGCAATAGAACCTCAGATAAAATTTTTAACCTACGCCCTTTTGGGGCCCATCTTTTTCTTTTGGGTAGGGACAGATATTAATGTAAACTATTTACTCTCTTCTCCTTTATTAATCCTTTTGGTAATAGCAGTGACTTATAGCGCTAAGATTTTAGCGAGTTATCTTGTCGGGAAAAAAGAACTGGGGAAAAAACCTTCAATTTTTATGGGAATTGCTTTGGGAGTAAGATTTTCAACCTCAATTGTGATTATAAAATTTTTGTTTGAAAAAGGTCTAATTAGAACAGAACTTTATTCAGTTTTAATCGGTGCTTCGGTTGCTTTTATTATAATCCCATTTTTGCTTTCTTTCTTGATTCGAAAATGGAAGATATCTCCGCCTGACTCTTCATCAATTAAAATTTGAGAGTGAGATAGGTTCATAAATCAAAAAAGAAATTTTAAATGCAAATATATAGAATACCCACCCTAATTTCCTCTCCTTGTCCTCCTTATCCTCCATCTTTCTTTGGAAGAGGATCTTTCTTTGAAAGAGGAAGGATATAGGTGGGGGAGAGATTTGAGATTTGCATTTTGATTTATGAGCCTGGCCCATTTGCAAGTAAAATTTGACAAAAGTAAAAAGGGGGTGTATCCTTTCAATAACCCATCCTTTTCTTGGCAGAAGGAGGGTCGTACTCTCTAATTCTTGCTCTAATAGAATTAGGGTAAGAAGGTTAGGAGTAGGTCGTAATTCTGTTTGGGATAAGATCCCTGAGCAGAATAAAAATTAATTAGATCTTAGAAAAAATGGGAAAGAAACTTTACGTAGGAAGTCTTTCTTATGACACGAAAGAAGAGAGCCTTAAGGATTTGTTTTCTCAGGCTGGCACTGTAAATTCTGTCTCTATTATTGTGGATAGATTCTCCGGCAGGTCAAAGGGATTTGGTTTTGTAGAGATGTCTTCTGAACAGGAAGCCCAAAAGGCGATAGAGATGTTTAATGGCAAAGAGTTTGAAGGGAGAAATATTGTAGTCAGTGAAGCCAGGCCAATTGAAAAAAAGCCTTTCAGGAAATCCTTCCATTCTCATAAAAACTTTGAGAGAAAAAGATTTTAGAAAACTTCCTTATTGAATAAAGGTCTCTGCTTGGCAGAGACCTTTTTGAAGGAAAACCCTCTTTGGTTCTCCTCTGAACAATGAGAATGTCAGGATAGAGAGGAGAGAGGGTTTTATTCTAAAACTCTTGAGAGAGGAAGTTGAATTTTTCCACAGGTGTCGAAAAATTCAACCAAATTTGTTTTTCTCTTGGAGAAGAGAAGAAAAGACTTCCTCCCCCCACCTATATCCTCCCCCTCCCAGAGGGAGGGGGAGGATAATTGAGAGAACCCTCCTTAATCCTCCCCTCCCAGAGGGAGGAGGATTAAGGAGGGGTAGGATTAGTTTCACCCTCTAACCCTGAAGAGGATAAGTGAAAAACTTTGTGACCAAAGTGGTTGACAATTACCCTTTAACTGTACCCTATGTACCCAACGAGTTCTACCCCCCTTGACAAGGGAATAAAAAAAATAGAAAATAGAGGTAAGTAAGAAGGAGTTCCTTAATTGTAAAGTTTCAGCAAGTGGTTAACAATTAGAACAGATTTCTCTTTAATCTTTGGATTTGACTTTCCCTCCCCCACCTATATCCTCCCCCTCCCTTTGGGAGGGGGAGGATACAGGTGGGGGTGGAAATTCCTTTTATTGTAAAAGATATTGGAAACAATGTGGTGAAACTGTACACTTAATTCTAAAATGCATTTTCTACCCTAAAAGGTCGAGAAAATTAATAAAATAAATAAAATAAATTAGGTTATGATAAAGAGAAGAAGGAAGGGTTTTACCTTGATTGAACTATTGATTGTTATTGCTATTATTGCCATTCTGGCTGCTATTATCATTGCTGCTACAGGAAGTGCCAGAAAGAAGGCTCGTGATTCAAGAAGAGCCTCTGATCTTACAGAAATCGCCAACGCCTTGGGAATGTATTATGATCAGTATGGAGAGTATCCTGGTGCAGCAGAAGGTACCTATTATGATCTTCAGAGCACCACAGGTCCAGGAAAGAACTTAGTAGACAGTGGTATGATTTCTTCTATTCCAACTGATCCTCTGGATGGGAGTTATTATGGTTATGAGAAAGGGAAAAAAGGCAACGTTCCCCGAGTTCTTTTAAGAGCAAAGTTAGAGCTAAGTGGAAGTGACTTACTGAAAGGTGATGTG
>JAGGUF010000017.1 GCA_021158595.1 bacterium | reverse complement strand
ATATATTTGAACTCATAATTCGCCTCCGGAATCGTTTTCACTTGTTCCTCAATACGCTCTTTTAAAGCTAAAGCTAACTGACAGGAAAGATAGACTTCTTCTAAAATGCGTTGATGAAGATTGTAAAATTTCTTTTTATGATATTTAATCTTTTTTAGAAAAAATCTCCCTCCGGCTTTCTTTCTTAAAATTACAATAGCTACTGGAAAATATGGAGCTTCCCCTGAGGAAGAATCGCAGCCAACAACTATTTCATATTCTTTCTCAGGATCTTCTTTCATAAAAGAAAAAATCTCCTCAATCACTTTATTGAAATTGAGGTATCCTTTTGTTGGATTATAAAATTTTCCTTTAAAGATGGGTTCTTGCATAACTTTCTGGCATTCTACCAAAAAACTAATAAAATTTCAATAAAAAGAAAAGATTATTTTGAGAAACTCTTCTGCCTTCAGGGAACTGCTTCCAATTAATAACCCATTTACTCTTGCTTCTTCTACATACCTTTTTGCATTATCAGCATTGACACTTCCTCCATAGAGAATAGCAATTTTATCTGTTTTCTTTAAACCAAAAAGGGCTGAAAAAGTTTTTCTAATAAAAATTGAAATGGTTAACACACTCTCCGGAGGGCAGGGTTTATTTGTGCCGATAGCCCATATAGGTTCATAGGCAATTATTACTTTATGAAGATATTTTTTTGCCACTTTCCTTAGTCCTTCTTGAATCTGGTATTTTATTTTCTCAAATGTTTGTTTCTTCTCTCTTTCCTCTTTGGTTTCCCCAATGCACAAAATGGGAGTAAGGTTTTCTTTCAGAAGAATATGTATCTTTTTATTAATAATCTCATCGTTGTCTCCATGAGCTCTTTTTTCGCTGTGTCCAACGATTACATATTTACATCCCAAATCTTTTAACATCACTGCAGACACTTGTCCTGTGAAAGCACCTTTCTCTTCAAAAAAGGTATCTTGAGCTCCTAACACAATTTTATGACCCCGATTAAGTTGGGCCAAAGGATATAAATACACAAAAGGAGGACAAATCACAGTTTCTATCTTTCTTTTTTTCTTTATTTTTTTATTAATTGATAAAAAAAGATTTTTTGCCTCAGACAGAGAGGTAGGATTACACTTCCAGTTTCCGATTATGAAAATTTTCTTCATGTTTTCCTTAAAGAAAGCCTTTAGAAAAAGGTTATTAAATCTTAATTTGTCTTAGATAGCGCGCTGCTTCTTCTGGCTCAATGGTTGAAATTTCCATGCCTGCAGAAAATTCAAATCCTGCAGGAATTGATGTTTTGGGTAAAATCGTCCAATGCCAATGATAGTAAGGATAGTCTTTGCCATCACAAGGAGAAGTATGAAGATAAAAATTATAGGCAGGATCACCCAACCCTTTAAACAGTTTGCCCAAAACCACCTTAAAAGCTTCTGCTAAATATCTTTTTTCTTTTTCGGTAATTTTTTCAAAATAGGGCCTATGTTTTCTTGGGGAAATTATTACTTCAAACGCAACCTTAGAGGCAAAAGGACAAATAGCTATGAACTCTTCATTTAGAAAAACAACTCTCTCCTTGGCTTTTTCCTCCCATTTATTCATTTCACAATAAATACATTTTTTATGTTTTCTGTAAAATCTTTTGGCAGAATTTAATGCTCTTTGGAGGTCTCTATCAATTAAGGGAGTAGTAGCAATTTGAGAATGGGGATGAAAAATTGAAGCTCCTGCTTCCTGCCCATGGTTATGGAAGATAAAAATATGGTTTACAAATTTTTTTCGCTTGAGAGCTAAGTATCTTAAATGATATGCATCTAAAACCTCTTTTATCTTATCCACAGAAAGCTGGGCCAACTGTCTCATATGATCTTTCGTAATCACTACCTCATGAAATCCAGCTGCAGGAAGCTTCTGAAAAAAGGGTCCTACTTTTTCCACCTCTATTTTCTCATAGGGCACAAAAGCCGGATATTTGTTAGGTATTACTACCAGGCTCCAGTTCTTTGGGATATCTTTACCTTTGTATACTTTTCCATTCACCATTACCAAGGTTGGAGGAGCTTGCGAGGTAATCTCACAAAAAGGACATCCTTTTTTTGAGACAACAACTTTTTTTCTCTTCTCTTTTTTAAATTGTTCTGGTCGCCTGGCCCGGCCTGTAGCAATAATTACCCAGTCTTTTGAGGCAGTATCATATCTTAGTTCTGTAGGAAATTTAACCTCTTTTTTCTTTTTGGCCATAATATCCTTTTAATTGATACCATCTTATTTTAAATAAATCCAAGCCCATCCTAATGGCAGATTTAAATTTTACTTTACTATCGGGGTTATTTCTCCAATAAACCGGAATTTCTTTAATCTTAAATCCATGCATTTTAGCAAGTAATAAAATTTCTACATCAAATGCAAATCTCTCAATTCTAAGTTTAGGAAAAATTGTCTCAACCACCTCTTTTTTGAAGCATTTAAAGCCACACTGAGTATCATAAATTCCCCAAATATCACAAATAATGTCTCGGGCAAGTCTAAAAATTTTTCCAACAAGTCTTCTATAAAGTGGTTGAGGGGGGTCTAGAACCGCTCCTTTAATATCTCTGGAACCAATAACTATATCATATCCTCTTTCAAACCATGGCCACATCTTCTCTATCTGATCAATAGTTGTAGAATTATCTGCATCCATAAACAAGCGATAATCTCCTTTTGCATTTAACATTCCTTCTTTTACTGTATATCCCTTCCCTTTATTTTCTTTTCTGTCTATCAACCTTAGATTTACAATTTGTGGTTTAAAATCTTTAACCACCAGAGCAGTGTCATCCTTTGAACCATCATTGACAACAATAATTTCATAATCATAATTTTGATTTCTAAGATATTCATCAACCGCCTTTAAGGTTTTTGGCAATCTTTTCTCTTCATTATACGCAGGAATAATAACAGAAAGTTTCATGTTTTTACTTAATTCATTGGTTCATTATATCACTAATTTTTTTTAAAAAAAAGAAAAGGGGACCAAGGTCCCCTCTGGCAAATAAATACTGCGAAAATTAAAACACAGGATATTCCTCTCCCACCTTCTTCAAATGTCCTTCCTCGATAAGTTTCTTCAAATGTTCCTCCAAAACTGGTTGCAATACAATAAACGATTTTACTACTAATTCGCCACCTTTAACCTGCAAGAAAAACAATTCATTCTGTCCTGGATAATAAGCATACAGGTAACCCTTCTCCTTGATTCTATTTATCGGTAAATTTACAATATCTAAGCTTGTTATTATTTTCGGTGGCACCAAAAAAGCTTTCTCAAGTTTTGTCTTAATCGTCCTCTCTAAAAACCGTCTCATCACATGGGAAGTCATTACAAGCTTCATAACCACCTCCTATAAACTTATAGAAAGAGCAAAAGAAGGGGTGGAGGTGTT
>JAGGUF010000069.1 GCA_021158595.1 bacterium | reverse complement strand
GGATATAGGTGGGGGTGGGAAAATTCCTACTTCCTACTTCCTACTTCACCTCTTAGGTGGGGGAGGGAATTAGCTTTACGCTGTAGCTTTGCGCTTTGTCGCCCAGCCCCTTGGAAAAGGGCTGCGTTCGATATTCGGATTTCGGATTTCTCTCCTCCAGGTGAGGGTGGGAGAATATCAGAGCCTTACCAAAATTGTTGGCAATTACACCTGTATCCTTCAAATAAAAAAGGGGTTCAAGCAAATATGCTTTTACCCCATTTTTGATTTCTTATTTCACTCATCTTTTTTATCTCTATGCTTATTTCTCCCTTTCCGCACCCCACCATTTCAGAAAACATTTTAAGAAGTGCATAGGCTATATCATTTTTTGCTCCTTCTCTTTCTTTCCTGTCCTTCTCTAAGTTTGTAACTTCTTCAATCTCTCTATATATACCAAAACGTCGTAAAAAGTCTTCCTTCACTACTAGCTGGCATTGTGCTACATCACTATTAATATCTATCTTTACTTTCCCGTTCATTTTCTCTACCTTTCCACCTCCTACTTTTATTATACATCATTGCTCTAATTTTGTTAAGGCCTTAATGAGTCCGTCAGCAATATGAGAAACACTTTAATTAGGAAGAATATTCAAAAAATATTTTAAGATAAAAAAGAAAAAACAAATTTACCATTCTACGTCAAATCTTAACCATGGTTTTTACAGAAATTGAATTCTGAATAAAATATTGTCAATTTTTTGAAACCAGTTTTTTGACTGTTTGAACAATCTCCTTTATATCAGGAATTTTGGCTTTTCCCTCTTCAATCTTAGGTTGAAGAATCACTGCTCCCAATTTTTCAAGTTTTTTTAAATTTTCTTGAAAAATTGGATTCTCATATAATCCTTGATGCATTGCGGGAACAATTAATACAGGACATTTTGAAGAAAAAGCCATCATTGCAAAAATAGTCACTGTAGTATCACCTATCCCTGAAGCAATCTTCCCAACGGTGTTAGCGGTGCAAGGAGCAATTAGGAATAAATCTGCCTTGTCCTTCCCTCCAAAAAACTGAATATATTCTACCTTCCCAGTTAACTTTGTAATTACCTCCCGTCCACAAGCAAGATGAACTGATGATGGATGAATAATTCTTGTTGCTGCTTTTGTCATCACTGGATATACATCAGCCCCTTCTCTTATAAGTTCTCTTGCCATCTCCACTGTCTTTACCGCAGCAAGGCTTCCAGTAATGCCTAAAACTATCTTCTTTCCTAAAAGAGATTTGCTCTTTTTACCTTTTATTAAAAAGGCAGGATGTTGACTCTGCATAGTTAAAAGTTAATTTAAAAAACTTACAGAGATTTTTGAAAATTGTCAATAAAAATAAAAAGGGGATAAAAAATATAATCCCCTCAATAGTTTTGAACTTTGCTATTTCAAATATTTTAGTAGTCTTAGTCTTTCTAACACTTCTCTTAGCCTGTCTTCGTTGTCCCAACTGATCTTCGCCAGAGGCAGTCTCACGCTGCTATTCTTTATAAGCCCTATCATCTCTGCCGCCGCCTTCACCGGAATCGGATTTGTCTCTAAAAACAATGCTCTAAATAAGGGCAACAGTTCATAATGAAGTTTCCTCGCATGATCTATCCTACCTCTGAGCATTTCAGCTGTCAGAGTGCTCATCATTTTGGGCACAATGTTTGCTGCCACTGAAATAACTCCCTTCGCACCTAAACTCATCATAGGCAGTGTCAGAATATCATTCCCTGAAAGAACAACAAAGTCCTTGCCTTCGGTTCTCTCAATAATCTCCATTACTTGGTTCAAATCATTACTTGCCTCTTTGAGCCCTATAATTTCTGGAATCTCTGCCAACTCTACAACAACATCTGGTGTCATATTCAGCCCTGTTCTCGATGGTACATTGTATAAAATGATTGGTATGTCTGCCACAGCAGCAATTTTCTCATAATGTTCCATCAGTCCCCTCCTGTTTGGCTTATTATAATATGGCGTTATCACTAAGGCTGCATCAGCCCCAACGTCCCCTGCAAATTCTGTAAGTTCCACTGCCTCTTTTGTGTTATTAGAACCTGTTCCTGCAATAACCGGCACTCTTGAATATTTTACCACTGTCTCTATGACCTTTTTATGTTCCTCCAGAGACAGAGTGGCTGACTCGCCAGTTGTACCGCACGGAACCACTCCTGATACTCCTCCTTTTGTCACATATTCCACAATCTTTCTCAGTCCTTCTGTGTCTATTTTGTCATCTTCTGTAAACGGTGTTATTAACGCCGGATACACACCCTCCAATTTAAGTTTTCCCCCTTTCACTTTTTTCTCACCTCCTAACTTTCTTACTTATCGGCCACTTATTCCTCCTTAATTGTAATCTTTGTGGCCGAGAGTTACTCATCAATTATATTGACAAACAATTCTTGACCACAAAGATCTTCCTTCTTTAGATTTTGAAGGTGCTATCCTTGTTTGGTATAAATATAGCATATCTTGACGATTTTACCAATAGAGTAAAATTTTTTAGCCCTAATTCCCTCTTTTTTACAAATCTACTTTTAATTATATAATCTGTAATTGCCAATCACTTGGTAAGAATCTGAGGATTGCCTGAAGCGCAGAATGTAAAGTGTAAAAAATTCCAAATTCCAATCTCCAATTAAATTCCAATACTTAATGACCGAATGACCAAAACAAAATAAAATCTCAAAACTCAAATGTCAAAACTCAAATCCAAATCTTAAATGTTAAATCTCAGATAAATCCGAATCTCGAATATCGACCACAGCCCCTTTCCAAGGGGCTGGATCGGATTTCGGATTTTTCTATT